>JALSIX010000080.1 GCA_026989655.1 Caldilineaceae bacterium
GTCTGGACCGCCGTGGGCATAGACCAGGTACTCGGTGGCCATGTCGTAGTTCACGTAGGTGAGCAGGATCGCATGGCGCACGGTCAGCACGGCCAGGATGCCGATGACCCCCAGCCCGATCAGCCGAGGGCCCTGGCCGTCCAGCCGTTGGAGGGCCCGCCAGGCCAGGTAGAGGAGGGCCGCCACCGTGATCAGCGCCAGGAAGAAGCGCACGGTCTCCCCCAGCGAGGCCACATCCCGGCCCTGGAAGGGCCGGCTGGTGACCAGGTGGTACAGGCTGAAGAGGAGACCGGGCACCACCAGGAAGAGGATCCATCCCTGTTCCTGGAGGATCCGCCGCCCGTCCAGGCCCACCAGCAGCCGGCCCAGCCACCAGCTTCCCAACAGGATCATGGGCTGCGCGATGTGGGTGGTGAGCCAGGGCATGCGTTCTCCGGCGTAGGAGTAAGCCACCCACGCGGTGACGGTCCACCAGAGGAGGAAGAGCACGAAGTCCCGCTGCACGGCCGTGGGCAGGATCCGCGGCCGGCCGTCCTGCTCCGGGGACGGTGGGGAATCCTGGGGCAGGTCCCTGGCAGGGACAGGTCGCCATGCCCCCCGCCGCAGCCCGGACAACAGGGTGGTGGCCGCGCCCAGGCTGAGGGCCAGGGGCAGGTACTCGTAGAGGATCACCAGGATCCCGTAGTAGTACCAGGGCTGGCTGCCCCGCTGCACCTCCTGCTGGGCCAGCCAGTAGCCCAGACTGCCCACGATTCCGGTGGCCAGCCCCTGGAGGGGGTTGGTGAAGAAGGTGGTGAAGAAGAGGATGGCAAGGGCCCAGAAGGTGGCCATGAGCCCCACCCAGGTGGAGAACCCCACACCCGGTGTCTCCACGGTTCGGAGGCGCCGGAACCAGAGATAGGCGATGGCCAGGGAGAGCCCTGTGGCCAGGGCCACCAACAAGGTCGAGCGCAGGATGTCCGTGGGAGTGGCGTAGGCCAGGGCATCCCACCCTAGGGCCAGGTGGCCGAAGGGCGCGGTGAAGGGCAGCACCAAGGAGAGCATGACCACCGCCAGATCGGTGTAGGGGCTCTCCGTCCATCGGATCTGGCCCCGTAGGTGGTGGCCCAGGGCCGCGAGCCCGGCGAACGCGCCGAAGAGCGCGCCGGTCATGAACGCGTTCTCCTTGGTGATGAACGCGAAGGCCATGGTGACGGTCATCAGGTAGAGCCAACGGGCCCGCCGTTCCTCCACGTAGCGGAACATGCTGAAGGCCCACACCATGGCGTAGAGGACCATGTAGATGTCGTTGCGGATGTAACGGCTGTGGAAGAGGATGCTCGGGTCCACCGTCAGAAGGAGCGCGGCCACCAGCGCGGCCGTGCGGCCGATCCAACGGCGGAATAGCCAGGCAGTGGCCACCACACCGATGCCGGCCAGCGCAGGGCCCACTCGAGCCGTCGCGTCGGAGACCCCGAACAGGGTGTAGATGAGCGCGTTCATGTGGAAGAGAAACGGCCCATGCATCATGGGGTCGTGTCGGAAGTTCCCCTCTGCGTAGAGCAGATAGGAGTAGTAGGCGTGGAGGCTCTCGTCGTGGCTCATGACCCGTGCACCCAGCCGGTAGAAGCGGCTGGCCACCGCGACGAAGAGCACCCCGATCCAGGCCCCCACCTCCCAGGGGCGGATCTCCCAGCGCAGCCACAGGCTCGTGTTCGGGGCACTGGAGATGGCTGTCGGGGTCTCCTCTATGGGTTGGGTCTCCTCGCGCAACATGGGATCTGCCTCTCTGAGACGGGACGCACAATGCGGCACCGGAATGGGTCTACGGCCCACACATTTACGGCCCACGCATTGTGGAGACGGAGATCACGGTCCTTCCCGGCCGGGGACGACATATGGTGGACGGCCGGGCCCTGGTCCGGGTTCCCCCAGCTCACTCCTGGCCCATGGCCCACAGTACCACCTCCTCCACCACCGGTGAACCGGCCATTCGGCGGGTGAGCAGCCAGCGGACCCATGCCCGGACGTCCGGCAGGTCCGTGGGCAGCCAGCGGAAGATCACGGGATAGGCATTGCCCACATAGCCGCCGGGGAGGGCCAGGGGGGTGTCCGGCGCGGCGAGGACCAGGGCCCGGGTCGCGGCGAGCTGCTCTGGGTCCACTCCCTGGACGAAACGGAGGGCCTCCATCTCCCGCAGGTACCATCCCAGAAGCGGTCGCAGCCGGGGGGGCACGCTCACCTCCACCGGGATCTGGGTGGGATCCCCGGTCCGATAGGCGCTGAGACGGGCCACATCCTCCTGGAGAAGCCGGATCTCCGCTCCGGTCTCCATGCCGAAGAGCCCGGTGGCCTGGGGCCAATCGAGCCGAAAGCTCAGGGACCAGGTTGCGGAGACGGTCCACAGGGACAGCCCGATCAGGGCCACACCCGCGAGCCCCTGGAGGGTGGCCCGAGGCCCCAACCACCACCAGAAAAGACCAGCCAACAGGGGCCCTAGAGCGTAGAAGAGCAACACGGTCTCCAGGCCTCCGTCTGCGGCACCGGGCGGCCCCACCAGGCTCGCGGTCCAGAAGCGCGCGGTGACCATCAGCGCGGTGAAGGCGCCCAGAACGAGCCAGCGATCCGGCGTTCCGGTCGGATCCCGGAAAAAGCGGAACAGCCGAGGCCACACCGGGGCCGCGGCCAGGAGGAGGGGAAGGCCCAGCATGGGCAGCACCAAGGGATTGCGGCCGGGCAGCAACCACAGGACAGCACCCCACAGGGCCCAGCCGGCCAGGAGGAAGGACCAGCGCCGCTCCAGAGCGGCCCTGGGAGGGGCGGGTTCCGATGGCTTCCGGAGCGCCAGGCCCAGGGCCGGGATCCCCAGGAACCACAGCGGCAGGACGTCCGCCAGGGCTCGCATGGCCGCCCAGCTCCAGGGATAGGGACCGCCCAACCGCTCCACATCCTGGCCGGTGACCATGCTCCAGGCCAGGTCGGCGGCGTATGCCACCGTGCCCAGCTCCTGCCAGTGGGCGAACAGGCCGGTGCCCCCGATGCCCAGGGCCAGCCCCAGCCCTGTGACAAATCCCACCCGGCTGCCACGGTCCCGAGGTGGAGGAGGGGGCAGGAGCAACCAGGCCAGGGCCAACACGGGCAGGAGAAGCCACGTCAGCGGGCCGGAGAGGAGGAAGAGCCCCACCAGCACACCCCACCACAGCCAGGAGGGCCGTGGCGCATCCCCCCCGCCTGTCGGGCGCTGCGCCCGGTGGAGCTCCACGAGCAGGGCCAGGGCCGTTCCCAGAGCCAGGATGGCCCCATCGGCCCGGCGGCTCAAGGCCACCAGCCAGGGATCCACGGCCAGGAGCACGGCCAGGGCCAGGGCCTGGGGTGTCCCCCAGCGATCTCGAGCCCGCCAGGCCACCAAGGGGAGCAAGGTGCCCACCAGCGCAGGAAAGGCCCGAGCCAAGCCGTCGCCGCCCCCGGCCAACCAGAAGAGGAAACGCTGGGCCGTGTAGAGCAGCGGGCTGGAGACCGTGGTCGTCTCCACGGTCAACGAGGAGCCGATGGAGGCCAGCCAGGCCGGCCAGGCGTGGCCGGCTTCCAGGGGAGAGAGGGGGCGAAGCCAGCCCAGGCCCCCGAAACGGAGCCCCCCGGCCACCAGGACCACAGTGGTCCAGGCCAGGGCGAGCCACCCATGTCGGGAGCCGATGGCCGTGCCATAAGGGGGTCGCGGTGTCTGGGCGTGGATCATGGATTCCTCAGGCTCCGTCGATCTCGGAGGACCGTGGATGGAAGCCGACTTTCCGGGAAAGGAGCCAGGTCGCGGCCGCTATCCTCCCCGTCGGCGATAGAGTCGGAAGTCGCCCTGTTCCCACACCCGATCCATGGCCTGGTCCAGTCGGGCCAGATCCGCGGGGGTGAGCCCATAGCGCTCCCGCTCTGTAGGCCCCACCACCACGTAGTCGATATTCCACTCCTCCAGAAGCACCCGGATCTCGCCTGGGGTGGCGGTGCGGTAGATGGCCTGGATCGCCTCGGGCCGCCCCGCGGCCATCTCCGCGTAGGCCGGCCCTCGCCACTGGGCCTCGTGGCCGTCCCAGCCCAACAGGGTGGCCCGCCCGGTGGATGCGCTGATGCGGCCGTAGTGGGCCAGGTAGCTGCGGCCCTGGGCCTCCAGCACAATGTCCTCAGGGGCCGTGTGTTCCCGGATCCAGGCGATGAGGGCCCGTTCGTCCGGCCCGATGTAGGCCAGGCCATCCAGGGTGGGCGTATCCGGCATGCCAAAGGCCTGGATCTTGACGTACGCGCCGGCTACAGGATAGATCAGCCCAGCCAGGATCAACAAAAGCGCCAGACTTCCCGCGCCCCGGGCCAGCAGGCGGGCCACAGCGGAGGTGCCGGAGAGGTCCGGACCCGCGCCCCGGGCCTTCGGCCACCGGTCCGGGTGCCATGCGGCCAGAATGCCCACCACCCCGGCCACGCCCAGCAGCAACCAGGCCTGGTAGTAGAACTTGAACACCGTGTTCATCCGGGTGCCGAAGTTGTCCCGCAGGTAGACGAACTCTGGCGCGAAGGCCAGGAGCAGGCCAATGGAGGCCAGCATGAGGGCAAAGGTCACCGCGGGGCGGTCCTTCTCCCGAGGGTCCACCAGCCGGGCCCAGAGGAGGCTCAGGCTCACCGCGGCCATGCCTCCGGCCAGGAGGAAGGTCCAGGGACGGTCCAGCCAGCGGCCGAGGATGACCTGGGTGTAGCTGGTCTGGTCCGGGGGCAGAGGCATTCTGGCCAGGAACTCCTGCCCCGTGGAAGTCCGGACAGCCAGGAAGAGGCTGAGGCCCAGGAAGAGGGCCGGCACGCCCAGGACCGGGGCCAGCCATCCGGCCACCGTACGCCACCCTGGAGGATGTTCTTGCCAGGCCACTGCCAGCAACGCGGCCACAGCCAGGAGGAAATGGCCGAACATGAGCAGGAACTGGGGCAGGCGGGTGGGGTTGAACAGGTTGGGAACGATGCCCTGGATCTGGCTCTGCGCGGTGAGGAAGTAAGGCCAGTACAGGAGCAGCGTTACCAGGACCACGGTCCCCAACCAGAGGACGCCCTGGCCCAGGGCCGGCCGGAGAGAGGCCGTTCGGGCCCGGGCCAGGAAGAGGGCCACCAGGCCCCCCAACACCCAGTGGGGTGGGAAATCCCATGTGTTGAGGAAGATCAGGCTGCCGGTGATGCCGGCCACCGCGAGCCAGGAAAGGGATGCGGTGGAGGGCAGGGGAGCCGAGAGGTTCGCCAGGCGGAGAAAGGGGCCTGGCCGGCTTCGGCTCTCCGGGGCCGGTGTGGGGGGTAGGGCCGAGGGATCCCCCTGTGGCCCCGACGGAAGACCGCCTCTCAGCCAGAGGGCCAGGACCAGGGCCCCCACCAGGATCCCAAAGGGCATGGCCAGGACATGGGGGTGGTTGTCGCCCAGGATGTAGCTGAAGATGGGGAACTCGTCGATGACCTCGATGTGGTTGCCCAGGAGATCCGTGTCCTCGATGACCCGGCTGGCCCGCCACCACCAGGACCATCCCAGATCGATGTACCACCGACGGGTGACCTGGGCCTGTTCGGGAAAGCCGTAGACATCGACCCAGCGGGCGATCCGTTCCACGGGCAGGCCCTGGGCGTAGAGCCATTCCAGGATCACCTGGAGGTTCCCGGTGAGGCCCACAGCCATCGCGGCCAGGAATCCTCCCAGCAGAGTTCGACCCTTTGCCGCGGCACCCCGGGCATCCAGCCCGGCCGCCAGATTGGCCCCCAGGCCGAAGGCGGTGCTGAGGAGCAGCCCGAACCAGGCCGCCTGGCCCAGGTTGTAGAGGACCTCGGGGAGGAGGGCCGCCAGGAGCCCCACGGTGTTCATCAGCCAGTAGCCGAGGTAGTAGTAGCTGATGGCATAGCCGGCCAGCCAGGGATCCCGGGGCGGAAAGGCAGCGCTGGCCCGGATCCCGCTCAGGAACATCAGATCCATGGGCTGCTCGGTGTGGTTGATGGCCGGATCGTGGGCTCGGACCCAGGCCCAGGCGGCAAAGGCCAACAGGAAGATCCCCTCCACAGCCACCAGGTAGCTGGCCGGGGGAAGGATCTCCCGGAACCGGGGCCTCCAGCGCTCGGCGGGCGACCGAGGGCGCCATCCCAGGCCCCAGCTCAGGCCGGCGGTGAGGAGCAGCGCGAGCCACGCGCCGCCCACGGTGTTGCGCAGCAGGCCGTAGACCGTCCCCAGCCAGAGGAGGAGGCCGGCCAGGAAGATCCCCAGCGGGCGCGCGAACGCGTAGCCCTGCAGGGGCAACCCCTCCAGCAGGCGACGGGCCAGGGGGAGGGCGGCCAGCCCCACCAGTTGGAGCACCAGATAGGTGGTCAGAAACTGGAGCAACACGGCGCTCTCCACTTCGCAGGTATCGAGGGGCGAGGACGGTGGGCCACGGCGTCGTGTGTCGCGGCGTATGGCGTCCCGTCAGCTCCCTCGTTGACCCACTACATTCCGGTCCGCGGTGTATGGCTCCTGAAGACGGCGCGCCAGGGCCCGGCGAATGGCCAGCCGATGGTCGGGCTGGAGGCCTGGGGGCAGGGCCTCCGGTGGGAAGAAACGGGCCTCCAGGATCTCCCCAGGATCCGGCCGCAAGGGCCCGTCGAGCAGTCGACCCACCAGGATGAACTCCAGGCTCCATCGGCTGGCCCCCTGGAAGACCATGCCCTCCACCGCGACCCGACAGCCCAGTTCCTCCTGGATCTCCCGCTGCCATCCCTGGGCAGGGGTCTCGCCGCCCCTGAGCCAGCCGCCGGGAAGGCCCCAGGGATGGGGGCCACGGAACCGGTGCCGGACCACCAGCACCTGCCCCTGCCCATCCAGGATGACGCCGCTGACCCCTACCAGGAGCTTGTCATGGGTCAGCCCCAGGATGGTCCACCGGAGTGGGATCGGGATGCGCCGCCACACGGCTGCCAACATCCGGTACAGGAGGAGGTTCATGGGCTGGGCTCCGGGTGGGGCCGGGGGTAGATCCAGCCATCGGGTCCTCGAATCAGGGTGCCTGGCACCGCGTAGAGGGTGGCCCTGGGATTGGTGTAGATGGGTTGGAGAAGGCCCCGGGCCGCCATGCGTTCCAGCTTGGCCACCCCCTCGGGGTGTTGGTGGCGCTCCAACTGTCCCACATAGATCAGGGAGACGTCCAGCTCTCGGATCTGTTCCAGGGTACGCTCCACCTCCGGGGTGGACCAGAACTCGTTCAACCAGGCGCTTCGCCGGCCCACGTCCTCGCCGTAGCGCTGTTCTCCCGCGTGCATGCCCACGGGACTGCTCAGGCCGGTGAGGCTGGCCACCCGGGTCCCCCCGGCCCGATAGTACTCCGTGGTGGCCGATTCCACCAGGACCAGGTTGCCTCGGATGTTGGCCAGGATCCACTGGATGGCCTCCCAATCGTAGCGGAGCTCGATGGGATTGGAGCTATCCGGCCAATAGTAGACGCCCTGTCGCATGAAGTCCAGCCCGTTCAGGGTGCCGAAGTCGGGGCGCCAGCCCGGGAAGCGCTGGTCGGAACGGGCCGGCGTCCCCCACACAGGATAGGCCAGGCCGGCCACCAGCAGCAGAGCCAGCGCCCCGGTCCACACCGGGCGCCAGGGCCTGGGAGCATGGTCCACCGACGTCGCTGGGGCCCCCTGCTCGACCCCGGACGCCCCGGCAAGGATGCGGGGCACGGCCACGGCGGCCGCCACTCCCCACAGGACCCAGACCTGGATGAAGAACTTGAACAGGGTGTTCATCCGGTACCAGTCGCCGCCCTGCAGGAAGTCCTTCAGATAGATCACCTGGGTTCCGGCCAGGATCGCTCCCCCGACGAAGACCAGGATCCCGACGAAGAGATCACCGGGATCCGCCGCCCGCCCCCGACGCCACAGGAGCAGGAAGGCCAGGGCCAGGAATGGCAGGCTCAGGGCCAGGATCGTCCGCTCCGTCAGCAGCAGGAGGAGCCCGGCCAGGATCAACGCGAGGGGCAAGAGCCAGGTTCCCAGGATGAAGGCCGGGGTTGCCCGGTGGACCCGAATCCGCTGCAGGGCGATGAGACGAGGCAGGCGCTCGAACTTCCCCAGGGCCAGGCTCAGCCAGCGTTCCAGGCCTGTGGGGCGCGCGTCGCCGGGCCGGGCCGGACGAGCACCGGTGACCCACAGCCAGGTGACGAGCACGAAGACGAAGATGCCCCAGATGAGCAGCCAGCGCCCCAGGGGATCTCCGGAGCGCACCCACCCCACCCCGCTGGCTCCCACGTTGGCATAGTCCCGGAAGAAGGGATAGAAGGTCAGATAGGCCAGGAGCGGATAGAGGAGGGCAAAGCCCAATCCCAGGATCCCGTCCGGCACGGAGAGACCGGTTTCCCGCCCAGGTGCAGACGCCTCCCCATGGATCGTCCCGGTGCCGCCGGCCGGCCGCCAGCTCCGGAGGCCCCTCCCCCGCCACAGCATCACGGCCACAGCCAGGACCCCCAGGCTGTAGTAGGTGGGCAGCTCCCATAGGTTCACGCTGGCCAGGGTCCCCAACAGGAGACCAAAGGCCAGGAGGAGCAACATGCCCTCCTGCCAGTGGGCACGCCAGTCCACCGGGTAGCTGCGCATGGTGGTCAGGACCAGGCCCAGGAAGAGGACCGCGAAGGGGATCCCGATCATGTGGGGGTGGAGATCCGCGAAGGTGAAGCTCCAGTAGGGGAATTCGTTGATGGTGTAGTCGATCACCCGGCTGGGGGCCCAGAAATCGTATCCGGGCAGGGTCGCCTCGGTGGTGAGCAGCACCCACAGGCCGTCCACCACGCGGACCAGCCCGGTGACTCCTGGCAGGCCGCTGAGGAACTCCGTGTCGCTCAGGGCCATCACCTGGCGGACTACCTGGGCCAAGGCCTCCAGGTTCCCCAGGACGGCCACGAAGAAGGGGGCCAGGAGAGCTCCCAACAGCCCCCGGTGCCAGGGCGCGGCTCCGGTTGCCGGATCCCCGGACCAGGAGGGCGGGGTTCGGGTGAAGGCCTCTCCCAGGTCGATCTCCAGCACGTCCGCGGGACGCCGCCTCCGCCGCCATCCCTCGGACCGTACCGCGGAATAGGCCACGCCGAACGCGTTGAGCACGGTGAGGGCGAAGAGCGTGGCCACCGCCAGGTTGAAGGCCACCTCCGCGTAGATGCCGGTGAGCTTGATCAGGTAGGCCACCAGGTAGATGCCGAAGTAGTAGTAGTTGATGTAGCCCCCGGCAAAATGGGGATCCACGGGTGGAAAGGTGGGGCTGCGCAGGATCCCGTTCAGGAAAGCGAACTCCATGAACTTCTCGCCACCGAACCAGGGTTGCCACAGGTCGGGGTTGGCCATGCGCACCCGGACAAAGGCCAGATAGGCTCCGGCGAACAGGAGCTCCCCCACCACCAAGGCCGGCCCCATGCGGCGCAGGAACGGGCGGTACTCGTGCCAGGACCTGACCAAGGCCCCGGCGGCCAGGAGGGCCAGAAGGGCCACCGCGAGCCACGCGTTGACCACGGTGTTGTGGGCCAGGTCGAAGCTGGCCAGGATCCACAGGAGCCATCCGGCCAGCAGCCAGCCCAGGGTTCGGGCCAGGAAATAGCCCCGGTCTCGCAGGCGTCGGAAGATCAGGAAGGCCAGAGGCCAGCTCAGCCAGCCCAGCAAGGAGAGAACCAGCCACCACCAGATCACGGCCAGCCAGGGGCTCTGGCTGGCGCGCACGTTCCACCGGTAGTTGTCCACCACGGGCAGGTCCCGCAGGGGGACGTCCAGGGAGAGGTCCTTTCGTCTCTCGGGAGGCTCGGGAGGACGGCCCCCCTCGTCCAGGAGAAGAGCCAGGATCCGGTTGATGAGCCCGCGGTCTTGGCTTTCCGGCGAGCTGCCCAGGCCCAGCAGGTTGAGCAGAGGGCTCAGGGGCGAGTCCTTCCCCCGATAATAGGGCTGTGCCCCCTCCCAGGTGCCCCCCAACAGGGCGTCGAACTCCTCGTCGCTCAGCTCTCGGACCTTGCGGAAGATGGTCACCTGAGGGTGGTCGTAGAGGCTCCAGCTCTCGTCCGCGGTGTGATCGGGGAACTCCCAGCCGAACAGACGGGGCGGCGAGGTGAACTCTGCGGCCTTCTCGAAGCCCAGCTCCTCCTGGAACATGAGCTGGTAGTAGCGGATGGTCATGGGGTAGCGTTCGGGAAGCTCGTCCACGCTGTCGTAGATGCGCTTGGACGCGTAGATGACGTAGTCCGCCTCCCGCAGCCGTTCCTTCAGGATCTGGTACTTCTCCGCGGTGTCCTCCTCGTAGGGAGACCAGTCGATGTGGCGCAGGCCCCGGCTCCCCATGTCCATGCCGGGCTCCCCGGGGATGGCCTTGGGAAGGGGATCATCCCACAGCTCCCACAGGATCACCGAGCCGGAGGGCACGTTCGCGTACACCCAGCGGCTGGCCTGGATCCAGGTATGCTCCCGGCCGTAGACGCCGTTCACGTAGGCCAGAGACCAGAAAACGGCACCGGCCAACCCGGTGGCGGCCAGAAGCCCGGCCAGAAGGCGGAGGAATCGGGGCCCCAGAGCTGGGGATTCGGGGCGGGAAGATCCGGTGTCCAGGCAAGCGGCCTGGGGCCTCTGGGCTTCTGGGGATCGTTTCTCCGCCCCTCGAACCCCCTTCCCGAGCTGCCACAGCCAGGCCACAAAACCCGCGGCGAAGAGGACCATGAAGGGCAACACCGGGCTCATGTAGCGGTTGAACTTGGCCAGGAACGCGCCGGTGAGGCCGAAGTAGGGCAGCACCCAGCTCCATACCACCAGTTCCTCGGCCCGAGCCCGCCCCAGGAGAAGCCGCCCCAGTCCCCAGAGGGTGCCGGCCAGCGCGACCAGCCCCAGGGGCCAGCCCATGCCCCACCGGACCTGTTGCTCGATGAAGTAGAGATAGGGCGTGGTGTTCCGATACTGTCGGGTGAAGGGGAAGTCCGCGATGCCCCGCACCATCTGCCCCTGCTCCACCAGGGTGTACTGGAGGAAGGAGCGCCAGTCCAACACCGCGTAGGGGCTGGTCAGGGCAAAGGCCAGACCGGCCACGGCCAGGGCTACGGGGATGCCCAGCACCATCCGGGCGGTCCCAGGGCCATCCTTCGGCCCTCTGCGCTGTTCCCGCCACAGGACCGCCATCCCGGCCACCACAGGGACGGCCAACACCGGCAAGGCGCTGAACTTGGAGGAGATGGCCAGCCCGGCACCGCTCCCGGCCAGGAGGACACCTCGCCAGCTTCGTTCCTGGGCCATCTGCACACCGCCCAGGACGGCCAGCACGGTGAAGGTGGTGCTGGCCGGATCCATGGCCCAGAAGTGGCTGAGCTGAATGGCCTGGGCCGTGAACGCGTAGAGGGCTGCGGCCAGCACAGCCGGCCAGGGGCCGTACAGGCGGCGTGCCAGCAGGTAGAGCAGCAGGATGGTCAGGGTGTCCAGGAGCGCGATGACCAGACGGCCGGCCAGGGCCACCCCGGCACAGGGGGTGTTGGCTCGGGCCATCCGCTCCACCCAGGGGGTGGGCAATCCCCAGGCATCGGCCTGAGGAGCCAGTCGGTGCAGGAGCTCGCCCATGGCCACCCCCAGGTACAGGGGGAAGTGGCCATAGGTGTAGTGGAACGCCCGCTGTTCTCGGGGATCCCACAGGGGATTCAGGGGGCTGCGGCGGGGATCTCGAAGGCTCTCCCAGTCATCCGGCCAGCGGATCCAGGACGCCGGCCAACAGGCAGTGCTGCGCTCGTCCGGGTGGGCCATGAGGCCCCCATCGAAGTTCAGGTTCCAGGTGCGCAACACCAACCCAGCCAACAGGACCAGGCCCAGGAGCAGAGCGATCCGGCGCGACGTGGCTGGGGGCGGAGACGCGGTCATCGGGGGTCAGCGTTCCGGCGGCCAGTTGGGCAACACCCAGGTGATCAGGTAGCTGGGAGGCGGCGGCCAGAGCAGGTAGACATCCACCCACCGGTTCCACAGCACGAGGTTGGAGTCGTCGTAGCCCAGATCGATGCGCCGGGCCTTGATGGCAGAGCCGGTGTCCAGGGCATCCCCGAAACCGTATCCGGGCACGTAGACCTTGGTGCGCAGGGGGATGATCCGGGGATCCACGGCCACCACCCCCTTGCGCATGGGATCGCCGGTCCGGGTCAGGCCATACCAGGAGACGTCGGGCGAGACACCCGCCGTGCTGGGGCTGTAGCTGCTGGCCAACATGCGGATCTTGCGCCAGTAGGTGATCTCCTGGCCTTCCGGCGTGACCAGGGTTCGGGGCACGATCTTCTGGCCGTAGGCGATCACCCTCTGGGCAGGCTCCTGGGCCACCCAGGTGTCCTCCAGGGTGCGCTGGACCTCCTGGCCGTCCTCGTAGCGCACCCGATATCGCCGTCGGGTGATGCCCTCCGCGCCCGGGTTCACCACCTGGCGGGTGTCGATGAGGAGCTCCGGATCGGGGACGAACACCGTGTCGAAGGGGACCACGTCCTCCTCCACCACCATCTCCTCCCAGATCCGGGTGACCCGGATCTCCACGTTGTCGTAGAGGGGCGCGTCCAGAGGAGGGGAGACCCGGTCCAGGCCCGTGATCAGGACTCCTACCTCGGCCAGGGCATCGCCCACGGTCTTGCCCCGGGTGCGGGTCTTCACCCGACGCCCATCCACCTGGAGGCTGATGGGCGTGCTGCGTTCGATGGTCACCCGGAGCCCGGTGCTCACGGGGCTGCCCAGGCTGGGCTGAACCCGATCGCCCAGGTACAGGACGATCTCCGCCTCCCGCAGGGCTTCGCCCACGGTCTGGGCCGTGGTGTAGACGGTGAACGGGAGGTTCCCGTCGTCCACCTGGATGGGGATGGCCCGCAACACCTCCATTTGGAGGGGCACACGCTCCAGGGACTCCCAGGCATAGCCCCGATCGTAGGCCACGTCCAGGAGCCGGGCAGGGGGATACGTCAGGGCCTGGTCCAGGGAAAGAAAGCGCCCCTGTACCCGGATCCGATCGTACTCGGTGAAGGGGATCCGGGCTTCCTCCAGCACCGCTCGGGGAGTGGCAGCCCAGGTGTGGAGGAGGAGTTGCCGTCCATCTGCTCGGACCCACACCATGGGCGCCCGTTGGATCTGGAGAAGGGTGTTGGGCTGAAGTCGGGCCTCCACGGGCAAGGAGAGGCGATCCGCGGGCCCCAGCTCCAACCCCAGATCCACCAACAGGGCCTGGACCGTGGGGCGGTGGGTGTAGACCGTCTCCCGCACGCCGTCCACCTCCACCACCACTGGGATCGCGGTGGCCTGCCAGGTCCACCCTAGGGCCAACAGCCCCAGAGCGATCCCGCCCCATCGCCCCAGCCAGGACAACACAGGGCTCCAGAGGACGCGGGCGGATCGGGCACGGGGCAGCGCACGGGTTGCTGTGGACATGGGCCTATTGTACTCGGAAGCCCGGGGATCTTCCAAGCAGGGCACAGGGGGATTTGTTTGACAAACCTCCTGCCCTCCACTAGAGTACCCCCTATGAAGCAGACGGCACGTGTGGCTGTGTTGATCGCCCTGCTGGCAGGCTATGGGCTGCGTCTCTACCGGCTAGGCGCCGAGTCCCTCTGGTACGACGAGACGGTCAGCGCGCACCTGGCCCAGGAGGCCATTCCCCAGCTCATCGCCCACACCGCCCGGGACATCCATCCACCCGGCTACTACCTGCTGCTTCACCTCTGGCAGCGCCTGGTCCAGCCCACCCCGGCCTTCGGCCTGGAGTTCCTCTATGCGTGGCCCTCGGTCTTCTGGGGCATGGTCTTGATGGCCCTGATCTATGCCCTGGGACGCCGCCTCTTCGACGGGAAGGTGGCCACCCTTGGGGTGATCTTCGCTGCCGGGCATCCCTACCACCTCTGGTACAGCCAGGAGGTGCGGATGTACACCCTGGGGGCTGCTCTGGCCTTGCTGGTGCTGTGGTTGGGGTGGAACTGGCTGGAGCGCCCAGGGTCCACGAAGAGCCTCTTGGGCTATGCCTTGGCCGCGGCCTCGGGGATGTACGTGCTCTATTACTTTGCCTTCCTGCTGATCCCGGTCAACCTGTATGTGCTGGCCAGGGCCTGGAGACAGGCATCGGACAGCGGTCGCCATGGCAGGATGGCTCGGCTCCTCCCTTGGCTGGGAGCCAATCTGTTGGCCCTGGCCCTGTGGGCCCCGTGGCTACCGGTCTTTGTCCGCCAGGCCCTGGAGCCCCCGGTACCGCCTTGGCGGGTCTGGCCGGGGTGGCGTGTGGCCTTGGCCGAGAGCCTGGCTGCGCTGTGGATGGGCCAGTCGTTTCCGGGTGGCGAGATGGGGCTTTGGTTCTGGGGGGTGTTGGGTGGTCTGGGGGTGTTTGGAGTTTTGTATGGCTACGCGAAAAATTCGTCCTTCTCACCTCCGACAGGCCAACGAGCACATCCCGGCTCCCCCCTGGCCCTGCTCCTCGTCGCGATCTTCGGCCCTCTGCTTCTCCTTGGCCTTCTGAGCATCGCATTGACCCCCCTCTACCATGTCCGTTACTTCTTTGTGTATGGGGCGGTCAGTCCGCTGCTCCTGGCTCTGGCTACACGAACCGCCCTGCCCCATGCCACGTCCACCATCCACCACTGGCCGCGCCGCCTCCTCACCCTCCTGGTGGCCACAGGGATCCTGGCCCTCCAGGGGTGGAGCCTGCTCCGTCTCTGGAACGCTCCCCTCTATCGGGCCGACGACCACCGGGGCGCAACGGCCCGCCTGGCCCAAGAATGGCGAGCCGGCGACGGGATCCTGGTCAATGCAGGGTGGACCTACACCGCGGTCGCGCTCTACTGGCCCCAGGAATACACCTCCACGGACACCAGCCTCCCGCCTCCCCTGCAGCGCCGACGCCTGTTGGACACCGAACAGGAGAGCGGCCCCTCCCCCGGGCTCCGGGTGCCTCTGCTCACCACAGGCAACGTGGATGGCCCCGAGAACCTGGGCTGGGGACTCCCCGAGAGCGATTTCTACGCCATGCCCTGGCCGGCCGCCGCGGAGGCCCTGGCCCGGGCGAGCCAGAACCATCCCCGCCTGTGGCACTACCGGTTCTACGATACCGTGAGCGATCCCCAAGGACGGGTGCGCAGATGGCTGGCCAGCCATCTGCGCCAGACTCTGGATGCCCCCATCCCCGGACGGGATTTCGGTCGTCTACAGCGTTTCGCACGGCCCACGCCAACCTGTCCGGTTCCGTCGGGACCGGACAGGTCCGAGATCGTCTTTGGGCAGAAGCTGGCCCTGGTGGGGGTCACGCTCCACAATCCCCCCGTGGCGGGACAGACCCTCTACACGACCCTGTGTTGGCAGGAAAGGCGCGCAGGCGAAAACGCACCCCTGCGAACCAGTTTGCGGCTCTACCCGGCCCAGGCCGATCTCTGGGAACCGCCGGCCTCCCAACAGGATGAGGACCTGATCGTGCCGCCCCGGCTATCGCCCGGGGTGGCCTTCCCGCGCCCCCTCGCGATCCCCATCCCGGTGGGGCTTCCTCCCGGCCCATACCGCCTGGAGCTGGTGGTCTATCGGGGGGACACCGGGGAACCCCTGCTTCCAGATGCCGAGGAGCCCCCTCCAGGAGGGCGTTGGCCTCTGGCCGAGCTGGACGTGACCCTACCGCCGGAGCCCCCGTCTCTGGCCCGGCCGCCCCGGGCGATCTTCGACTACATGGAGCTGCTGGATGCCCAGGTGGGGCCCTCCACGGTCCAGGTCGGAGGGACGCTGGGCGCGATGTTGGGCTGGCGGCCCCGCCCCAACCCGTACCGGGACACCTACCGAGCACTCCTGGTCCTGGTGGACAGGACGGGACGCGAGGCCTTCACCTGGCGCGGTCCCCTGGCCAGCCCCTGGTATCCGAGCGGTGCATGGCCAGCGGGATACCCGGTGCGGGGCCGGCTCTCCTTCCAGATCCCGGCCGAACTGGCGCCGGGAGTGTACATAGTGGAGCTGGGGATGGAGCGGGCCAGTGACGGGCGGCGGATCCCGGCCCGACGGTGGTGGCTCCCCTGGCCCTCCCAGGACACCGTGGAGATCGGCCGGATCCGTGTGGAGTGAGGGGCCTCCTCAGCGTTTCTTCCAGTCCAACCGCCCCAGACGGGCCACGACGCGCTGCATGATGGCCTGGGCCACCTCTTCCTTGGTCATCAGGGGCCAGTCCTCGCGGTTGCCGCTGCGTTCGAAGAGGGTCACCCGGTTGGTGTCCACCGCGAAGCCGCTGTCCGGCGCGGTGACGTCGTTCAGGACAATGAGGTCCAGGTTCTTCCGTTCCAGTTTCTCCAGCGCGTTCTGCTCCCAGTTGTCCGTCTCCGCCGCGAAGCCCACCACCAGACGGGGGTGTCGGCGCTCAGGCCCTCGCATCTCCCCCACTGCGGCCAGGATGTCCGGGGTTCGCTCCAGGCGGATGATCTGCTGGCCCGGCATCTTCTTGATCTTGGTGGTCTCGCTGCTCACGGGGCGGTAGTCGGCCACCGCGGCCGCGCCGATGAGCACATCGGTCTCGGGGAGAAGGCGCATCACGGCCTCGAACATCTCCTGCGCGGTCTGGACCGAGACCCGTTCCACGCCTCCGGGAGGGTGGACGGCCAGGGGCGCGTGGACCAGGACCACCTCCGCGCCCAGGTCCCGGGCCGCCCGGGCCAGGGCCACCCCCATCTTGCCTGTGGAGTGGTTGCCCACGAAACGGACGGGATCGATGGGTTCCCGGGTGCCCCCCGCGGTGATGACCACCCGGACCCCCTCCAGAGGGCCACCTCGCCCCAGGACCTTGCACGCGACCTCGAAGATCTCCTCGGGCTCTGCCATGCGCCCCTCGCCGTACTCCCCAGAGGCCAGGCGCCCCTGGGCAGGCCCCACGAAGTCTACCCCCCAGCCACGCAGCCTGGCCACGTGCTCCTGGGTGGCGGGGTGTTGCCACATGCGGGTCTCCATGGCCGGGGCCAGGAGCATGGGCCCTTTGTAGCTCAAGGCCGTGATGCTGAGCATGTCGTCGGCCATGCCCAGGGCCAGGCGGGCCAGGGTGTGGGCCGTGGCCGGAGCCACGATGAAGAGGTCCGCGGCCTGGGCCAGGGCCACGTGGCCGATGCGGAGGCGGCCGGCATCGTGCCAGCTCTCGAAGATGTCGTGGACCACCGGCCGCTGGGTGATGGCCTGGAAGGTGACCGGGGCCACGAACTTCATGGCCGAGGCGGTCATGATCACATCCACCTGGGCGTTGGCCTGGGTCAGTCGGCTGGCCAGGGCCACGGACTTGTAGGCCGCGATGCCGCCGCTCACGCCCAGCAGGACGCGCTTGCCGTTCAGGATGGGGGGCATCCGCGATTTCTCCGGTAGATGGAACGCATCCCGGCCAGGGTCAGCCAGGGATCGTAGCGATGGATGGCTGAGGTCAACGGTGCGATGATGTGGCCCAGCCCGCCGGTGGCATGGACCTGGGGCCTCTCTCCCAGTTCGGCCACCAGCCGGGCCAACAGCCCCTCCACCAGGCCCACATAGCCGTAGATCAGTCCGGACTGGATGGCCGGCACCGTGCTCCGGCCGATGGCCTGCGGGGGCGGTGCCAGCTCCACCGCGGGCAGGGCGCTGGCCCGCCGCACCAGGGCGTCGGTGACGGTTCCCAGCCCAGGGGCGATGGCCCCGCCCAGGAAAGTCCCTTCCCGGCTGACCACGTTGAAGGTGGTGGCCGTGCCGAAGTCCACCACGATGGCCGGCCCCTGGGTTCGCTCGTATCCGGCCACCGCGTCGGCCAGCCGATCGCGGCCCACGCTGTCCGGTCGATCCACCCCCAGGGAGATCCCCAGCTCCAGGGTGTGGTCCACCAGGAGAGGGGCCCGCCCCAGTTGACGCTCCAGCAGATGGGCCCAGATATCCGTGAGCGGGGCCACCACGCTGCACAGCACGGCATCCCCGAAGCTCTCCGCGCGGTAGCCCTGCTCCTCCCAGAGCCGACGCAGAAGAAGCCGATATTCGTCCTCGGTCCGTCGGGGGTCGCTGGACAGCCTCCAGACAGCCACCGGGGGCTCTGGTTCGGGGCCTGCCGGCTCCTCGGGACCGGGCATGGGATATGCGCCGACGACGATATGGCTGTTGCCGATGTCCACGGTGAGCAGCATGGGGGAATTGTACCGCCGTCATCCGGAGGGCGCAACACCCGGAGGGGAACCGAGCATCTCAGAGGGCGTTGCGGGGAGACCGCCCCTTGGACCGGGCCAGCTCGCGGGCCTGGGACAGTGCCTGGGCCAGAGCGGCCGGGATGTCCAGCGCGCGGTCGGCCCCTCCTCGCCGCAGCCAGAGGAGGAACTCCACATTGCCGGCCGGCCCCAGAAGAGGAGAAGCCCGGAGGCCGGCCACCTCCAGGCCCAGCTCCTGGGCCAGAGCGATCACCCGTTCCAGGACCTCCCGGTGGATCCGCGGATCGCGCACCACCCCGCCCTTGCCCACCTTGTCCGGGCCGGCCTCGAACTGGGGTTTCACCAATACCAGGAGATCCGCCTGGGGCTGGAGAAGGCGGAGAGTGGCCGGCAGCACCCGTTCCAGGCCGATGAAGCTGGTGTCCACGACGGCCAGATCCGCCATGGAGCCCTCGGGGAGCCGCTCCAGGTGGCGGATGTTGGTCCGCTCCAGCACCACCACCCGGGGATCCTGGCGGAGCTTCCAGGCCAGTTGCCCATAGCCCACATCCACCGCGTAGACCCGGGCCACACCTCGCTGGAGGAGGCAGTCGGTGAACCCGCCGGTGGATGCGCCCACATCCACGGCCACCCGCCCACGCACGTCCAGGCCGAAGGTGTCCAGCGCGGCCTCCAGCTTCAGGCCGCCTCGGCTCACGTAGCGGGGCAGCTCCTGGAGCCGGACATCCGCATCCACGGGAACCGGATGGCCGGGCTTGTCCACGATCCGGCCGTCCACCCGCACCTGACCGGCCCGAATGGCCCGTTGGGCCTGTTGCCGGCTGGCAACCAGGCCTCGTTCCACCAGAAGACGGTCCAATCGTTCTCGGAGGGCCATCGGTGTCCATCCATGGGAGCCATTTTGGTCCGCCTGGCAGGGCTACAGTATGATAGCACGACGGAATGACAGCACCACAGGACACCGCCGCGCGACGCCGGGGCACACCAGGAAGGGAGGCATGCATGCGGCCTGGGAAGCGCACAGATCCCCCCACAGCCCTGTCCCGATCCGGTCATCGCGGGCAGCTATGGGGCCTGGTCCGCACCATGCGGCCCACCCAGTGGACGAAGAACGCGTTTGTCCTGGCGCCTCTGGTCTTCGACGGCAAGCTCTTCCAACCCGACCTGGCCCTCCGGGCCGGGCTCGCGTTCCTGGCCTTCTGCCTGGCTTCCAGCGCGGTCTACATCCTCAACGATCTGGTGGACCTGGAGAAGGACCGTCGACATCCCCGGAAACGGCTGCGCCCCCTGCCCAGCGGGCAGCTCCGTCCCCGGGTGGCCCAGGCCGCGGCTCTGGTCCTCGCGGCCGTCAGCATCCTGGCCATGGGCCTGATGGACAGGACCAGCGGAGTGGTCCTCACCCTCTACCTGCTGCAGAACATCGCCTACAGCCTCTACCTGAAGGACCTGGTCATCGTAGATGTGTTGATCATCGCCCTGGGCTTCCTCCTCCGGGTGATCGCCGGTGTCCTGGTGGTCCACGTGCAGAACTTCAGCCCCTGGCTCTACGTGTGCGTGACCCTGTTGGCCCTCTTCATGGGGTTCGGCAAACGACGCCACGAGATCGCGCTCCTGGAGGACGGGGCGGGCAGCCATCGGGCCAGCCTGGACCACTACAACCTGCCCTTTCTGGACCAGATCCTGAGCATGGTGACCACCAGCGCGCTGATCGCGTACGTGCTCTACACCTTCTCCGCGGAGACGGCCCTGGCCGGCGAAGGCCAGATGATGCTCACCATCCCCTTCGTGCTCTACGGCATCCTCCGCTACCTCTACCTGATCCACGTGCGCCGGCTGGGCGGCGCGCCGGACGAGCTGATCCTCCAGGACAGACCTCTGGCCCTGACCATCCTGCTCTGGGTCCTGACGGTGGTGGGCGTGATCTACGTGTGGTGAGGCAAGGGCACGAGGCAAGGGCCGGGGAAAGGGCCCGGGGCCCTTCTCCCCGGCCGCCCCTCTTGGAGGGCTGGAGGGAGGGCTATCCCCTCATGGCGGCCGGGTCGGGGAGCGACCCCATGTTCACCGGCTCGATTCCCGATCCGCCTCCTCGGCCTGGACAAACTGGGCCCACGGCCCCTCCATGCCCTCCGCGGTGACGCCGTAGAAGACCCGCACCTGGTCTCCCTCCCGTCGGACCAGATCGTAGCGGAGCTTGCCGGCCCGCTTCTCCACCTTCACCATGCCCACATCCCCCCGCCACTGGACCGAGTCCGGGTCCACCGGATGGTCCTCATATTGGGCAATGGCGTAGTTCCACAGCTTGCGGGCGCCCTTCCGGGTGACGTTGCCCACCTCCTGGCTGTTGCGCAGGTTCCGCACCGTGTAGAACCGGGTGCCCTGGCGCTCCTCCACCCGGACGATCTCCACACCGTCCTGGGGCAGGTAGAAGGGATCGTCCTGCTCTGGGGCCGGCGGCTCCTCCGGGGTCGACGGCCCTTCAGCGCTCTCCTCCCTGCGACCGTTGACGCTGCCACGCCCGGAACGACGACGGCGGCGCCGACGGGATGGGGGTTTCTCCGTCGCCTCGGCCGAGGGCGGAGGCGACGGCGCGGACGTCTTCCCGGGTTCCAGGCCCAGGCTCTCCATGACCAGGGCCACGATCTCGTCCCGAACCGCCAGGGAGGTCTCCGCGTCGTTGCGGACGTAGAAGCGGGAGCCGTCCACACAATAGGGCTTCTTGTCCCCCTCCTCCACGCTGATGCGCAGCACCGGGACCCCGTGGCTGTGGACGAGCTCGAACTTGGCCTCCACCGGAGGGGAGAGGCGCTCGGCCATGGCGGCCTGGATCTCCTGCTGTACCTGCTTGGGGTTGGGCAGCCCCTTGGGTTTGCCCTTGCGGGCGCTGGCCCCCACATAGACCGTGCCGCCGTCCGTGTTGGCGAACGCGCAGATGTCCGCCAGGATGGCCGTCAGCCGCCCTCCCCGCTTGCTGGCCGACTCGTGGAAGCTCTGGACCTGGTTGGGGCCCTCGGCCCGGGCAGCCTCCAGATGGTCGATGGTCCGATGTCGGGGGCGGTAGGGACGGATGCGGTCGAAGTGTTTGCTGGCCAGGAGCTCCTGGATGGCCTGGAAGGAGGGCTCGGGAAGGAGCATCTCCGTGGCCCGGTCGCCGATGCCCAATCGCCGGGGATTGCGGGGATCCGCGGTGAGGCGATGGGCGTCGCTTCCCTGGATGCAGTGCATCCGCCGGGGATACTCCGGCTTGGAGCCGTTGAAGAAGCGGACCGTGGAGCGACGACTGCGACTCTCCAGATCCGTGACCTCCAGGGCGGCCAGGTTGGGATCCTGGGTGTACGCGATCTTGGTCTGGCCCCCGAAGGGGAAGTTGCGCATGGCCACGCCATGGGTGCTGTTGGCATGCGCGGCGATGGCCAGGCCACCGGCCTCGGTGATCACCCGATATGCGGTGAGGACGTCTGTGCTGGCACCGGTCTCGGTGGTGCCGGCATCCAGCTTGTCCGGGGGCACGTGGAGCTGGAGGAGGATGTGTTCCAGCTCGCGGACCGAGGTCTCGGGGGGGAAGATGCCCAGGATGTGAAACCCAAAGGTTGCGGTGAACTCGAAGCCCGGCAACACCAGGATCTCGTTGGCCAGGTTCCGCCACTCCTCCAGACGAAGCCGTTCCTCCTCCGTCAGGCGGTCCTCCTGCTCCAGTCGGGTGAGCCACTCGATCTCCCGCCGAATGGCCGCGATCCCGGCAACGGTGTTGTGATCGGTGATGGCCACGATGTCCAGCTCACGGGCCCGACAGGTACGCAGCCAATCCAGGTAGGTGACCCCGGGTTCCTCCCAGTCGCTGGAGGCCGGGGTGTGCAGGTGGAGATCCACCTTGTACCAACGGAGCTTGGGGCCACCCCGATCGCCTCTCTTCGGTTGTCTGCTCACGAAACCTCCACAGAAAAACCAACGCTGTGGGCGTGGACGGTCTCGTCCCCATGGAATGGTACCCGTCTCGACCAACTGCTCGGTTCGGGGGCGTATGCCTCAAAGAGCCTCCCTCGCCGCGTCGATTCGGGCCAAACAAGCGGGACGACGGCCGCGTCGCCCAGTCCAGGTGGACCCAAGCAGGCGACCGGTCACCGCCACACCTCTCCAATCAACCAAACAAAGCCCAGGGGGTATTCCCCTGGGAGCTGTATACAGTATACACCGATTGGCTCATCTGTTCAACTATCTGTCCGCCCATTTTTTTCGAGACAAGGCCTCTGGCCGCCCTCAGTCGCTCTGCGCCGCTGCCCCTGCAAGCCCCTCCAGGAGATGGGCCGTGTGCTCCGCGTGGTGGAGGCTGAACTCGTAGAGGAAGCGCACCCGGTGGCCCCGCTCTCCCCAGCCGAAGTCCCCTTCCCGGCCCAGTTCCCCGGCCGGGATCCCATCGTACACCCGGAGGATCCGGCGATGCACGGTGGTCAAGCCGTCCAGGAGCTCCACCACGGTCTGTTCGGCCATCTCCTCCTGAAGGGCCTGGTTCACCGCGTCCACGTCCTCCAACACGCCCGAGGGCCCGAGCCAACGGCCCAGGCGGGCGGGATCCGGCTCGGGCCAGCCCTGCAGCACCTCCAGCGCGTACTCGTCCCACGCGAGGACATGGGCCAACACCTCCCGGGCACTCCAGGAGCCGCAGACCGGCACCGCGGTCAGCGTGGCCTCGTCCAGCCCGCCGATCGCGTCCAGGAACCGGGCAAACTGCCGGGTGTAGAGCCGGCGAAATCCCTCTCGGCCCCACCGGGCGATGGAGCCCGCGTATCCCCGCAGCTCCTGGGCATGGTCCCGAACATGTCGGGCCATGTGGGGCAGCAGAGTGGCCAGGATCGGCCGTTCCGGGCCGTCCTCCTCCCGATAGGTCGCGGTCACCTGTGGCAGGGTCAGGCTGCGGGTGAATGCCACCAGGGCCCGGCGGGCTTCCTGGGCCGCGTCCACCACCTCCTCCCAGGAACGGCCCTCGTCCTGGGCCGCGCGGGTGTCGTTGTCCATCTCGGGCCGAGGGAGCCTTCGGCCTTGGAGCAGGGCCTCCATGCGCCGGCGCTGGAAGTCGTCCCAGAAGGCCACATGGGCCACCAGCGCCTTGGGAGACCATCCGTTGGGCAGGCAGGGGGACTCCCACTCATGGCGCTCCAACAGGGACAGGTTCTCCCAGAGGAGCTGGAAAGAGCGCTCCAGCTCCTGGGCAAGCGCCTCGGGCTCCATGGCCACCGGATCCACGGCGGTCACCTCCGGGTTCTACCTGGGCCTCTGGATCGGGGAGCCGACCCGCCGTCGGAACAGGCGCCAGCCCAGCCAGCCGGCCAGACCGGTGAGGGCCACGGCCAGCAGGGGTCCGTCCAGGGCCGCGCGCGCAGCGGTCTGGTGCAAGCCCCGACGTCGCCGGAACCGATCCCGGCGATATCCGGCAGCCACCACCAACAGGGCCTCGAAGATTCCGGGAAAGAGCCAGGCGAACCAGACGACGAGCCGGTCGAAGAAGGTCACATAGACCTCCCGCTCGCCCCGTCGAATGGCCTCCACCGTCCGGCGGGCCACCCGCTCTGGAGATACGCCCGGGAAAGGGGCCTGGGCTTCCCCTTCCCGGGCCTCCAGGCCGGGCACGCTGACCCGGGAGTGGCGGGCGAACTCCGTGTCGGTGAGCCCCGGGCAGACCAGGATGACCCGGATGCCGTCCCGTTTCAGCTCGGCCCGGGCCGCGCCGCTGATGCCGATGAGCGCGTACTTCGTCGCGCTGTACCCCCCACCCAGGGGTTGGGGAAACCGGCCCACGATGCTGGCGATGTTGACGATGCTGCCCCGGCCCTGGCGCTGCATGAGGGGAACCACCTCCTGCATGGCCGCGACGGGGCCAAAGAAGTTCACCTCGAAGACGTCCCGCAGGTCCGCCATGTGGAGCTCGTGGACCGCACCGAAGAGGCCGAGACCGGCATTGTTCACCAGGATGTCCACGGTGCCGAAGGTCTCCGCGGCCCGGCGGATCAGGGCCCGAACCTGGGCCTCGTCGGCCATGTCCGTGGGCACGGCCACGGCGCGTATCCCATGCTCCTGCCCCAGCCGTTGGGCCAGGGCCTCCAGCCGATCCGCGCTCCGGGCCGCCAACACCAGGTGGCAGCCCTCCTGGGCCAGGGCCTCGGCCACAGCCGCGCCGATGCCACGGCTGGCTCCGGTGATGACAGCAACACGCCCGCGCAGGTCCTCCACCATGATGGTTCACCGTGCTACAGAGGGGGAGATGGGACCGGGGTTCCCCGTCCACAGCAGGCCCGGCCCAGGGCGGGGCAGAGCCCACGCGGGGACTATAGCATGGGGGACCGGGAAGCGCAAACCCGTGCCCGGGAGCCCCGTGGGGAAGGGGCCAGGAGCGGGAACCGAGCGCGGCTGGCTCCCGTTCTGGACTTTGGAACCGAGAGCCGGTCCATGTTACAATGGAAGCCGTGGAGAGGTCGCATAGTCTGGCCGAGTGCGCGCGTCTCGAAAACGCGTAGGGCGTAAGCCCTCGTGGGTTCGAATCCCACCCTCTCCGCCACGTGGGATCCCGGGCCATGGCCCGGGATTTCTTGTCCTTTCGGATGCCATCACGGGATCCAAGGAGATCGCTCGGGGTCCAGGGCTCGGGGATATCGAGGTGGGGAATTTCGGCGCTGTCCGCGACATCCTGCCCAGGAGGCGCTGGCTGCAGGCGGCCCTGGGGCTGGGCATCCTGGCCTGGTGGGTGGCCACCCTGCCGCTGGCCCCTGCTTGGGCGCTGGCCGGGGGGCTGGGTGGGATCGTGCTCCTGGTGCGCTGGCCCTGGCTGGCCTGGCTGGCCCTGGGGATCTCCCTGCCCTTCGCAGCGAGCTACACCGTGGGGCCGGTTCGAGGCTCGGATCTCCTCCTGGCCGGCACCTTGGCCCTCTGGTTCGCGGACGGGGCACGACGCCGCAGCCTCGCCCTAGAGCCCCATTCGGTGGCCGGGTGGGTGGCCCTCTACGCCGGGGTGCTCCTCCTGTTGGTTCCCCGGGCCGTGGATTTGCGCGAGGCCGCGGCGGAGGTGGTAAAATGGACGGAAGTGCTGGTCGTGGTCCTGGTACTGCCCCAGGCGCTCCGTCCATCCCATCGGCCCTGGATGGTGGCCGGCCTCCTGGCAGGGGCCACGTTGCAGGCCGCACTGGGCATCTACCAGTTCATCGGCGGGATCGGCCCTCCCCATTTCCAGGTGTTGGGCCGGTTCATGCGGGCTGCGGGGACCTTCCGCCAGCCCAATCCCTTTGCCGGCTACCTGGGCCTGACCCTTCCCGTCGCGGTGAGTCTGGCCCTGGACGCGTGGAGTCGCCTGCCCCGCGCGACCTCGGGAAGGGGGAGGGCCCTGGGCCTGGCCGGCGCCCTCACCGGTGTCAGCGGCGTGCTGGCCCTGGGTCTGCTGGCCAGTTGGAGCCGGGGAGGCTGGCTGGCCGGAGCCGCGGGCGTGGCCACTGTGCTGGCCCTGCGCAGCCGCCGGACCCTGGTCGGGGGCGGTGTGGGCCTGGGCGTGGTCCTGGCCGGGGGGCTCCTCCTGGGCCTGGATCCGGCCTGGGTGCCGGCCCCTGTCCGGGCTCGGCTGGCCGATCTGCCGGCCTACCTGGGGGTGGGGATGGAGGAGGTGCTCCGTCAGCCCCTGACCGATGCCAACTTCGCGATCCAGGAACGGCTGGCCCACTGGGTGGCTGCCCTGCGCATGTGGGAACAGGCCCCCTGGCTGGGGGTAGGTCCCGGGAACTACGCGGCCGTGTACCCGTCCGTGCGCCTGTTGGCCTGGGAAGACCCCCTGGGCCACGCGCACAACATCTACCTGAACGTGCTGGCCGAGACCGGCCTGGTGGGGTTCCTGGCCTACAGCGCCATGATCCTGGGGCTGGGGACCTGGCTGGTCCGCC
Organism: Caldilineaceae bacterium; assembly: GCA_026989655.1. Lineage (GTDB taxonomy): Bacteria > Chloroflexota > Anaerolineae > Caldilineales > Caldilineaceae > JALSIX01. Next base: position 26,036 of record JALSIX010000080.1, read on the forward strand.
GGATCGTGCAGACCCGAGGCCCAGAGCGGGCCCTGGCCCTGGGGGTGCTGGGCGTCTGGGTCCACCTGAACCTGCACAACCTGGTGGACAACCTCTTCGTCCAGGGCATCTATCTGCACCTGGCCCTGTGGCTGGGGGTGGTGGCTGCCTCGGAGAATCCGGTTCCGGCCGGGGTACCCAGACAGAGATAGAATCGCACTCCCATAAGGCCATGAGGCTCGCCGTGGATCTGAACCTACCCCAGGAACTGCGCCTGAAGGGACGGCGTCGCCGGGAGGCGAAACGTTTCGCCAAGTTCGCGACGGTGGGGGCCCTGGGCGCGATGACGGACTTCACCGTGCTCAACCTGCTGGTACAGGTTGGGGGGTTCCTGCCCATCGTGGCCAATGGGTTCAGCTTCACGGCCGCGGTGCTCCAGAACTTCACCCTCAACCGGCGGTGGACCTTTCCCGAGAGCCGGAGCCGAGACGCCCGGCGGCAGCTCGTCCAGTTCGCCACGGTGAGCGTCATGGGCCTGGGCCTGAACACCCTGGTCTTCGGCTTCGTGGACCATCTGTTGCGGCCCTACTGGATCGGCCTGACCGGCTCGCCGGAGCTGGGCTTTCTGCTGAGCTACAACTTCGCCAAGCTGTTCGCGATCGGGGTGGTGCTCTTCTGGAACTTCTCGGCCAATCGGCTGTGGACCTATCGGGGGCTGTGAGCCCAGCGGACCATGCGCCTGGTCGTCGACTACACCCCCGCGATACGCCAGGCCGCGGGGATCGGCCGCATCGTGCGGGGACAGGTCCAGGCCCTGGTGCGCCTGGCCCCGGACTGGGACATCCGCCTCTTCGTGGCGGGCCCGGTGACGGCAGAGGACCGAGCCCGGGCGCCCCTGCCGCTCCACGCCACGCCCTGGATCCGAGAGCGGGACCTGGTGCGCATCTGGCACCGGCTGGACATGCCCTGGCCCCGGGTGGACTGGTTCACCCGGGGGCCGGTGGAGCTGTTCCACGCCACGGACTTCGTCCTGCCGCCCTGCACGGCCCGCCGCCGGGTCCTGACGGTCCACGACCTGGCCTTCGTCCGCTACCCGGATGCGGCCATGCCCAGCCTGCACCATTACCTGAACGTGGTGGTGCCCCGGAGCGTGGAACGGGCGGACCACATCGTCGCGGACAGCCACCACACGGCCCAGGACCTGGAGGAGCTGTGGAAGGTGCCCCGGGAGCGGATCTCGGTGGTCCACGGGGCTGTGGACCACCGCCACTTTCGGCCGATACGGGAGGAAGGCCGCCTGCGGGCCGTGAGGAGACGCTACGGGATCGGTGAACGGCCTTTCATCCTGGCCCTGAGCCGGCTGGAGCCCCGGAAGAACTTCCCCCGGCTGATCCGGGCCTTCCACCTGGCCCGTGGGCAGGCCCGCATCCCCCACCGGCTGGTCATCGGGGGCGGCAAGGGCTGGCTGTACGACGAGATCTTCGCGGTGGTGGCAGAGCTGGGACTGGAGGACGAGGTCCTCTTTCCGGGCTTCGTCGCCGAGGCCGATCTTCCGGCTCTGTACAGCGCGGCGGCCTTCTTTGCCTACCCATCGCTATACGAAGGGTTCGGCCTCCCCATCCTGGAGGCTCTGGCCTGTGGCACGCCGGTGTTGGCCGGAGACAACTCCTCCCTCCCCGAGGCGGGGGGACCGGGCGCCCTGTACGTGGACGCCACCCGGGTGGAGGCCATCGCGGAGGGGCTGGTGCGGCTGGCCACCCAGCCCCAGCTCCGGGCCCACCTGGCCGCCCAGGGACAGGCCCACGCCCGAACGTTCACCTGGGAGCGCAGCGCCCGACAGCTGATGAGGGCCTACCAGCGGGCCTTGGCCTGAGCCCATCGAGAAGCCCCAGAACCCGTCGGGGAAGGGGATCGCCCCCAACTCCACCGACGCCGTCCGACCGACCACGTCCATGGGAACCCAACCATGAGCGATCCCTCGAGCACGTCCAAGCGGGTCCAGGATTCGGCCATCACCCTGAGCCAGTTCATGAACCCCGAGCATGCCAACAGCCTGGGCAACGTCCACGGTGGGGTGATCCTGAAGCTGTGCGACGAGTGCGGCGGCATCGTGGCCTCCCGACATGCCCGGCGCCCCGCGGTGACGGTGGCCATCGACAGCGTGACCTTCCACCACCCGGTGCGGGTGGGCCAGCTCCTGATGTTGCACGGGCGCATCACCTACGTGGGGCGCACCAGCATGGAGGTGGAGGTGATGGTGGAGGCCGAGGACCTGCTCACCGGTGAGATCACCCACACCAACAGCGCCTACTTCATCTACGTGGCCCTGGACGACCGAGGACGGCCGACGCCCGTGCCCCGGCTGGAACTGACCACCCAGGAGGAACGACAACGGTTCGAGGAGGGCCGGGAGCGGCAAAGGCTCCGCTTGGAAAAGGCGCGCCGCCAGCGGGCATCTGCCCAGGCCCAGCGAACAGGTGAAGGCTCCCATGCGTGAGACGCTCCGTTGGGGGATCCCCGTGACCGGCCTGGCGACCCTGGCCGGATACCTGGCGCCCTGGGCCCCCCATCCCGCCGCGGGGCTGGCCATCACCGGGCTGGACCTGGGCGAGCTGGTCAAGTTCCTGTCCCCGGTCCGCGACGGTCAGGTGGTGCTGTGGCGGGAGGGCTTCTACCTGCCCCCGGTCGCGGTGAGCCTGGCCTTCAGCCTGGTCGCCTTCCGGGAGGAGTGGGCCTATCCCCGGCCGGTGCGGGCAGGGATGGTGGTGCTGGCCCTGGTGGCCGCGGCCCTTCTGCTGCCCCCCGCGTGGACGCCTGCCCGGCTGTGGACGCCGGAGTTCCGCCTCCAGACCCTGGTGCTGCTGGGATGTGGGCTGGCCGCGGTGGGGAGCCCCGTGCTGGCCCTGGCGCCCCGGTGGCTGGCCGGGAGCACCGTGGCCCTGCTGGCCGTCACCGGTCTGGTCTACCCCATTCGTCAATTCCTTGCGGTGTTGCCTCTGATGGCCGCGGTGTACCGGGAGCCGTTGACCCCGGGATGGGGGCTGGGGCTCTTCGCCCTGGGGCTGGGGAGCCTGGTGCTCCTGGGGATCGGAGCCGGATGGGAGAAACGTGGATGAGCCCCGAGAACCGGTTGGCCGCCTACCAGGTCCCACTCCGAGCCCGATGGCAACGGGCCCGGGACCGGGTGGAGATCCGCATCGGCCCTGGGCAGGCCCAGGGCCGGGTCGATTCCATCCCCACCACCGGGGTGGTCCATGTCCAGGACTACCAGTTCCTGGGGGTGACCCTGTACGACGACAAGCGCCTGCGGCTGGGCCTGTGGCTGCGCCGGCACTTCCCCCAGACGCCCTACCGGTCGGGGGAGCCGGTGCCCCCGAACACCGTGGTCTACCACCTCGGCGCCCGATCCGCCTACTTCTCCCTCTGGCCCCGGCTGGGAGAGGCGGAGGAACTCCACCTGGAGCGCACGGTCTGGCTGGTGCGAGACGCGACAGGCAACTACACGGCCGTCCAGATCCCGGTGACCGGACGGCGAGGCCGGGAGGATGCCCTGGGCCCTGCCGCGGGGCTGTTGCCCTCCCGGTAGCGCCATCCCAGCCATCTGGACATCCACCCACACCTCCATATTCCAGGGAGAATCGTCCATGAGCGAACGGATTCGTTTCGGTGTCATCGGCGGCAGCGGCGTCTACCGGATGGAGGCCCTCCAGGATGTGGAGGAGATCGAGCTGGAGACGCCCTTTGGCAAGCCCTCGGACGCGTACGTGGTGGGCACCCTCCACGGCCAGCGGGTGGCCTTTCTCCCCCGCCACGGCCGGGGACATCGCATCAGCCCCACCCGCCTGCCCCAGCGGGCCAACATCTACGGCTTCAAGCTCCTGGGCGTGGAGTACCTCATCGCGGTGAGCGCCTGCGGGAGTCTACGGGAGCACATCCATCCCGGGGACATCGTGATCCCCGATCAGCTCTTGGACCGAACCCGGCTGCGCCCCCTGAGCTTCTTCGACGACCCGGACGTGGGCACGGACGGCCTGGTGGCCCACGTGAGTGTGGCCGAGCCCTTCTGCCCCTTCCTGAGCGAGATCTGCTACCGGGCCGTGGAACAGACGGGCAATCCCGTGCACCGGCGCGGAGCGTTCGTCACCATCGAGGGCCCCCGCTTCAGCACCAAGGCCGAGAGCCACGCCTTCCGCAAGCTGGGCATGGACATCATCGGCATGACCACCGTGCCCGAGGCCTTCCTGGCCCGGGAGGCGGAGATGAGCTACGCGGTGATGGCCCACGTCACCGACTACGACGTGTGGCACCAGTCCGAGGAGCCCGTGACCGTGGAGATGGTGGTGCGGACCCTCATGCGCAACGCGGAGGTGGCCAAACAGGCCGTGGCCCATGCCATCGCCCTCCTGGCCGACGCGCCGCCGTCGCCCCAGGCCCATGCACTCCAGGATGCGTTGATCACGGATCGCAGCCAGGTCCCACCCCGGGTGGTGGAGAGGCTGGAGGCCATCATCGGCAAGTACTTCCGCACCCCATGAGCCCTGGGGGCGCGGGCGGCTCCCCTGCCCCCACAGGGCAGCTCCCCCCGCGTTCCCTTTCCGGAGGAGATCCATGCAAGTCCGTGCGGCCCTGGTGCGAGAAGCCGGTCGGCTGGAGGTAGTCCCTGTGGCCCTGGAGCCCCCCAGGGCCGGAGAGGTGCTGGTGCGGATCCGCGCGGCCGGGGTGTGTCACTCGGACCTCCACACCCTCCGCGGAGAGCTCCGGGCCCGACCCCCGCTGGTCCTGGGCCACGAGGGTGCCGGCGTGGTGGAGGCCGTGGGGCCAGGGGTCACCCGGGTGGCGCCCGGGGATCCAGTGGTGATCAACTGGCTGCCGGGATGCCGGACCTGCGAGCCCTGCCTGCGGGGAGAGCCGAACCTGTGTCGCCGCCTGGAGCAGACCACCTTTCAAGGACGGCTTCCGGACGGAAGCACCCGGATCCGCCTGGAGGACGGCACGGCCGTGGGCCACTATCTGGGCTCTGCGACCATGGCCGAGTACACGGTGGTGCCGGAGGAGGGCGTGGTGCCCCTCCTGGAGGGCGTGCCCTTCGAGGTGGGGGCCATCCTGGGCTGTGCCGTGGTCACCGGCGTGGGCGCGGTCTTCCACACGGCCCGGATGCCCCCCGGCCAGCGGGCCGCGGTGATCGGCTGCGGCGGGGTAGGCCTGAGCGCGCTGCTGGGATGTCTGGCCACGGGTGCCCACACGGTCATCGCGGTGGACACGGTCGCGGACAAGCTGGCGCTGGCCCGACGTCTGGGGGCCACCCACACGGTCCACGCGGGCCAGGAGGACGTGGTGGCCCTGCTGCGGCACCTGACCGACGGCGGCCCCGACTACGTGTTCGACAGCGTGGGCGCGGCCACCACCATCCGCCAGGCCCTGGAGGCCGTCCGACCCGGTGGCACGGCCACCCTCATCGGGCTCCACGCCGCGCTGGACGAGGTGGCCATCCGCCCCGGGGTGCTCATCTTCCAGAACAAGACCCTGCGAGGCTCCTTCGCCGGGTCCATGCGACCGGAGGTGGACCTGCCCATGTTGCAGCGGATCTATCTGGCCGGGCACCTGGACCTGGACGCCCTGATCACCCGGCGCTACCCCTTGGAGGAGATCGCCCAGGCCTTCGCGGACATGGAGGCCGGACGCCTGGCCCGAGGGGTCCTGGTGATGGAGTAGCCCTCGACCGCGATCGTGCCGTTTTTCCAGCCGACCCGTGGAAGGACATGCCATGTTCGACCGTCTCGATCCAGCCCCTGCGGACTCCATCCTCGGCCTGACCGAGGCCTTCAAACGGGATCCGAACCCCCGGAAGGTGAACCTGGCGGTGGGCGTCTACAAGGACGCCCAGGGCCGCACCCCGGTGTTGGCCGCCGTGCGAGAGGCAGAACGCCGCCTGTTGGCAGAGGGAGAGGACAAGAGCTATCTCCCCATCGATGGCCTGCCCGGGCTGGGCTCCCAGGTCCAGACACTGCTCTTCGGCGCCCGACATCCGGCATGCCGGGAAGGGCGGGCTGTCACCACCCAGACGCCTGGAGGAACCGGGGCTCTGCGGGTGGCCGCGGACTTCCTGGCCCGGATCGCGCCGGAGGCCACGGTGTGGCTCAGCCGCCCCACCTGGCCGAACCACCCGAACATCTTCCAGGCCGCGGGGCTCCGGGTGGACGTCTACCCCTACTTCGATCCGGCCACCCATGGGGTGGACTTCCAGGCCCTGCTGGATGCGGTGGCCCAGATCCCCTCAGGCGATGTGCTGGTGCTCCACGGCTGCTGCCACAACCCCACCGGTGCGGACCTCACCCGAGAGCAGTGGACGGCCGTGGCCCAGATGGCCGCGGAACGGGGCATCCTGCCCCTGGTGGACTTCGCCTACCAGGGCTTTGCCCAAGGGCTGGAGGAGGACGCCCAGGGAATTCGGATCCTGGCGGACCACTGCCCTGAGATGATGGTGGCCAGCTCCTTCTCCAAGAACTTCGGCCTCTACAACGAGCGGGCTGGAGCCCTGACCCTGATCGCGGAGACGGACCGGGCCGCGGCCATCGCCCAAGGCCACGTCAAGAGGGTGGTCCGGCCCAATTACTCCAACCCACCCGCCCACGGAGCGCGGGTGGTGTACACCGTGCTCCGCGATCCCCAGCTCCGGGCCCTCTGGGAGGAGGAGGTGCGGGAGATGCGGGATCGCATCCACGCCATGCGCCACCTCCTGGCCGAGAGCCTCCACGAGCTGGGGGCTCCCCGGGACTTCTCCTTCATCGTACGCCAGCGGGGGATGTTCTCCTACACCGGCCTCACGCCCGAACAGGTCCGGCGTCTGCGGGAACGCTACGCGATCTACGCGGTGAGCTCTGGCCGGATCAACGTGGCCGGGCTCACCCAGGCCACGGTGGAGTACGTGGCCCAGGCCATGGTGGACGTGCTCACCCAGGGGATTCCCCAGGACATTCCCGCCTCGTAGGCAAGGGCCCGGGGGTAGAGGCTTCGCCCGGATATGGTCCACGCCTTCCAGCCCCATCCCAGGAACTTGTCGAGCCCGACGAGCACACTTTGGGGAGCGCCTCCATGAAACCCCTATCCGAGCTGCTTCAATCCGTTCCCGGTAGCCTCACCGCGGCCATGGTCCAGAAGGGCCGCGAGATGAAGGCCGCGGGCCTGAACGTGGTGAACCTGGCCGCGGGGGAGCCGGACTTCGACACCCCCAGACACATCCAGGAGGCCGCGTTCCGGGCCATCCAGGCCGGAGACACCCATTACCCGCCCTCCCACGGCAAGCCGGAGCTGTTGGAGGCCATCGTGGCCAAGCACGCCCGGGACAACGGCCTGACCTTCTCCCCAGACCAGATCCTGGTGACGCCCGGGGCCAAGTGGGCCATCTACGCGGCCCTGGCAGTGCTCCTGAATCCAGGGGACGAGGTCCTGGTCCTGGAGCCCACGTGGGTCAGCTACAGCCCCATGATCCGACTCCATCGGGCCCTTCCGGTCTCCGTTCCCCTGGAGGCCGGAGAGGGCTTTCGGGTGACCTCGGAACGACTCCGGGCGCATGTGACCCCCCGGACCCAGCTCATCCTGATCTGTTCCCCCAACAACCCCACCGGCCGGGTGTTCACCCGGGCCGAGCTGGAGGCCGTGGCCCAGGTCGCGCAGGAGCACGACCTGTACGTGCTCAGCGACGAGATCTACGAGCACATCGTCTACGACGGCCACCGGCACATCAGCCCGGCCAGCCTGCCGGGCATGGCAGAACGCACCGTGACCGTCAACGGGCTGAGCAAGGCCTACGCCATGACCGGCTGGCGTCTGGGGTGGCTGGCCGCCCCCCTGGCCGTGGCCCGGCTGGCCCGGCGCTATCAGACCCAGAGCGTCACCTGCGCGGCCAGCTTCGTGCAGACCGCGGCCGTGGCCGCGCTCAACGGCCCCCAGGAGTGTGTGGCCGAGATGGTGGCCGCCTACGACGCCCGTCGTCGCTTCCTCCTGGATGCCCTGGAAGAGATCCCGGGGCTGGAGAGCGGCCCCGTGGAGGGCGCGTTCTATCTCTTCGCCCGCTTCACCGAGACCGACCGGGACAGCCTGGCCCTGTCCCAGCTCCTGTTGGAGAAAGGGCTCATCGCCACCACCCCTGGGATCGCCTTCGGCCGGGCCGGGGAGGGCCATGTCCGCTTCTCCTTTGCCGCGTCCATGGACGATCTGGAGAAGGCCGTCGAACGGCTGGCCCAGATCGTGCCCCAACTGTGAGAGGTGGAGCGTCCACCATGCAGATCACGCCACTCCAGTACCTCCTGGCCATCCTGGCCGGGTTCCTGGCCGGCATCATCAACACCTTGGCCGGAAGCGGCTCGGCCGTCACCCTGCCCCTGTTGGTCTTCCTGGGGCTGCCGGCCAACGTGGCCAACGGGACGAACCGCGTCGGGGTCATTGTCCAGAACATCGTGGGCATCGCCACCTTTGCCCGCAGCGGCAAGATGGACCTGCGGGGAGGGCTGTGGCTGGTGCTCCCGGCCTTCCTGGGGGCGGCCGTGGGGGCCCAGATCGCGGTGGACCTGGACGAACAGGCCATGAACCGGGCCATCGGCGCGGTGATGGTGGTCATGTTGCTCCTGGTCCTGCTGAACCCCAAGCGGTGGCTGCGGGAACAGTCGGAGTTTCAGGAGGGGCGTCCAGGCCTTCTGACCCTGGCCATCTTCTTCGCGATCGGGATGTACGGGGGGTTCATCCAGGTGGGGGTGGGGATCTTCCTGCTCACCGCGCTGGTGATGGGCGCGGGCTACACCCTGACCCACGCCAACGCGCTGAAGCTCCTCATCGTGCTGGTCTTCAGCTTCAGCGCCATCGCGATCTTCATCGCCAACGGCCAGGTGAACTGGCCCCTGGGGCTCCTGGTGGCCGTGGGCCAGAGCCTGGGAGCATGGGCGGCGGCCCGGTTTGCGGTCAGCTACCGGGACGCCAATCTCTGGGTCCGACGGCTGTTGATCCTGGTGATCCTCTACTCCATCTTCCGCTTCCTGGGCCTCCAGGAGTGGTTGCTCGCCTCCCTGGGATAGCGAGCGCCGGCATGGGATCGAGGGCCCTGGCCCGGCTCGAAAGAGGGGGCCAGACCCCGACGCACTCTGCCTTCATCGAAACCCCTACCCAGCATGGAAGGGAAAGGCACCCATGGAACCGCTTCTCACCAGCGAGAACCTGATCGCCCTGGCCACCCTGGTGGTCCTGGAGATCGTCCTGGGGGTGGACAACGTGATCTTCATCGCCATCCTCAGCAACAAGCTCCCGAGACACCAACAACATCTGGGACGCTCCATCGGCATCGGCCTGGCCGTCATCACCCGGATCCTGCTTCTCCTCACCATCACCTGGGTCATGCGGTTGACCCGCCCCCTGATCACCCTCCTGGGCAACGACCTCTCCGGCCGGGACCTGATCCTCCTGGGCGGCGGTCTCTTCCTCATCGCCAAGAGCACCTACGAGATCCACGAGAAGCTGGAGGCTGTGGAACGCCCCCCCACCATGCGGACGGCCGCGTCCTTGGCCGCGGTGATCGCGCAGATCGTGCTCATCGACATGGTCTTCTCCCTGGATTCGGTGATCACCGCGGTGGGGCTGTCCGGGGTGCTGTGGGTGATGATCACCGCGGTGGTGGCGGCGGCTGGGGTGATGGTGGTCTTTGCCGGGGCCATCGGCCGCTTCGTGGAGGAACACCCCACCATGAAGATCCTGGCCCTGGCCTTCCTGATCCTGATCGGCTTCCTGCTGGTGCTGGAGGGGTGGATACCGGAGGCGGTGGAGGAGCTGCGGCTGCGCAACTACGCCTACTTCGCCATGGCCTTCTCCTTCGGCGTGGAGATGATCAACCTGCGGCTGCGCAAGGCCTACGCGCCCGTCCGCCTGCACAACCGCCCCTCCATGGAGGAGCTGGAGGGGAGCAGGTAGGGGGGGAAGAGCGTGCCGATGTCCAGAGGGGACTCCCCTAGCCAGGCGGCCAGCGTTCGATGTACACGTCCATGACACCGCCGCAGACCCCCAGGCTCTGCATGGAGATGTCCTCTGTCAGGTCCACCCGCACCACCCGGGGGACCCCGTCCTGGATCACGTCCAGGGCTACCCGGATGACGTCGGCCTCGCCGCAACCGCCGCCCACGGTCCCCACATGGCGTCCCAGGGGGTGGACGATCATCTTGGCCCCCACCTCCCGAGGTACCGAGCCCCGGGCCTCCACGATGGTGGCCAGGGCCACCGGCTGGCCCTCCTCCACGAAACGGCGCAGATGTCCGTAGATCGCGGCGCTCATCCTGCCTCCTTGTCCTGGGAAAGGGTACAGCCTCCCGGGGTCCGAGGCCGCAGCCTCTCGTATTCCGCCCAACGGTCCATGTCCAACAGCACAGCCTCGGTGTCCACCACCACGTGTTCGATCCGGTGGGCGTGGCGCCTCAGCAGCTCCCGGAGCGTGGCCTCGGCCCCCAGGGCCAGGAGGTCGGGCCACAGTTCCCGGGGCAGGTAGATGGGATGTCCCCGGCGCATCCGATGGCTGGGCACCACCACCCGCTCCGGCACCTCTCGGGCCCGGACCAGGATCCGCCGGATGGTGCCTGGGGGAACATGGGGCTGATCCCCCAGGGCCAGGAGGGTGCCGGCCAGCTTCGGGTCGGAGACCAGGGCCTGGACCCCCACCTGGTAGGAGCGCAGCATCTCCGTGTGCCCGTGATCCGGGTTGTACACCAGGTATGCCGGGGTATCGGTCAGGGTGGCCTCCACTTCGGAGGCCCGATGGCCGGTGACCACCACCACAGGATCGGCCCCGGCCTGGAACAGATGGGCCACCACCGCCTGGATCACCGTGCCCGAGCCCCATGGCAGGAGCTGTTTGGCCTGCCCCATCCGGCGACTCCGGCCGGCCGCGGCCACCACCGCAGCGATGGCGAACCCCTCGGCTCCAAGAAGGTCGTGCCTGCGAGATCCTGTGCCCATCCCACCCCAGTATACCACCGACTGCGGGAAGGGCCTACACCCCGAGCCAGATGGAGCCAAGCGGGGTCCAGAGAGGGTGGGGGTGGGAGCTGAGAGAGGGATGGACGGCTCAGGATGTGGGCCGAGAAGACCCAGCCCGCGTCCGGGCCACCACATAGGGCATCAAACCGCCATGGGCCAGGATCTCCTGGAGGAAAGGCGGATACGGCTCGGCCCGGAACACCCGGCCATCCAGGAGGATCCGTCCCTGGCCGACGTCGATCTCCACGAGATCGCCGTCGGCAGCCTGGGCCGCCGCGTCCGGGCAGACGAGGACCGGCAGGCCCAAGTTGATCGCGTTGCGGAAGAAGATCCGCGCGAAGCCGGCCGCGATCACCGCGTGGAACCCCGCGCCCTGCAGGGCCAACACCGCGTGCTCCCGAGACGAGCCCCCGCCGAAGTTCTCCCCGGCAACCAGCACGTCTCCCGGGCGGACACGCCGGGCAAAGCCCGGCTCCCAGCCCTCCAGACAGTGGGGCCCCAGCCGCTCCCGGGAGGTGGTCAGACAGTACTTTCCGGGAATGATGAGATCGGTGTTCACGTGATCCCCCACCCGGTGCACCCGGCCCCGGATCGTGGGCAAGGTCACGGGCACCTCCTCCACAGCAGACATCGATATGCTGCACCTCTTCTGGCTACACGAAGAGCCCCTCCCCACCCACCACCGCCCGGGGATCCGTGAGCACCCCCGTGAGGGCCGTGGCCGCGGCCACGGCCGGATTGGCCAGGTAGATCCGGGCCTCGGGGCTTCCCATCCGACCCCGGAAGTTCCGGTTCGTGGTGGCGAGACAGACCTCGCCGGGCCCGAGAACCCCCGTGTGGAGTCCCGGGCAGGCCCCACAGCTCGCCCCGGTCACCACCGCGCCGGCCTGGACGAAGACCTCCAACAACCCCTCGGCCAGGGCCTCCCGGTAGATGGACTGGGTGGCCGGTGTCACCACCATCCGCACGTGGGGCGGGATCCGCCGCCCCCGCAGCAAGGCCGCGGCCACCCGGAGGTCCGTCAACTTGCCGTTGGTACAGCTCCCCAGAAAGACCTGGTCCACCCGCAGGCCCGCCAGCTCCGACACAGGGCGTCCCCGCGCGGGCGAGTGGGGCTCGGCCACCAGGGGCTCCAGGTGGGAGCACCGGATGACCACCTCGTCCAGGTAGTCGGCCCCCGGGTCGCTGACCACAGGGGTGAAAGGCCGCGCGACCCGGGCCTCCACGTAGGCCAGGGTGCGGGGATCCGGGGGCACGATGCCGTTCTTGGCCCCAGCCTCCACGGCCATGTTGCACAGGGTTGCCCGCTCGTCCAGGTCCAGCTCGGCCAGGGTGGAGCCCACGAACTCCAGGGCCCGGTAGGCCGCGCCGTCCAGGCCGATCTGGGCCAGGAGGGCCAGCATGATGTCCTTGGCCATGACAAACCGGGGCAAGGAGCCCTCCAGCCGCACCCGGATGGTGGCCGGCACCCGGAGCCAGACCTCGCCGGTGGCCATGGCCGCGGCCGTGTCGGTGGAGCCCAGGCCCGTGGCGAAGGCCCCCACCGCCCCCAGGGTGCATGTGTGGGAGTCCGCACCCACCACCAGTTCTCCAGGGGCCACCAGCCCCTCCTCCAGCAGGAGGATGTGGGCGATGCCGCCCCGTCCTACCTCGAAGAAGGTCACACCATGACGCCGGGCAAAGGCCCGCAGACGGTGGATGGCCTGGGCCGCCTGGGCCGTGGGGCTGGGCACCAGGTGATCCGGCACCAGCACGATCCGCTCGGGATCGAAGGGCCGGTCGATCCCGTGGGCCTCCAGTTGGGCCAGGGCCAGCGGGCCGGTGATGTCATGGGCCATCACCCGATCGACCCGGGCGGTGATGAACTGCCCGGGGCGCACAGAGGACAGCCCCGCGTGGGAGGCCAGGATCTTCTCGGTGATCGTCTGGGCGACCATATGCGCTCTGGGATCACGGGGCCCCGGCGCAGGGCATCCCCACACCGGGGCCGCTGCCGTGTCTCTCTCACTCCTTCAGGGCCTGGACGGCCTTCTCCGCGAAGGTGTTGTCGTAGAGCCCCTCCAGATCCACCTCCTGGTCGGGGCCGAAGGTGCCGAAGGTCCGGTGCAGGTCCAGGAGACGCTCCAGGCCTGCCGGGTCGATGACGCCGCCGTTGCGGTTGAAGGCCGGCAGATTGGCCTCCAGGGCCTCGATATAGGTCTGGAGATCGTCGCCGGTGACCTCCCTGGAGAGGACATCCGCGATCTCCTGGGCGCTGCTGCGGGTGATGAAGAGCTGGGCCCGGACCATGGCGTTCACCATCCGCTGGACCACCTCGGGCCGCTCTGCGATCACGTCATCCCGGGTCAACATGCCGGTGAAGGGGTATCCTCCGCCCATGGCCTGGGTGGCCTCCTCCAGCTTGCACAGGTCCAACAGGGGGAAGGCCTTGCCGGCCTTGATGATCTGGGTGGTGTAGGGCGCAGCTCCCCAGGCCGCGTCCACCTCACCGGCCTGGATGGCCGCGGGCATGGTGGAGGCCCCCACGTCGATGATCTCGATCTCGTCAGGGGAAAGCCCCGCCTTGACCGCGGTGTACACCGCCAGGATGTGGGTGGCCGATCCCTTCCGGGTGATGCCCACCTTCCTCCCCTTCAGGTCCGCGACAGACTGGACCTGGCCCTCCAGATCGCTGCGGGCCACCAGGGTGACGCAGGGCGTGTCCATGAAGTTGACCACCATGCGCAGGTCCTTGCCCTGGATCTGGGCCTTCAGCGCGTGGTCGATGGCGTTGCCGGAGAAATCCGCAGAGCCGCCGATCAGGGCATTGGCCGACTCGCTGCCGCCCCGGAAGAACTGCAGATCCACGTCCAGGTTCTCGTCCTCGAAGTAGCCCAGGGCCGCGGCAACGTCAAAGGGCAGATAGACAATGGCATGCTGCGCGCCCACGGCCACGGTGACCTTCTCCCGGGGGGGCGGCGCAGAGGCCTGGCCTTCGCCACCTGCCTGGGGCGGTGGCGGCGCAGTCACCTGACAGGCCGAGAGGACCAGGGCCCCTAGCAGGACGACGGCCACCAGCACGGCCCATGGGCGGACACGGATGTTCATGGGAGCCTCCTTTCAGGTGGGTGAAGATGGACTGGGATACGGACGACGGCTATCGGCTGGGTTTCCACACGGAAAAACGGGTCTCGATACGGCCGATCACGTAGTCCAGGCCACCGGCCACGATCACCATCACCACCAGCCCCGCGAAGACCCCGGTGGCGTCGAACATGGACTCCGCGAAGGAGACCAGATAGCCCAGGCCCTTGGTCGCGCCCAGGTACTCCCCCACCACCGCGCCGATCAGCGCGAAGCCCACGCTGGTGCGCAGGCTGGTGAAGATCCAGGTCAGGGCCGAGGGCACCAACACGTGCCAGGTCAGATCCCGAGGTCGGGCCCCCAGGATCCGGGCGTTCGCGATGAGGATCGGGTCCACCTCCTTGATCGCGGTGTAGGTGGCGAAGAAGACCACGAAGACCACCAGCGCGAGGCTCATCACCACCTTGGACGTGATGCCCAGCCCGAACCACAGGATGAAGAGGGGCGCCAGGACCAGCCGGGGGATCGCGTTCAGGAGGGCCATCAGGGGCTCGAAGACCCCGCCCAACAGCTCCGAGCGGGCGAACAGATAGCCCAGGAGCATGCCGCTGACCGTGCCGATGGCAAAGCCCAGCATCATCTCCCAGAGGGTGATGCCGATGTGGCGGAAGATGGAGCCGTCCGCGGCCCACTGGAACAGCCGGGCCAGGATCGCGCCGGGGGAGCTGTAGAAGAAGGGATCCAGGAACCCGGCCCGGGCCCCCATCTCCCATCCGCCGAGAAAGGCGACCAACAGCACCCCCCGAAGGAACCAGATCAGGCGATGTGACGGTTGCCGGGTCTCCATGTCGCGCTCCTCGCTCCAGCCTCACTGGGAACGGGCATAGCTGGCCATCACCTCCTCCCGGAGATCCCCCCAGATGTGGCTGTAGATGGCCTCGAACTCGGGGGAGGTGCGGATGTCCAACAGGTTGCGGGGGCGGGCCAACTGGATGGGATAACGGGCCTTGATCCGGCCCGGCGCGGCCGTCATCACCACCACCTCGTCCGAGAGCGCGATGGCCTCCTGGAGATCGTGGGTGATGAACAACACGGTCTTGCGCAGCTCCTGCCACAGGGCCAGGAGCTCGTTCTCCATGAGGTCCCGGGTCTGGACGTCCAGAGCACTGAAGGGCTCGTCCATGAGCAGGATATCCGGGTCGTAGACCAGGGTCTGGGCCAGGCTGACCCGCTTGCGCATCCCGCCGGAGAGCTGGTAGGGATAGTGGTGTTCGAAGCCGGCCAACCCCACCCGCCGGATCCAGCTCAGGGCCCGCTCCTGGGCCTCTTTCCGGGGCACCTGGCGGAAGAGCAGGCCGGCCATCACGTTGCCCAGCACCGTCTTCCAGGGAAACAGGGCGTCCTGCTGGAACATGAAGCCCACAGAGGTCTGGACGTCCTCCACCCGGCGGCCCTCCAGCCAGACCTCGCCGTCCGTGGGGAAGAGCAGCCCCGCGATGAGCGACAAGGTGGTGGATTTCCCACACCCGGACGGACCCACGATGGAGACAAAGCGCCCCGGGTCCACGTCCAGGCTCACATCCTGCAGGGCCAGGAAGGCGTCGCCGTTGTGCTGGGGAAAGGCCATGCTCACATGGCGCAGGGAGATGACCGGTTGGCTCATGTCCGCAACCTCGCTGCCACCAGGGACGGGATCTCGGTCAACAGGGCCGCCACCGCCACCCCGGCCTCCTGGAGCGCCGCCACCTTGGACGCATGGGTGCCCCGACGGCCCATGACCAGGGCCCCCGCGTGGCCCATGCGCCGGCCCACAGGCACGGACCGGCCCGCGACGAAGGCCACCACCGGCTTGGTGAAGTGGCCCGCGCGGATGAAGGCCGCGGCCTCCTCCTCCATGGTGCCGCCCACCTCGCCGATGAGCACCACGGCCTCCGTCTCGGGGTCCGCCTGGAAGCGCTGCAGCAGATCCACGAAGGAGGTGCCCACCACGGGATCGCCGCCGATGCCCACCGCGGTGCTCTGGCCGATTCCCCGGGCCTTGAGCAGGTGCGCGGTCTGGTAGGTGAGGGTGCCGCTGCGGGAGACGATGCCCACAGGCCCCGGACAACAGCTCTGGGGCGGGATGAAGCCGGCCACGCTGCGCCCCGGGCTGATCAGCCCCGGCGAGTTGGGCCCGATCAGGACCGTGGCGCTGTGCCGAAGGCGGTGCCGGAGCCAGACCATGTCCTGGATGGGCATGCCGTCCATGAGGGCCACGATGGGAGAGAGACCGGCCTGGGCGGCCTCCAGGAGGGCATCCTGGGCGGCCGGCCCAGGGACCAGCACAATGGCCGCGTCCACCGGATGGTGGGCCCGGGCGTCGGCCACGGTGTTGTAGACGGGGATCCCGTCCACGATCTCGCCGCCATGCCCGGGGCTGACCCCGGCCAGGATCTGGGTGCCGTAGCGGCGCATCCGCGGGGCGTAGTGGCGGCCGAACCGCCCGGTGATCCCCTGGACGAGAAAACGGGTGCGCTCGTCGATCAGGATGGCCATGGTGGAACCGTATGGCTCTGGGCAAGCTGGACGGCCTTCCGGGCCGCGATGTCGAAGTCCGCCTCCAGGTGGAGCCGGGGATCCGAGGCCCCGGCCAGGAGGGCTCGGGCCTCGGCATCCTGGTGCCCCTGGAGCCGCACCACCACCGGAAGGGCCCGCTGAGGGTGTGCGGCCAGGGCCGCGAGGATGTCTCGGGCCACCCGCTCCAGGGGGCCGGCCGTGTAGCCGCTGAAGAGGACGGCCTTCAGGTCCGGGCGTTCCAACAGGATCTCCAGGGCCACCCGGGCGCCCCCGCGCAGGATGCCCGGGCCGATGTCCATGAAGTTGGCCGGGCGTCCTCCGAAGTGGGTCACCTGGTCCATGTTGGCCATGGCCATCCCGGCACCGGTGCCCACGATGCCGATATCCCCCTCCAGAGGGACGTAGTGGATCCCCACCTGGGCAGCCCGGCGTTCGGCCGAGGAAAGCCGGCGCTCCTGGGCCAGGGTGGGCTGCCGGTAGAGCGCGTTGTCGTCCACCAGGATCTTGGCATCCAGGGCCACCACCTCGCCGTCCGCCCGGACCGCCAGGGGGTTGATCTCCACCAGCAAGGCGTCCAGGTCGCGGTAGAGGGTGTACATGGCCTGCAAGACCTGGACCACCCCCGCGCGTACCGGGGCCGGGATCCGGGCCTGGGTGACCAGTTGCCAGCCGTGGTAGGGGCGCAGACCGTCCACGGGCGAGATGGCCAGCCGGGCAAGGAGATCCGGCCATGCCCCGGCCCGATCCTCGATCTCCGCGCCTCCCTGGGCACTGACCAGCGCTACCGGGGTGGCCTGGGTGGGATCCAGCCCGATGCTCAGGTAGAACTCGTCCCCATGGTCCAGATACGACTCCACCCGCACCGCTTCCACGGGCTGGCCATCCATCCGCGTTCCCAACAGAGAGGCCGCTGCCTGGTCAGCGGCCTCCGGATCTGCCGCCCGCCTCACCCCACCGAGCTTCCCTCGGCCCGAGATGGCCACCTGGGCCTTGACCACCACCGGGCACCCCAGCCGGCGGGCAGCGGCCGCGGCCCCAGCCGGGGTCGCGGCGAGCTCCCCATCGGGCACGGCGATGCCATGGTCGCGACACAGGCTCTTTGCCCGGTGCTCCGTGAGCCACACGGGGCCATCCCTCCGGATGGGAGATCGAACCACCGCGGCGCAGCGGAGACATACCGCTTGCCAGGACGGTGGGCAATACAGATGCAGATGAGATGGTTGGAAGAGTCGGCCTGTCGGGGGAATGAAAAGGGCCGTGGAAGGGACCTGGCCGGACGTCCCTGGACCTGGCCAGGCATTATACACGGTCTGGGGAATGGCCGCAACCAGCCCGAAAGCCGCCCCCCCGGCTCACTCCAGCTCGTCGGCAGGGGTGCGAGCCCCGGGCAGGCAAACGGGGGGGCCGCCCCTCTGCGTACAGCCGGCCCCTGGGGGCAAAAGGCCGAGTGTGAAGAAGCACCCCCCGGAGAGCCGCTCCCTCACTCGGCCACGTACCGCTCCACGAGGATCACCGCGATGAAGCCGAGAGCGGCCAACAACAGGGCAGCCAGGACCTGCCCGTTCATGCTGCCGTCCACCAGCAAAGGAGGCAGGACGTTGCGCTGCACGGTGGGGACGATCTCGCCGTGCCGGCCGACCAGGTACTCCACCGTCTCCTTCCACGGCCAGATCTTGCGCAGGCTGCCCAGCATCAAGCCCGTGAGCAAGGCCACTGTGGGATCGTGGTAGCGCCGGAACAGCCAGCCCAGTACCTGGGCAAAGCTGACGATGCCGATGGCCGCGCCGATGCCCACCAGACCCAGGCTCACCACGTCCCGTTGGTTCACCGCGCTGAGCACGAACTGATATTTCCCCAGCAAGACCAGGATGAACGCGCCGGAGATCCCGGGCAAGATCATGGCACAGATGGCCAGCGCACCGCTCAAGATCAGAAACCACCAGGCATTGGGGGTCTGCACAGGCACCGCGCCCACCAGGAAGTACGCGCCCACCGCGCCGACCAGCGCCACAGCCCAGAGGCCCCACGTCCAGTGGCGGACCCGACGGCGCACGGTGAGGACAGAGCCCAGGACCAGGCCGAAGAAAAAGCTCCACACCAGCGCGGGATGGTTCTCCAGAAGCCACTCCAACACCTGGGCCAGGGTGAGGATGGCCAGGGCGATGCCGCTGAAGACGGCCAGGAGGAAACGGACGTTGATCCGCTCCAGGGCCTCTGTCAGACGTCCTCGGAGCAGGGCGTGCCAGAAGGGCGGTCGGGCAGCCGCCCGGATGCTCAGGATCAGTTCCTCGTAGATGCCCAGGATGAAGGCCATGGTGCCACCGGAGACCCCGGGCACCACATCCGCGCTGCCCATGAGAAAGCCCTTGAACACCAGGAGCAGGTATTCCCGCCAGGTCCGCGTCCGCAGGGTCAACTGCCAGCGGTCCGGGTCCGAGGCTGCCCGGGAAGGGGCAGCCGAGAGTCCGTTCTCCATAACGCCTCCATGCGGTCCGAATCACTTGGGATGGGGCCGTGCCCACGCCGGGAGGCCGGATGGGGCCTCAGAGGGTGTGGAGCGCGGCCAGACGAGGCAGCCGATCCGGGGCGATCTCCGCCAGCCGGGGATTGGCCCGATCCCGGGGCGAGAGCAGGGGGGCGTCCAACTGCCAGGGGATGGCCAGATCGGGATCGTCCCAGGCCACCCCGTGCTCGTCGCTGCCGTCGTAGTAGTTGTCCACCAGATAGAGCAGGGTGGCATCCGTCAGGGCCACGAAGCCATGGGCCACCCCCACGGGGATGAAGATCCCCAGAGGGTGCTCGGGCCCCAGCTCCACCGTCTCCACCTGGCGGAAGGTGGGCGAGTCCGGGCGCAGATCGGCCAGAGCCACCTGGACCCGTCCGAAGGGGCAGGTCCAGTAGTCCACCTGGTGGAAGTGGTAGTGGAGCCCCCGCAGCACCCCGGCCTTCGAGTCGCTGCGATTGGTCTGAACCCGTTCCCAGGAGCGTTCGGGAAACCATTCCTTGCGGAAGGTCTCCATGAAACGTCCCCGTTCGTCCTCGAAGACCCGGAGATGGACGAACTTCACCCCGACGAGATGCCGCGACGGTTCCACCAACGCACTCATGGTCCTTCCCCTTTCGCCTGGACCACGCTCCGGATGCGCGCCAAGAACCTCTGCACCGGCGTGGCCTTCAACCGATACGCAGCCCGGTTCACGATGAGCACGGCCTGGCTTTCCAGGATGGTCCGGAACTCCACTAGGCCGTTGGCCCGCAGGGTAGAGCCGGTCTGGACCAGGTCCACGATCAGGTCCGCAAGGCCCAACATGGGCCCCAGCTCCACCGAGCCGTTGAGCGCGATGACCTCGGCATTGATGCCCCGACGGACGAAGAAGTCCCGGGTGAGGCGAGGGTATTTGGTGGCCACCCGGGGCTGGCTCTCGTAGCGCAACGGCGTGTCCCGGCGCGAGGCCGGCCCGGCCAGGCTCAGTCGGCAGTGCCCAAAGGGCAGCAGCAAGGGCTCGTGGACGTTACGGCGGCCCTCCCGGAGCACGTCCAGCCCGCAGATGCCCAGATCCGCGGCCCCGTACTCCACATAGATGGGCACATCCCAGGGTTTGGCCAACACGTACTCCACCGCCATCTCTCCGTCGGAACTGGGCAACACCAGCCTGCGCCCATTCTCCCGGGGTGGCGTGGGGAGCCCTGCCTGCCGGAGCAGGGCCAGGCTCTCCTGGGCCAGACGCCCCTTGGGCAGCGCGAAGCGCAGGTGACTCACCGCGGACATGGCACTCCCCTCATCCCGTCGGGCCGTACACTTTCTTGCACCGCTCGCGCCCCTGGGGACAGGGAGGCGAGCGAGGTTTCCCGGCCGTTCACTGGGCCTCCCCCTCCACCGGGATCTCCCGGAACCCATCGCCGCGCCATTCGTAGAGGACCGAGATCCCCACAGCCCGGGCATAGCCGCGGGCCGCCTCCAGGTCCCGGCCGTTGACCTCCACCTGGACCCGCTGACCGGCCCGGCGCCAGGCCTGCACCTGGGCCAGGGCCCGGGGATCGCCGTGGGTGAGGACGTACCGATCGGGGGCCACGGGGCGAGGCGAAGCCGCACGGGATCCAGGCCCTTCGCTCCGCCGCAGGGCCAACAGCACCCGGTCCACGCCGATGGCCACGCCCACCGCGGGGGCATCGGGGCCGAAGCGGCGCACCAGCTCGTCGTATCGGCCACCGCTGGCCACGGGAAAGCCCAGCTCCGGAGTGAGGGCCTCGAAGGTGATGCCGGTGTAGTAGCCCAGGTCCCGGATCTCGGTCAGGTCCACGTCCACCCGGTCCAGGACGCCGTAGCCGGCCAGGACGTCCAGGATGGCGGCCAGGTCCGCCAGGGCGGCCTCCATGTCCGGGTTCAGGCAGAGGTCCGAGGCCTCGGCCAGGATCGGCCGGGGGTCGGGTCCGTTCAGGAGGGGCAGCCGCTCCACCACCCGCCGCTGGTGGAGGGACAGGGCGGTCTGGGCCAGGAACTCGGCCAGGGCCGGCTCGCTCCGGCGCTCCAGGGCCCAGCGCAGGGCCCGTTCCTGGCTGGGTTCCAGGGCCAGGTGGTCCAACAGGCCCCGCAGGAAGCGCATCTGTCCCAGCACGATGTGGGCCTGGCGGAGGCCCACCCGGTCCAGGGCCTCCGCGGTGAGCACCAGGATCTCCGCGTCGGCCTCGGGCGAACGGGCGCCGATGAGCTCCACGCCGGCCTGCCAGAACTCCCGCTGTCGGCCGGCCTGGGGCTCGGTGTAGCGGAAGACGCTGCCCGCGTAGCAGAAGCGCTGGGGCATGGGCCAATCGTACAGCCGGGTTCCCACCAGCCGGGCCACCGGGGTGGTGAACTCGGGGCGCAGGGCCAGGGTGCTGCCATCCCGGTCCAGAAAACGGTACATCTCCGCCCGGAGCTCCGGGCTGGCCTGCGCGGCCAACACCTCTGCGTGCTCGAAGGTAGGCGGGATCACGTCCGCGTAGCCCCAGGTCCGGAAGAGCTCCAACAGACGGGCCACCAGGGCCTGGCGCCGGTAGGCCTCCTCCCAGAAATAGTCCGCCACCCCCTCTGGGATGGGCCGGATGCGATAGTCCACGGTCATCGGTCCACGGTTATCCGGTCCACGGGCATCGAGCTGGATGCAGGGCCGTCGAGCGGCAACGGGTTCAGAAACGGACGTGGAAGCCGGTCACCCCGGGCTCAGGCTCCGCGTCCTCCACGGCCACATGGGTGACCCGAGCCGCGGGCGGGCCCTGATGGCACCAGGCCACCAGCTCTTCCACCTGGCTGGGCTCGCCCCACACCTTCACCTCCACGCGGCCGTCCGGCAGGTTGCGTACCCAACCATGGAGCCCCAGCCGTCGGGCCAGGTCCCGGGTGCGGGCCCGGAAGAAGACCCCCTGGACCCGACCGGAGATGAGCAGGTGTCGGGCGACCACGGGCTGCCCGGCCTCCGGGTTCTCGGCCATCGCCTTCCGGTCTCCGACCACGATGCGCCTCCTGCTCCTAGCCTGGACGCCTCCGCTGCAGCCGATGGATGAGCTCCGTGGGGGTGATGGAGGCCCTCGGTCCTCCTGAGCCCGCCGGGCCCGCTCCTCGGCCGGGGTGAGTCCCCCCGTTCCCGCAACATGGAGACCCTGGCAAGCCTGGGGCGAGTGCGGCCGCTCCCACAGCGGGGACAGCGGATCGGCTGCCCGGCGGCGCTCCGGGCCCCTCCGCGGCGGCCACGCCGGGCCACCAGCGTTCAAAGGTGTGACCGCACGCCTGGCACCCAGATTCGTGGACGGGCATGGCCCCTCTCTCTGCACAGGAAGGGCAGCGAACCTGGCGGGGGGCCATGGATCTGTCGCGCGGGGCCCACGGCCGGTCTCCTCCACGGTCTCTCCAGTATGCCAGAGAACAGGCGAACGTCCAACTGGAGCAGGGGGCTTGCTCGTCGGGAGCCGGCTCTGCTACAATGGCAGAAGGCCCCCCTCCCTGGAGGCCGGTCCATCCCGGGAGCGATGGCCTCTCCCGTTCCCCTTCTCCTCGGATCCGTTTTGACATGGACTCGGCAAACCGGTATCCTTGCTCTGTGTCCTGCCCCCGATCGCGCCCGTCCGAGAGCCAACGGGTCCCTGTGCCGTCATGAGCGAAGCCACCTCCTTGCCGCTGCCCGAGTGGTACACCGCGCAGCGCCGGGCTGCCATGGAACGCCGCCTGGAACACCTGGTGGAGCTGCTGGGACAGGGGCGCCGGTACCTGATCCTCACCCACAACGATCCGGACCCAGACGCCATCTCCAGCGCCCTGGGCGTCCAGGCCCTGATCCGACACCTGGCTCCCCAGGTCCGCACCACCCTGGCCCACGGCGGCATGGTCGGCCGCTCCGAGAACCGCCGCATGGTGGAACTGTTCGCCCCGCGGATCAAACACATCCCCTTGGCCAAGGCTCGACGGGTCCTGGCCCAGTATCGGGGCGTGGCCCTGGTGGACACCCAGCCCAGCGCGGGAAACCATCTCCTCTACGCCCTGGACTATCCCCTGGAGCGGGTCCTTCTGGTCATCGACCATCACCCGCCTCGGCGGAGCCAGTTCCGGGCCGTGATCCACGACGTCCGGCCAGAGGTGGGCGCGACCGCCACCCTGGTCACGGAGTATCTGGCCGCGGCCGAAGCTCCCGTGGACCGTCGGCTGGCCACGGCCCTGTTCTACGGGATCAAGGCGGACACCCGAGGACTGAGCCGCCACACCTCAGAGCTGGACGTGTGGGCCTACACCACCCTCCGCACCCGGCTGGACGACGAGCTGTTGAGCCAGATCGAGCAGGTCCGTCTGCCCCGCTCCTACTTTCGCAGCCTCAGCCAGGCGCTGGCCAACACCAAGCTCTACCCCTGCCACCAGGAACCGCCCCAGGAGGACGAGCCCGACGAGGAGAAAGCGGTGCAGCCCTGCCAGGGCTACGTGGCCGTGTGCATGCTGCCCGAGATGGAACGGCCCGACATGGCCGCGGAGATCGCGGACCTGCTCATGCGCCTGGAAGAGGTCTCGTGGGCCATCTGCCTGGGCATCTACGACGCCCGGCTCATCGTCTCCGTCCGCACCGATCTGCCCGGGGCCCGAGCCGGTCGTCTGCTCCGAACCCTCATGGGGCGCAACGGCACCGCGGGAGGCCACGACACCATGGCGGGCGGTCGGATCGCCCTGAACGACGCCACGCCCGCAGAGCGCATCGCGGCCATGCATGCCCTGGTCCCCCGATTTCTCGCGGAGCTGGGGGCCGGCAACGAAGCGGGGATCCCCCTGTTGGAGCGGGTGGACACCGGGTAGCCGCCACGGACAGACCACACCACGGACAGACCACAGACAGAATGGACCCAACATGAGCGTGCCCAACCCGAGCGTCAAGGTATCCTGTCGAGGCCTGTGGAAGATCTTCGGCCCCCGGCCTGAACTGGCCCGGGAACGCGCGGAAGAGGGGCTGGACAAGGCCCAGATCCTGGAGACCACAGGCCACGTGATCGCGGTCCGGGATGTCTCCTTCCACGTGGAGGAAGGGGAGATCTTCGTGGTCATGGGCCTGTCGGGCAGCGGCAAATCCACCCTGATCCGCTGTATCTGCCGCCTGGTGGAGCCCACCTACGGCCAGATCCTGGTGGACGGCCAGGATGTCACCGCCATGGACGAGGGTCGGCTCCGGGAGCTGCGGCGCCACCGGATGAGCATGGTCTTCCAGCACTTCGGCCTCTTTCCCCACCGGCGGGTCATCGACAACGTGGCCTTTGGCCTGGAGATCCGGGGCATGGCCAAGGAGGAGCGCTACCGTCGGGCACGGGAGGTGCTGGAGCTGGTGGGGTTGCAGGGCTGGGAACTCTACTACCCCCAGGAGCTGAGCGGCGGCATGCAGCAGCGGGTAGGCCTGGCCCGGGCCCTGGCCGTGGACCCGGCCATCATGCTCTTCGACGAGCCCTTCAGCGCCCTGGATCCCCTGATCCGGCGGGAGATGCAGGACGAGCTGCTCAAGCTGCAACAGGTGATGCACAAGACCCTCATCTTCATCACCCACGACTTCCTGGAGGCGGTGAAGCTGGGCGACCGGATCGCGGTCATGCGCGATGGGGAGCTGGTCCAGGTGGGCACCCCCGAGGAGATCGTGGCCCACCCGGTGGACGAGTACGTCCAGGCCTTCACCGTGGACGCACCTCGGGCCAAGGTGTTGGACGTGGCCTCGGTGATGCACCCCGCGGCCGAGAGCGGGCTGCCCTCGAACCCGGCCCCGTACACGGTGGCCCCCCACACCAAGCTGGAAAAGGCCATCCCCCTGTTGGTCCAGGAGGGAAGGCCTCTGCTGGTGGTGAACGAGCAGGAGCACCCGGTCGGCTACGTGGACTGGAAGGCCGTGCTCACCGCGCTGGGAGGGGCATGATGGTTCCTACCTCCTCTGTGAGCCCTCCCGAGACCCCCCGACGCAACACCCTGCTGCGCTATCTGGCCGGCTTCTGGGCCCTGATCCTGGCCAGCTACGCCCTGGCCTGGGCCAACGTGCCCTTGGACCGTTTTCCGGATACCTGGTACCTGGGCCTGCGCGAGCCCATCGACGCGTTCCAGGCCTGGGTCATCGGCCATCGGGCCACCCATCCGGCCTTCGTCTACTTCTTCGAACCCCTGAGCGATGCCATCGACTGGGCCCTGCGCGGGGTGGAAGGCCAACTCCTGTCCCTGCCCTGGTACGTGGTGGTGGCCTTCTTCTTCCTGGTGGCCCTCCATGCCGGTGGGCTGCGCACCGCCCTGGTGGCCGGGGCCATGCTCCTCTACATGGGCCTGGTAGGCCTGTGGGCCGAGAGCATGCAGACCTTGGCCCTCATGGGGGTGTCCGTGCTCCTCTCCTTGGCCGTGGGCATGCCCCTGGGCATCTGGGCCGCGCGCGACGACCGAGTGGATGCCCTGCTTCGGCCCGTGCTGGACACCATGCAGACCATGCCGGCCTTCGTCTACCTGATCCCGGTCCTGCTCTTCTTCGGCGTGGCCCGGGTCCCTGCTGCGGTGGCCACGGTCATCTACGCGCTCCCACCCGCCATCCGCCTGACCAATCTGGGGCTGCGCCAGGTGCCCCGGGCCGCGCTGGAGGCGGCCGAGAGCTTTGGCGCCACCCCCCGACAGGTGCTCTTCAAGGTCCAGCTCCCCCTGGCCATGCCGGCCCTCATGGCCGGCATCAACCAGACCATCATGATGGCCCTGGGCATCGTGGTCATCGCGGCCCTCATCGGCGCCGGGGGCCTGGGCCGAGAGGTCCTCATCGCGCTCCAGCGCCAACAGGTGGGGCGGGGCGTGGAGGCCGGCCTGGCCATCGTGGCCCTGGCCATCCTGCTGGACCGGGTGGGCGAGTCCTTGAGCCGGCAGGTGGCCACCCTGCCCGGGCAGCGCACCCGCTGGCGGGGCTTCGCCCTGCTCCCCCAGAGCTGGATCCGCTTCGCCTGGGCCCGGGCCATCGAGGAGGGACTACGCCGCCTGGGCCAGGGCCTGCTGGCCAGCGCCCGGGTCCTGGCCCGCCTCCTGGGCTGGCCCCTGGGCAACCAGGCCCAGAGCTACCTGGTGCGCCACGCCTACGCGGTGGGCAGCCTGGCCCTCCTCCTGGTGTTGACAGGCGGGGGCGCGGTCACGGGGTGGCGGGGTTTCCCGCCCGGGTGGAGCCTGGACCTGCGCACCGGCGTGGACGCAGCCGTGGTGTGGATGCGGGACAACCTGTACCAACTGGGGGACCTGCCCATCGGGACCGGCCCCCTGAGCGACGCGATCACCCTCTACCTGATCGTGCCCCTGCGCCAGGCCCTGCTCCGAACCCCCTGGCCCGCCCTGGTGGCCCTGGCCGGCCTCCTGGGGTATCGGCTCGGCTCCTGGCGCCTGGCCTGGACCGGCATGGGCCTGCTGGTGGGGATCGGCCTCCTGGGGATGTGGGACAAGGGGATGGATACCCTGAGCCAGGTCCTCATCGCGGTCCTCATCACCGTGGCCCTGGGCGTTCCCCTGGGCATCTGGGCCGGCCGCAGCCAATGGGGCCACCTGATCCTGCGCCCCATCCTGGATGTCCTCCAGACCATCCCTTCCTTCGTCTTCCTGGTGCCGGTGATCATGCTCTTCAACGTGGGCCGGGTCCCGGGCATCATCGCCTCGGTCCTCTACGCGCTGCCGCCGGTGGTCCGCCTGACCGACCTGGGCATTCGCCAGGTGGCCCACGAGACCCTGGAGGCCGCGGTCAGCTTCGGCTCCACGTCTCGCCAGCTCCTCCTGAAGGTCCAGCTTCCCCTGGCCATGCCCACCATCCTCATGGGGCTGAACCAGACGGTGATGATGGTGCTGGCCATGGTGATCATCGCGGGGTTGGTGGGCGGCGCGGGGCTGGGGTTGGAGGCGGTCATCGGCCTGGCCAAGAACCAGACCGGCCGGGGGGTGGAGGCCGGTCTGGCCATCGTCTTCATGGCCATGTGGTTGGATCGGCTCACCCAGGCCTGGGCAGAGCGCTGGAAGCCGCCGCGAGGGACGGCGTAGGCGGAGAGAGGGGCCGCCCCTCGCGGGTTCCTCGCTGGCCCTCCGGGGATCCTACTCGCCCAGCCAGCTCCGCCACACCGCCTCGTTCTCGGCCATCCAGGCCGCGGCCGCCTCCTCCGGCGACTTGCCCTCCACCTCCACGGCCGCGATCATGCCGATCTGGTCCTCGTTGGAGTAGGCCATGTTCTGGAGCAGGGTGTAGGCCTCCGGCGCGACCTCCTTCAGCTGAGGCCAGCCGATCTTGAAGAGCACATCCGGGGGATAGTCGCAGTCCACGCCCCCCTGATCGGCCCGGGCATAGCACTCGTCGCTGTAGGGCGGCAGCTCCACCCGGGTCAGGTCGTAGCGGGCGAAGATGGAGTGGGGGGTCCAGAAGTAGAAGAGGATGGGCTCCTGGCGGCTGTAGGCCGCGTCCAGGGCAGCCAGGATGGCCTCCTCAGAGCCTGCGTAGACCACCTGGAGTTCCAGCCCCAGGTTGCGGATGATGTCCTCGTCGTAGGAGACCCAGCTGGGATCACCGGCCAGGAACTGGCCCTTGTCCCCGGTCTCCGCGGTGGCGAAGAGCCCGGCCAGCTCCGGATCCCGGTAGCCCTCCCAGGTGGCCAGCTCGGGATACTCCTCCACCACGTAGGTGGGCACATACCAGCCAATGCGGCCGATCACCCCCAGCTCACCCCAGTTCTCCACCACCTTCTGCTCCTGGATGTACTGCTGGATGTTCTCCTGATGGCCCGAGGGCCACACCTCCAGGCTGGCGTGGATGTCCCCGGCCGCGATGGCCGGCCACTGGGCGTTCTCGTCGATGGTGATGATCTCCACCCCGTAGCCCAGCTCCTCCTCCAGGATCTTCTTGGCCACCGCCACGTTGACCTGGGATCCTGTCCACGGGTTCTCGGCCAGCTTCACGGTGACCTGCTCGCCACCGGCCTCCTCCGGGGCGGCCGCGGACTCGCCCCCGGTCTGCGGAGGCGGCGGCGCGGCACAGGCCGCCATCCACAGGGCCCCGACCGCCAACAGGACGGCCAAGATGGCTCCGCGTCGCCAGGAAGTGCCCGTCAGGTAACGGATCATGGCGTTCCTCCTTTGGGTGCAAGTGGATTTCGGGATGTGCGACAAGAGCATGGGAGCACCGAGTTTCGGGGGATGCGGCATCTGAAACAAAATGCCAATTTCACTGTAGCACATTCACAGGCAAAGGACAAACGGGCCCCAAGCCACCCCCAGCCGTCTCGAGAGGAGACCGGCCAGGAGGCGCTGCCGGATCCGGCCAGCCGAGAGGCGCGGGCCTCTCCCGGAGGTCCACCCGGCTTTTCCGGATGGGGCCCCGTCGGCCCCGGGTCTCCGTGCACACCTCCCCGGGCTCCGGCCCGATCCCCGCGCCCCTGCGGCACGCCCCTCCGCCGACAGATTTGGCAGATCCGAAAGCCCCCTGTACAATGGGAACGTTGCGATCCAGGCCTGAACCGATCACCTGTCGAGGACACAGAGATGGCACGCACAAAGATACTCCTGATCAAGGACGTCCCCAATCTGGGCCAGGCCGGCGACGTCCTCACCGTGGCCGCCGGCTACGCCCGCAACTACCTGATTCCCCGGGGAGAGGCCGTGCTGGCCACCAAGGGCGCGCGCAAGCAGGCGGAACAGATCCGCGAGGCAGCCATGCGTCGTCGAGCCAAGGAACGGGCCGACGCGGAGGCCCAGGCCCAGGTGATCCGCCAACAGCAGCTCCTGTTCCAGGTCAAGGCCGGCGAAAAGGGCCGGCTCTACGGCTCTGTGACCACCGGGGACATCGCGGAGCGGCTGGAGGAGCTCCTGGGCTTCGAGATCGACCGCCGCAAGATCCAGCTGGCCACGCCCATCCGAGAGCTGGGCCTGTACCGGATCACCATCCGCCTGATGCCGGAGGTGGAGGCCACCTTCCCGGTGGCCGTGGTCCAGGAGGGCGAGAGCTGGGAGGACGCGGAGCGCCGACAGCAGGAGGCAGAGGAGGCCGCTGCAGAGGAGGCCGCGGCCAAGGCCGCCGCGGAGATGGTGGCCGAGGCCGAGGCCGCCGCCCAGGAGGCCCAGGAGGAGGCCGAGGCCGAAACGGCCTGACCGACTTCCCCCCAACCCACGGCACACAGATAGACAGATAGACGGGTGGCCCCCGCTCTATCCAGGCCACCCGTCTATCTATCCTCCAGCCGTACCCGGAACTCCCCCAGGTTCTGAAAGCCCGAGCCCACGGGGCGATACAGGAGGATCCACAGCTCGTCCGCGGCCAGGCCGCCCGGGAGCCGATAGCCATCGGCCACCAGGGTGTCGGGCGGGAGCTGGGTGAAGGGACGCAGCCCACGCACCGGCCCCGGGCTGTCCTGTTGGGCCGGCCTGCCCTCAGGTGCTGTGGCCAGGAGCTGGCCGTTCCGCAACGCCCGGACACTGACCCACCAGGCGTCGGAGACCGGCCCGTCCACCTGCCAGAAGAGCACCACGTCCAGATCCCCCGCCTCCCGTTGGAACACCGGAGCCCCCGTGGGTCCGGGCCACCCCGCGTAGCCCAGCCACCGGATCGGCCCCACGGCCCGGTCCTCCCGAACCTGGGGCACCAGGGGCGGGGCGTCCTGGTCCGCGGGGACCAGGCGGACCCAGTCGGGGGTCTGGCTCTGGAGGCGCCAGCCCGCCCCATCCGGCAGCTCGGCCAGGAGCAGGGGAGCCACCTGCCAGGTGCTGAGCACAGGGCGCCCCTGGGCCAGGTACTCCCGGGCCTGGGGGCTGCTGACCACCTGGAGGTCCGGACGGATCCCCCAGATCTGGATCAGGTAGTCCAACCCCAGGGCATCGGCCTGTTCCGCGAAGAGGCCCGCCCCCTGGGGCAGAGGCTGGTCCAGGAGCAGGGCCGGACGGGCCAGCCCGGTGTCCCCGGGCCGGTCTCGACTGTCTACCTGGGGCCAGGAGGCATCCACGCGCCAGAGGAGGGCTCCCAGGAGAAACAGCCAGGGCAGCCGGGAGAGCCAAGGCCGGCTGCCCCTGAGGCGCCCGGTCCAGGCCAGGGCCCAGGGCACCAGCCCCAGGAGGATCAGAGGATAGGCCGGGAGGATGACCTGGAACCAGTT
The DNA here is from genome assembly GCA_026989655.1 of Caldilineaceae bacterium. GTDB lineage: Bacteria > Chloroflexota > Anaerolineae > Caldilineales > Caldilineaceae > JALSIX01. Next base: position 56,261 of record JALSIX010000080.1, read on the forward strand.
GCCCAACCGGTCCACCCAGCAGAAGGCCAGGTAGAGGAGCCAGGTGCCCCAGAGAAGCACGGCCCGGGGACGCCCCAGTCGTCCCCATCCGGCCATCCCCAGGAGGAGGATGGGCAGGCTCAACTCCTGCCAGATGAGCTCTGGAAAGCCGTTGGCCCAGAGAGGGGCACCGGGCTGGAGCCCCCAGCTCATCTCCTCCCGCCCCTGGGCCGTGCTGACGAAGCTCCAGAACCACTCCTGTGGGCTGTTCCAGGAGCCCTGGCCCCACCACTCGGGATGGGCCGCGCCCCGCACGTACACGTAGACGTAGGAGACCAACGGAAGGCCGGCCAGCAGGAGCGCGGCGGCCACCAGGCCCGGACGACGCAGGAGTCGGGGTTCCTGCCAGAGGACCACAGCCAGGAGGGGGGGCACCACCAGGGCCACGGTCACCATGTGGGCCAGGGAGAGGCCCGCGAGAAAGGCCATGCCCAACAACAGCCGCTCCCCCCGGCCTGGATCCCGCTCCCGGCTCTCCTCCCAGCGCAGATAGAGGTAGAGGATGGCCAGGGTGTGGGCCACCGCGCTGCTGTACTGCTCCGTGGTGGTCGCGTAGTACCAGAAGAAGTAGGTGACCCCGTAGAAGGCGGTCAGCAGCCAGGCCAGGGGCCAGTGCCCTTCTGGCCATGCCGGCCCCCGGCTCAGATGGAGGAGGATGGCGTAGAGCAGGGCCAGCGCGATGAGGGCCCACAGGGTGCTGTAGCTGCTCAGGATGGGGATGGGGTTGGGCCAGGCCGAGCCCAGGAGAAGACGGATCCCTCCCCGCAGGCCGTGGAACCACAACCACCCCCCCATGGTGTAGAGAGGATATCCCGGCGCGTTGCTGGGGCGGGCCTGGACCTGGGCATACTGATGGGTGATCAGGTCGCCCCCCTCCAGCTCCTGGGGCGTGAGGCCGTTGTCCAGGGTGGCCAGGTAGAGGAGCCCGGCCCCCAGGAGCAGGAGGAGGCCCATGGGCCGAGCCCACCCGGGATGGAGGCGCGTCGGAAAACGCCTCGCGGTCATGGCCGCATCCTCAGACGGGCCTGGAAGGGCGGTGGGTCACCCCGACCAGGACAGGCTCGCCGCTCCATGAGATCCGACAGGCCGGGGGAAGGGCCTCACGAGGAGGATCCCTCGGAGGGCCGACGCTCCAGCTGCTGGGTCACCACCAGGAGCCGGCGCTTCAGCGGATCCCGGCGGCGACGCCACTCGACCTCGTCCAGCTCCCCCAGGGCGTGGAGGTCGTCCAGACGGGCGATCTGGTCCAACAGCGCCTCCCGCTGGCCGCGAAGCTCCTCCGGAGAGAGCCGGCCCCCCAGAAGCCCCTGGCTCCAGGCCCAGGCCAGCCCGCCCAGCAGGACCACGGCCACCAGAAGGGGGTAGAGCCAGGGCCGCTGGGGATCCAGGAAGCCCGGGACCCTGGAGCCGGGCCGGGCCCCACCGGCAGCCATCTGGGGGTCCACCGCGCCGGGCTCCAACAGGCCGGACAGGCGCACCTCCACCGCGGTCTCCGCGGGGAGGTCGCCCCCCTGCCAGAGGCGAAAAGTCTGGTCCTGGATGACCTGGTCCGGCTGAGGCTCCAGCGTGTCTACCTGGGCCTGGAGCTGGGCCAGGGCCGGGATGAGCAGATTGATGCTCTGGACCGGGTAGAGGAAGCGTTGGAGCAGGGTGTAGCGGGTCTCCACGTAGGGGATGGTGTACTGGATCACCACCTGACGGGTGGCCTCCCCGGGGATCACCGGGGCCGTGTCGTAGATCCGATCCCCGACCCGGCGGAAACGGTCTCCCAATCGGCCGTTCTGGAAGAAGATCTCCTGCGCGTCGGGGGGAACCTGGATGGCCACTGTCACGGGCACGTCCACCCCTTCCACGGCCCGTCCCACCAGCGTCCGATCCCCCTGGTTGCCGAAGGTGTAGAGCACGGCCACGGCCAGGACCCCAGGGCGGTTGTCGATGATCCAGTGCGCGCGGGCGATGACGATGTCCCCGGGATCGTCGGTGGTCGCGTAGAGGGTGACCTGGGCCTCCGCGGCAGGGGCCTCGGGGGTGAGGGTGAGGAACTCGCTGGCATAGCTGATCCCCTGGTAGGGGACGCTGACCATGTAGACCAGCTCAGGGTTCGGATCCAGCGCCTGGAAGGCAAAGGTCCCGTCCGAGGCCACTGTGGTGGTCAGGGTGGTCACGGGCTCGAAGCCCAGGAAGACGTCCAGGGTCGCGGTCAGGGGGGCAGGGAGGGCCAGGCCCGGGGTGCCCATGGTCACCACACCCTGGATGGAGCCATCTCCCGGCTGAAAGGGCGATTCCCAGGGAGGTGCGTAGGAGAAGGTGCGGATGTACTCCAGGACCTGACGGCGCTGTTCGTCCGTCCAGTCTGCGCCCACGTCAGGGTGGGCTGCCTCCCATGCGGCCAGCCAATCCGCCTGGCTGACCAGGAAAGTCTGGGCCGGGTCGGTGAAGTCCGGCATGGGCCCCTGGGCTTCCGGGCCATCGCCCGCGCCGTCGAGGCCATGGCAGACAGCACAGCTCTGCTCGTAGAGGCGTCGGCCGGCCTCCACCTGGTCCTGGGAGGTGCGGAGGCTCCAGGCGTAGAAGACCACCTGCCAGATCTGCTCGTCGGTGAGCCGGTTCTGCCAAGGGGGCATGAGCTTCTCGATCCGGCCGAACTTCGTGGTGTAGAAGAGTTCGCCGGGGCTTCGAGCCCACATGGCCTGTGGGTCCGCGAAAGCGGCTGGCGGCCCGGGCAGCTCGGCCGCGGTGGGCCCATCGCCCTGGCCGGTCTCGCCATGACAGGTCGCGCAGTTCTGGAGGTAGATGGGTTCGCCGACCCGGGCCAGTGGGCGCTCGGTGGGCACCGGCACCAGGTCGGGATCGAAGCCGGGCGGGGTCTCCTGGGCCACCGCGGAGTCCCCCACCATCAGGAGCAGGCCCAGGACAAGGAGCAGGCCTGTCACCCACAGACCGGAGAGACGCAAGGGATGGAAGGACATGCTCGTCAACCGTTCTCCCTGGGACCAGGGAGGTCATCTGGGGAGCGCCCCACGGGGACGGCGCTCCGGGAGGGGGTCGGGTTCGCGGGGCCTGGGGCGGCCAGGTCCGCGCTCAGTCCATCGCGACGACGCCGGATCTCCCGCAACAGCATCTCGGCGCGACGTCCATTATCCGGCAGGGAACGGCGAATTGTCAACACCGGCCGGAGCAGCGCTTCGGCCTCCGAGTACTGGCCCCGGCGGATGAGCAGGCTGGCCAGCTCCACCGCGGCCGGGCCGTCCAGAGGATGGGCCTCCAGGCGGGCCCGCAACCGTTCCTCCTGGCGCCGGGCCCGCTCATCCGGCCACAGCAGGATCCCCACGTCGAAGACGATGTCCAGCAGGGCCCGGGGGTCGAAGAGCGTCTCGACCTCCTCGGCCCGATGGCGGATGACGCAGCGGCTGCGGGGCATGAGCATGTCCAGCTCCCGGATACGGCGCACCTCCAGGCGGCCGCTCTGGAACCCATCGGGCAGCGGGACCGTGGCCCGCTCGCCGGCGTCCACCACCGCGCTCACGAGCACCTCCTGGCCGTCGTCCGCGACCAGGCGGCGCAGGAGGAGGGGATGGCCCGTCACGTTGTGGACCCGCAGGGCCTGGGGCAGTCGCTCCACCTGGAGGATCTCCGTCTCCTCACAGCCGTTGGCCCCCACCGTCACCACCTGGGGAAAGGGATACTGGACATCCAGGATCTCGAGGAAATCCCCGGAATAGTGCTTGAAGATGCCCACGTGTTCGTGGAGCTCGTTGCCCTCCAGCACCTCCACCACCACCTTGGAGCCGATGAGCCGCTCCAGCAGCGGATCGTAGTTGTTGCCCGCATAGCCGATGACCGTGGTGCCCAGCTTCTTCAGGTAGTTCTCACCGGTGTCCGTGATATAACGCCCCGCGGGCTTCCGCACCCGCCCGAGGAGCAGGCCGATCACCTCGCCCATGGAGTCCCGGGCCGTGTTCAGAAATTTCCGGACCTCCCGTTTGGCCCGCTCCCACAGGTTGGGCCGAAAGGAGCGACGCAGATCCTGGGCCCGGCGCTCCCGGTTCTCCGGTGAGAGCTCGTCTACGAAGCGGAAGATCGCGCGGATCTGGGGGAACTCCTCCGCGTAGAGGAGGTAGCTGGACTCCAGGTGATGGTCGTCCCGGACGGCCTGGCGATAGAAGATCTCCAGCCCGGTGGGCTCCACCTTCAGCTCGCCCCAGACCGATTTTCCATCGGCCAGCTGGAGGGTCACATGGTAGCCCTCGAAGGAGGCCAGACATGGATCCCGGCGCCGTGCCCGCAGGTAGGATCCCACCAGAGTTGCCGCGAAGATCAGGGCCAGGGTCACCAGCAGGGAGGCGTCGATCATGGGATCGGATGAGGAGGTGAGAGGGGTTGGACCAGATCGGGGTCGTCGTTTCCAGGATGGTTCACCCGACGGCTGACCGGAAAGGCCTCCATCTCCGAGGCCGGATAGGGCTGCAACAGCGCGAGCAACCGTTCCCGATCCGGTTCCTGGGGATGGAGCCACAGCTCGTAGTCGGCCTGGGCCAGGATGGCCGGCATGCGGTCGTGGAGGGGCGCGACCCGGGCATTGGCCGGAACCGTGATGACGGTGCAGGACTCCAGGACCGTTCCCCCTCGTTCCCAACGCTCCCAGAGCCCCGCGAGGGCAAAGGGACGCCCCCCTTGGAGCTGGACCAGGTAGGGCTGCTTCTGCCCATCGACCCGTCGCCACTCGTAGAACCCGTCCGCGGGGATGAGACAGCGCCGGCGGCGAAAGGCCGCCCGGAACGCAGGCCGCTCCGCGACGGTCTCGGCCCGGGCGTTGATCAGCCGAGAGCCGATCCCGGGATCATCTGCCCAGGAAGGGACCAGGCCCCAGTGGAGAAAGGTCATCTCCCGGCGCGGGTGCCCCTGGAGGACACGGACTCCCAGCACCGGCTGGGTGGGTGCGATGTTGTATCGGGGAGCCCAGGGAGGGATCGCCTCCATGGGGAGCTGGAAGAGGGCAGCCAGCTCCTCTCGAGTGGCCCGCAGGGTGAACCGTCCACACATCCGGTGGCATCCTTTCGCGATGACCCCATCCATCTTACCCCGGGGCCCAGGAGGCTGTCAATCTCCGGGGAGAACCGGTCTCGTGCCCGATCGTCCCCCGGGCCCCGGGCGCGGAGGGGCTCTCCCCCTCCATGGCCTGACCCGGGCGGATCCCACCGGGGGAGATGCCCAGAACCCCGGGCCGGGACGGACCGAGAACGAGGCCGGGTGTGGCTTGACGGTTCGCCCATCCTCGGGATAGCATGGAGGGAAAGCCACCCAGAGAGCCGCCGACCGAGAGACCCGATGCGCCTGGCCGTCCTTGCCGACATCCACGGAAATCTGCCAGCCCTGGAGGCCGTGTGTGCCGTGCTGGAATCCCTCCAGCCGGACTACGTGGTGCTGGACGGGGACCTGATCAACGCGGTGCCCTTCAACGGCGAGGTGGTGGAGCGGGTCCGGGGGGAGCCCTGGTGCGTGGTGCGGGGCAACCACGAGTTCTACCTGTTGGACCACGGGACTGAACGGGCCCCCAGGGGCCAGGAGGATCCGGAACGCTGGGCCCTGTCCCGCTGGCTGGCGGAGACCATGTCCCGGGAACACGCTCTCTACCTCGCGGCCCTGCCCGACGACTGCACCCTCTACTTTCCCGGCACCCAGCCCATCCGAGTGGCCCATGGAGTGCCGGGGCACAACCGCACCGGCTTCTTCCCCACCATGTCCCCCGACCAGATCCTGGCCCAGGTGAAGGAGATCCCCCAGCGAACCCTGATCTCGGCCCACACCCATGTCCAACTGGATCGCCACGTCTCCTGGGTGGAGTCCCCGGATCCGCTGAGCGACCCCCACGGTGAGCTGGGGCGGGGCGTGGACGGCTACGATCCCACCCGCTGTTCGCCCCAGGGCCACTGGCATGTGATCAACCCCGGCAGTGTGGGGCTGCCCCTGAACGGGGATCCCCGGGCCCAGTTCGCCCTCCTGGAGAGCGTCCCCGAGGAGGTGGAACCCGGGGGATGGCGGGTCACCCACCACCGCATCGAGTACGATCGGCGGCCGGCCCTGCAGGCCTACTACGATTCGGGCATGCTGGCCGCGGGCGGGCCCATCGCCCAGCTCTTCTACTGGGAGTTGGTCACCGCGGAGCCGGAGATCATCTGCTTCTACCGGTGGTGCCAACGCCACGGCTACAATCCCGATCAGGCCCTGCGCCCCGCGCTCCAGGCATACATCGAGGCCACCCGACGGGACGCCTACGTGCGCACCCGGGATCCCCTGGGCACGGCTGGAGAGCTGCCATGACCCGGCTGGCCTTCCTGGGCGACATCCACGGCAACCTGCCCGCGCTGGAGGCGGTGCTGGCCGACCTACACAGGCAGGCCCCAGACGCGGTCTACGTCACCGGAGATCTGGTGAACCGGCTGCCCTGGACCTACCAGGTGATGGACTGCCTCCGAGCCGAGAGCTGGCCCACGGTCCTGGGCAACCACGACCTGATCGTGGGCACCCTGGGCACCGACGCGGCCCGTCCGCCCTTCACCGACCGGCGTCGCTTTCCCACCCTCTGGTGGACCCGGGATCGGCTCCGGGAAGAGGACCTGGCCTATCTGCGAGACCTTCCCATGGAGCGCTCCATCCGCCTGGACGGAGCACCCCCCATCCGGCTCTTCCACGGCCTTCCGGACAACCCGTTTGTGGGCATCCTCCCCGAACAGAGCGACCGGGAGATCGCCGCACAGGTGCGCTCGATCCCCGAGCCGGTGATCGTCTGCGCCCACACCCATCGCCCCCTGTGCCGACAGCTCCCGGACAAGCTCGTGCTCAACCCCGGCAGCGTGGGCCTCCCCTACAACGGCGATCCCCGGGCCCAGTACCTGATCCTGGACCGGGTACGGGACCGGGGGATCCCCCGCTGGCGGGCCACCTTCCGACGGGTGGAGTACGACCAGGAACCGGTGCTCCAGGCCTTCCACCAGTCGGGCATGGCCCGAGAAGTGGGCCCCATGGGCGAGCTGTACATCCGCACCGTGCGGGATGCCCTGCCCTGGGCCAGCGACTTCGGCCACTGGCTGAAGGACCAGCCCGAGGAGCTGAAGGCCGATCTGCCCCGGGCCGTGGCCACCTACCTGGCCCACCACGGCCCCCACAACTGGAACTTTCCCCTGCCCAAGTCCAACCCGCCTCACCGAGGAGAGAGTCCGTGAACACCCCCGAGACGAACCGCCCGGAAATCCCTCCCGTGGCCGAGGTCGCCCCAGGGGCGAGCTGGCTGGAGAGCGCCCGAGCCCACCTGCCGGCCGTGCAGCGGTGGGCCTACCTGAACACCGGCTCCTTTGGCCCCCTGAGCCGGCCTGCGGAGGAGGCCCTGGCCGCCTGGAGCCGCCGCCAACTGGAGGAAGGCCGCATCCGCCCTGGGCTCTGGGACGAGATGGACGCGCTGGCCGCCCATCTCCGCAGGCGCTTCGCCCGGCTGGTCCACGCCCCTCCGGAGAGCGTGGCCCTGACCCACCACACCACCGAGGGCATGAACATCGCGACCTGGGGGCTGCGCTGGCGCCCCGGCGACACCCTGGTCACCCTGGCCACGGAGCACCCAGGAGGCATGTTGCCGGTCTACGCCGCGGCCCGCCACCATGGCCTGGACGTCCGGGTGGTGGCCCACACCGAGGCGGATACCGAGGCCAGCCTCCTGGCGAAGCTGGAGAAGGCCATCACCCCTCGGACCCGGCTGGTGGCCGTTTCCCACGTGAGCTGGAAGACCGGCATGGTCCTGCCCATCCGGGAGATCGCGGAGCTGGCCCATGGGCAGGGCGCGTTCCTGGCCGTGGACGGGGCCCAGGCCGTGGGCGCCATTCCCGTGGACGTCCGCACCCTGGACGCGGACTTCTACGCGTTTCCCGGCCAGAAATGGCTGTGCGGCCCCGAAGGGGTGGGCGGCCTCTACGTACGGCCCGAATGCCTGGACGCCCTCCAGCCCGCCTTCGTGGGCTACGCAAGCCTGCGGGACCGGGATGCCTGGGACGAGACCGGTCACTTCATCCCGGCCCCCGGCGCCCGACGCTTCGAGACCAGCACGGTGTACATCCCCGGCCTCGCGGGCATGGCCGCGGGGCTGACCTGGCTGGAGTCCCTGGGGTTTGCACGCATCTTCGCCCAGGTCCAAGAGATGACCCGGCTCTGCCGCCGGGAACTGACCACCGTTCCCGGTGTGGAGCTCCTCGCCCCAGAGCCTGCCGCGGGGCTGACCGTGTTCCGGATGGCCCACACCCCGCCGGAGGAGGTGGTGACCTTCCTGGCCCGCCGAGGGATCCTGGTCCGCTCGGTGAGGCGCCCGGACGGGGTGCGGATCTCCACCCATTTCTTCAACACCCCCGAGGAGATCGCTCGCCTGGTGTCCGGGCTCCAGGCCTTGGGGAGCGGATGACCCCGGGAGGCACGGCATGATCCGACCGCTACGAGAGGAAGACCGAACCGCGGCCATCGCCCTCCTCCAGACCGCGGCCGAGCTCAACCTCTACTTCCTGGGCAACCTGGAGAGCTACGGCCTGGTACAGGCCTTCTGCCAGTTCTGGGGCGACTTCGACTCCCAGGGTGCACTCCGGGCCGTGTTGAACCGATACCGCACGGGATGGGTGGTCTACGGCCAGGAGGACACGGACTGGGAGGGCCTGGCCCAGGTGGTGGACCGCCATCCCGCGGGGGCAGTTCGGCTCCAGGACAACCCCGGGGGAATCGCCTCCTTTCTCCCCTATCTGCGCCGCTATCGCGCGGCATGGGTGAAGGAAGAGGAGGTCATGCGTCTGGAGCGGGAGCGGTTCTGTCCCCAGCCCATGCCGCAAGGGCCGGTGGTGCGTCGGGCCGAACCGGCCGATCTGGAGGCCCTGGTGCGCTTCTACGGAAACGCGGAGGAGATGCGCCGCACTCCCCAGGCCGTGGCCGACCCACTGGTCTACAGACGCATCTGGTTGGCGGAGGAGGACGGGGCGATCCTGGCCGCGGCCCTGACCAACGCGGAGGCCATGGGGCTGGCCATGGTGGGGGGCGTGTACACCCTGCCCCAGGCCCGGGGGAGAGGCCTGGGGCAGGCCGTGGTCAGCGGGCTGTGCGCGGAACTGCTGGCAGAGGGATGGACGCCCGTGCTCTACTGGGGCAACCCCGCGGCCGGTGCCCTGTACCGCAAGCTGGGGTTTCGCCCCATCGGCACCTGGCGCTCGGTTCAGCTGACACCGGTCAGCCCGGAGAGACCACGCCCCGAACCACCAGCCGCTCCCGGAGAGCCGCCCGGGCCCGACTGAGCCGGGACTTGACCGTGCCCACCGGTATCC
>JALSIX010000081.1 GCA_026989655.1 Caldilineaceae bacterium
GCGCCTGGACCAATGCACCGCAAAGGTGGCAGCGGCTGGCTGCCACCCTCTGGGGACGAGCTTGCTTCCCTGCCGGGCCGGAGCGCGGGGCGCTGCAACGGCCTGCAGGGCAGGGCTGTCATCTCCACACGCGGCCGGCTGGGTCCGTCCCCCAGGCCTCTGCGGACCCAGGCCCCCCTCCGGGAAAAGGGAGCCTGGATGCCGGCCCATCCCTCCCACCTGGGGACCTCCCGATGGCCAGGAACGCCTGGCACCCGGAAAGGGGTGCCCAGAGGAGACCGTCCCCGCGGCCAGGGGCTACCCTCTGGCCGCGGCACCTCGTAGACGGCCCAATGGCGGCTCCATCTCCATCATGCTGGCGAAGAAGACGACGAAGAGGGCCAGCAGGAGCCCCACCACACCGGCCAAGGCCAGAGCGGTGAGGAGCCCGACCCGGGACACGGGCTCCACCGGCTCCACCGCCGGTGCCGCGAAACGGACCTCGGTGTCGGCCGCCGTGGCCGAGAGCTCCAGCTCGGTGACCTTGTTGCGCAGGGTGGTCAGGGTGGTCCAGGCCAGGTCCCGTTTCTGGGTCAGCTCCTTCTTCCGGGCCGCCTCGGCCTCCCGCTGGGATTCCAGGGCCAGGATCTCCTGCTCCAGCCGGTCGATGGCCTGGAGGATGGGATCCGCGGCGGCCATGTAGCTCGGCACCTCGGCCAGCCCCTCCAGTTGCAGCAGCTCCTGGGCCCGTTGGCGGCTCTGGTTGATCAGGGGCGAGTCCTCGTCCACCTGGTCCACCAGCGAGGCCAACGTCCCGATGGTGAAGAGATCCGGGTAGCGCTCCACCATGGCCGCGAAGAGCGGATCGTCCGGGGGGCGTTGGGCGTCCAACAGGGCATATCCCCGGTTGTCGAAGAGGGCCTGGGACTCCGCGGCGATGGCCACCTCCAACTGGGCCGTGCGGGTCTCGATGGCCTGGATCAGGGCGTCCAGATCCGCCAGTTGGGCGGCCGGATCCGGGGCAGGAGCGGCCAGGGCATCCACGGCCACCTGCAGATCGCCGGGCAGGCCCGTGGAGCTCGCGTAGGCCTGGGCCTTGAGGAGCAGGAGGGCCAGGCCGTTGCTGGCCACGCTGGCGCCCCCACCCTGCTCGGTCTGGCGACGCAGGGCCTGCGCGTCCTCCAGGAGACGGGCCAGCCGGCGTCGCTCCGCGTAGTGTTGGGCCAGGGTCTGGATGCGGTCCTGCACCTGCTGGTCGAACACGGCCAGCTTGGCCTGGATGTCCGCGTCGGCCAGGGCGCTGAACAGCTTGCGCTTCGCCTCCTGCTCCTTGGTGAAGGCCAACACCTCGTTGGTGGCCAGGGCGTCGATGTAGGCGGCGATGATCTGCTGTCGGGCCTTCAGCTCCGCGTCCACCAGCGAGGTCAACGCGGTCTGCCGGCTCTGGTACAGGCTCTCGATGATGGCCTGTTTCTCCTGGATCCGACGCTGGAGCTGGTCCAGGCGGTTTTCCCCCAGGAAGCGTTCCAGCTCCTGCTGGGCCTGCTCGTAGGTCCCCTGGGCCTCGGCCAACTGCTGCTGCACCGAGGCGAGCAGATCGGGGGGAAGCTGGCCGTAGAGGGTGTTCACATGGTCCACATATTCCTCGGCCCATGCCGTGGCGATGGCCGCGGCCTTCTGGGGCGAATCCGCGACGGCCCGGATCTGGATGAGATCGCTCTCCGCGCGGCGGTTGTCCTGGGCCGCCAGCTCCGCCTGGACCATCCCCAGGAGGACAGCCGGGGTACGCTCCTCCTCCGCGAGGATGTCGTCGCCCAGCCGGTCGATGACCGCCTGGGCCACGGCACCGGTCTTCACCAGCCCCAACAGGGCCTGGCGGCGGGCGCTCTGGTTCGCGGCCAAGTCCTGGAGGTCCTCCGGAGACAGGGTGAGGAAGCGCTCCTCGAAGGTCACCTGGCTGCGCACCGGCGCGATGGCCACCACGGCCGTGGCCTCGTACTGGGGCGGGAGCATGCTCCGCGTGGCCAGCACCCCTACCACGGCCGCCGCGACCGTGAGCAGGGTGATGGCCACTATCTCCCGCCACCACCGGGCCAGCACCAGCACGTACTCCCGCAGATCGATCTCGTCCTCCATCCAGGCCTCTGCAGGGGCCTGGGCAGTGGCCGGGGGGGATTGCGATGGGTGCACGGTCATCAGGGGATAGACCTCACTGGGATCGACAGGGCCAGATCGGGAGGGCAGACCTGGCAGATCGGTGACACGACACTCCTTCGACGCGGTGGTTCCTCCCGCAGAGAATGGCCAGGAACCGGTCCTGGCGTCGGAGGAATGGAGGGCGGGAGAGTGAGAGTGGGAGACGACATCTGCGCGATCCGGGAGCCGAGGGTGCCACGGAAAGGGGGAGCAGACCATTCCGACGCCGTTCCGGGCTCGAGGCCATGGCCCCCCACGACTGGGACAGGGCCCCTGTTCGGTCCAAAGGGCCCGGGCCCTCTGCCGCACAGCCCCCGGGGCCGACGCGCGAGCCAGTGTAGACCATGGGAATCGGGTATGTCAAATGGGACCGGATCTTCTTGCATGCCACCACCTCCAGGCCGTTCCATGCATCAGTCATTCACGATTTTGGCCAAACGGAGGAGTGAGCATCCTCCGATGCGGCATCGCCCCTCTGGAACCGGCATCTGAGGATGCCGACTCCGCTACGAATTCGTGAACTGC
>JALSIX010000082.1 GCA_026989655.1 Caldilineaceae bacterium
CCGATCCCGTGCCATTCCCCCCGGTTGGACACGACGGTGTAGCGCCCGGTCAGGTTCACGAAGGCGAACTCGTGCTCGCCCGTGTCGAAGGACCAGGACGCGCCGGTGTCCAGGTGGCGGGCCTCGAAGTGGATGTGGTCCCAGCCCGCCGTCTCCGGCGTGATGCGGAGGATCCGGTGGGGATCCGTGGGATCGGTGTAGGGGAGGACCAACAGGTTCTCGGCCGTGTACTGCATGGTCTCGTGTTTCCTTTCTGTCTGGTTCTGAAAGAACGGCCAAGGGGCGTCCAGGTCCGGCGCTGTAAGGTGGGCCCGGGTTCCGGAGGCCCCCAGGGTTCACCCCACCCGGGCGGTCTGTGGGGAGACCCCCTGGGTGGACTCCCGGATCTGGAGCTCGCCCCGGTAGAGCTTTTCGGTGGGCTTGGGTTGGGCGCGCCGGTCCTGTTCCAACAGGGAGAGGAGGAGCTGGGCCGCGTCCTCGCCCATCTCGTAGCGGGGCTGGCGCAAGGTGGTCAAGGAGGGGCGCATGTGGGCGCAGACCTCCAGGTCGTCGAAGCCGGCCACCGCCACGTCCTGGGGCACCTCCAGGCCCAGGCGGCGCAGTCCACTGATGGCCCCGATGGCCAACAGGTCGTTGTAGCAGAAGATGGCCTGGGGGGGCGTGCCCCATCGCCCTCGGGCCCGCTCCACCAGGTGGACCACCTGGGTGACTCCATGTTCGATGGTGCTCTCCGGCGCACTCACGGCCACCGAGGCGTCCAGCCCCCGGCGGCGAAGGGCCTCCTTCCAGGCCTGTCGCCGCTCGCCGTGGACCCGACTGGACCGGCCCAGGCCCAGGAACGCGATCCGCTGGAAGCCCTGGTCCAACAGGTGTTCCATCACCGCGCAGGCCCCCGCGTAGTCATCGTGCCGCACCGCGTGGACGTTGTCGCCCTCCGCGTGGCTGTTGATGAGGACGATGGGCATCCCCAGTTCGTCCAGCATCTCCGCGTAGCGGTCCCCGGCCTGGCTGGACGCGATGACGATGCCGTCCACATCCCGGCCCACGAAGCTGCGCACCACCTCCAGCTCCTGGTCGGGGTCCGCGGTGGTGCTGGCCAGGAAGAGGCTGTAGCCGTGGGCCCGGACCACGGCCTCCACCCCGCGGATGATCTCCGAGTGGAAGGGATCCCGGATGTTCGTCACCACCAGCCCGACGCTGTAGGTGCGCTGGGTCACCAGCCCCCGGGCCACCAGGTTCGGGGTGTACCCCATTTCCCGGGCAATGGTGAGGATCCGGGCCCGGGTGGCCTCGCTCATCCGCCCTTGGCCCCGCAGCGCGCGGCTGACCGTGGGGTGGCTGACCCCGGCTGCCGCGGCGATGTCCTTGATGGAGACCCGTCGTCGCAAGGTGCCGCCTCTTCCGTGCCCTCTCAGCGGGAACTCCGGTGGGATCGGACCTCGGGGGATGGGGGTGAACACGTGTGCGCTACCCGGCTGTGTGCCAGGCCCTGAAGGCAAGCCGTGGCCCGGTCTCCTCGGCTGTGGGGGAAGGGCCGGAGGGAATGGACCGGGCTGCGCATACGTTTGCCCACCTGTCCCTAGCTTAGCAGAAGGCCGCGGCTTTGTCAACCGCGGTTTTCATCCCCGCGACGGGCTCTGGGGGGCTGCTGGAGCTGCTCCCAGAAGTAGGCCTCCAGCTCCCGGTGTCGGCGCACGATCCGGCGGTACCAGGTCAGGGTGAGGGCTTCCCGTTCCTCTGCCGTGAGCCGCCAGGGGTGATCCGAGGCATGGAGGCGGGAGATGACATGGGTGAGGGTCATGGCCACGCTGACGGAGATGTTGTAGCTCTGGGTGAAACCGTACATGGGCAGCCGCAGATAGGCATCGGCATGCTCCAGGGCCCTTGGGCTCAGGCCTTCCTCCTCGTTGCCGAAGAGAAAGGCCAGAGGACGTTCCAGGGGGATCTCCTCGGGGGTGTAGCAATGGGTCGCGTTGGGGGTGGTGGCCACGATCCGGTATCCCCGATCCCGCAGATCCTGGATGCATCGGGCGGTGTTGTCCTGGCCCGGCGCCCGATAGCGTCGGATGTCCACCCACTTGGATGCGCCCTGGGTCACCTTGGGCGAGACCCGGAACTCGTTGCGGTTCTCGATGACGTGGACCGTCTGCACCCCCAGACATTCGCAGGTGCGGATGGTCGCGCTGGCGTTCTGTGGCTGGTAGATGTCCTCCAGCGCGATGGTCACGTAGTAGGTGCGATACTCGAGGACCTGGCGGATCTTGGTGCGCTTGTTCTCGGTGACGTACTGCCCCAGGAACGCCGTCAGAGCCCGGCGCTGTTCCACTGTGAGCTCCTCGGGTGTGGGGGGCTCGGCCCTTCGGTCCATGGCCGGTTCCTCAGCTTGGCGGACGGAGGGGGGCTTCGACGGACGGAGAGACGCATCCATGGACGAAGATGGGGACGCCGTTGGGGCCCTGGATGTCGTACAGGGTCCGCTGGGGATCCGTGTAGCGTTCCAGCCAGCCCACCAGCTCGGGCACCGTCACCTGGCCCCAGACGGTGAGGGTGAAGGGGTGCTCGTCCAGCATCCACTTGAACTCGGTCCAGGAGCTGAAGAGCAGCCAGGCATGGACCGAGAGGGTCACGGGCATGTCCACTCGGGCCAGCAGGCTGGCCATCTCCTCCAACATGGGCAGGGTGTAGCCCTGGCCGTGGGTGCCCACAGCCCATCCGGGCGAGAGGATGGCGAAGGGCACCATGGCCTGGCAGGTGGCCACGAACTCCTCGGGGATGAAGGCCGGCATGGGGCCGCCGGGCCCCTGGAAGAGATCCGCGTTCACCATCACCGGGATCCGGTCCTGGGCCCGCTGGGCCACCAGGTCCAGGCTGGGGAGGACGGCTTCGGGTTCCTTGATGTCCAGCTTGGCTCCCCGTCCCTCCGCGATGAGCGCGTCCAGCCAGGTGGCCAGGGACAGATCGCTGGACCGGTCCGGTGGATGGGCCATGATGGGGGTCCCCTGAGGGTCCAGGGCCACGTCGCCCTCCACGAAGTGGATGTCCGGGGCGGCCAGGGCCTGGTCCAGGCGGTCCTGGGAGTTCACCCGGTGGGCCCAACGGATGTCGGCCAGCCGGGGGGTGTGGAAGTAGCTCAACATCTCACGCCAGGATCGGTGCAGCCTCGCCACGGTTCCTCCTCTTCGAGGTCGGGAAGCGAGAAAGGGGCCCCCTGGGCATCTTCGGCCCTCTATCCCGGTCCCAGCCGGTCCAGAAAGGCCGCGATCCGCGGGCCTGCGTCCTCCAGGATGGGGGGGCCGTGGCCGAAGACGGCCACCTGGATCTCCTTGCCGTATCGGCGCATCAGGCGCTCCACGCTGCGTCGAGCGTTCTCCGGGTCTGGGGTGGCGATCCGGGGGGGCAGGTGGAGTTCTCCGCCCCGGTTGTTCAGGGCATCCCCGGCGATGAGGACCTTTCGCTCTGGGTGGACCAGGGCGATGTGGCCCGGAGTATGCCCTGGGGTGTGGACCACCCGAAATCCCTCGGGCAGCCTCTGGCCGTCCACGTAGAGCTCCTGGGGGTGCACGGGAAGGGCCCGGAGGCCGGGCATGCGCGCGGCCAGGGTGAAGAGGGGCCGCAGGGCCCGGCCGAGCCCCCGGCTGGGCCAGGGGCGCCGCTCTGGGTGCTCCAATATCTCCTTCTCCACCGCATGGCAGCCCACCGGGGCCTGGGTGTGTCGGGCCAGGGCCCGGGCATTGCCCATGTGGTCTGCGTCTCCGTGGGTGATCACGATACGGGTCACCTGATCGCTCCGATAGCCCAGGGCGGTCACCGCGTCCAGCAGGCGGTCCACGTGGCCTGGCAGGCCTGTATCGATAATGGTAACCCCGCGATCCCATTCCCAGATATAGGCCTGTGCGCCTGGGAGGGTGTCCATATCCCAGAGGCCGGGGATCAGCTCGCGCATGGTGGGGACTCCGGCGGAGATGGGAAGGGGGAGGGAGGGTCAGCGCCGATACAGGCGGCGGACGCCCAGGTGGCGTAGCCGGGCGCGGGGATGATCGATGGCCATGCGCAGCTCATCCATGGAGATCCCGGTGGCGTCGGACAGCTCCATCATGGTGCGGAAGGAGGTCTCGGTGAGCGCGAGGAGGGCTTCCCGCTCGTGGTCGTTCAGCTTGTGGCCCACCAGGATGGCCTCGGGCTCGGTGAGCAGGCGCATCCGACACTCGTTGCAGATCCAGGTGTGGCCGATGAGGATCAGGTAGTCGCGAACCCGGGCCGGCATCATCCCTTGTCTCCACTCCGGGTGGAGGGAAGCCGTCCCTGCAGGTCGTGGACGATGTGGACACCCGCGCTCGCGCCGATGCGATCGGCCCCGGCCTCCAGCATGGCCAGAGCGTCCGCGGCGGTGCGGATGCCGCCCGCGGCCTTGACCCCCATCTCCGGTCCTACGGTCTCCCGCATCAGCCGCACGTCCTCCACGGTGGCACCGCCGCCGGCGAACCCCGTGGAGGTCTTGACAAAGTCCGCGCCGGCCTGCTGTGCGGCCCGGCAGGCCCGACGTTTCTCCTCGTCGGTCAACAGGGCGGTCTCGATGATCACCTTCACCAGGACTGGATCCCGCTCCAGTTCCTGGGCGGTGGTCCGGGCCACGGCCACCACGGCCCCGATGTCGTCCACCACGAACTCGTCCTCCCCGTCCTTCAGCCGACCGATGTTGAGGACCATGTCCAGCTCCTGCGCGCCGGCCAGGATGGCTTCCCGGGCTTCCAGGGCCTTGACCGCGGTGAGGGTGGCGCCCAGGGGGAAGCCGACGACGGTGCAGGCCTTCACCGGGGATCCGTGCAGCAGATGGGCGGCCAACCCGACCCAGGTGGGGTTGACGCACACCGCGGCGAAGCCGTGCTCTCGGGCCTCCGCGCAGAGGGCCTCGATCCGGCGGCGGGGGGTCTCCGGCTTCAGGGCCGTGTGGTCGATGGTACGGGCCACGGCCTCTACTGTCCAGGACGTAGATGGGACCCTGGGATCGCGCATGGGTGGGCTCCTCTCCTGGCCAACCTGCTATGGCCCCTGGGCCGTCTGGGGTTGGACAACCAGGGGGGGATGGTCGATGATCTCCCAGGCCTGGATGGGCCAGATGGCGATCCAGGCCTTGCCGATGACGAATTTCTGGTCCAACAGCCCCCAGCTTCGGCTGTCCGACGAGGCCGGACGGTTGTCTCCCAGGACGTACAGGGTGCCGGGTCTCACGGTGATGGGAGGCTCGTTGCGCGGGGGGATGGGGCGGGTGGGATAGGGTTCCTGGAGGGGGACCCCGTTGATGTAGACCTGCTGGTCCCGGATCTCCACGGTGTCCCCGGGCAGGCCGATGATCCGCTTGATGTAGTCCTTGGAGGGATCGTTGGGGTAGCGAAAGACGATCACGTCCCCCCGTTCGTACTCGCCCAGGCGGTAGGCCAGCTTGTTGACCAGCAGGTACTCTCCGTTGTGGAAGTTGGGCTCCATGGACTGGCCCTCGATCCGATAGCTCTGGATGCCGATGCGGATGACCAGGAAGAGCACCAGGGCCAGAGCGAAGGTCTCCACCAGCTCCCGCAGGAGGAGCACGAACCAGTGGGGCTGATCCGTGGGCACGTCCGTGGGGGGCAGGGGGGCGGCGATGGCCGGGTTCGCCCGGGACTCCGCCCAGATGGGCCCGTTGGGGCCTGGGGCCGGACGCGACGCCCGCCCGTCGCCGAGATCGATGTCCAGGGTGTCCTCGGTCCAGGCCTCGTTCGGTGGTTCGGGCGGCTCGGAAAGGGGTTCAGGCGGCACAGCTCGTTCCATGGAAGATCCGTTCTGTCCGGGACGAAGCCCGAAACCTCGGGGTAGCTTCGCGCACACGGGTCTGGGTCACACCTGTCCGATTATAGCACCCGGTGGGTTGGGCCACAAACCCGTACGGCAGCCACGCGGGGCTCTGCTCGGGGCCGGAGCCCCCTTGGGACCATGATATCCAAGGGGCCCCGCAAGGGCCATCCGCCGTCCGTGGGACAAAGGGGCGTCAGCAATTCACGATTTTAGCCAAACGGAGGAGTGAGCATCCTCCGATGCGGCATCGCCCCTCTGGAATCGGCCTCTGAGGATGCCGATTCCGCTACGAATTCGTGAACTGCTGGGCGTGGGGATCTCCTGGGGCCTGTCGGACATCTCATGGGGGCCCGGCCTCTGTCCGGAGGTGGGCCCGGCCATGGGTGAGTTCGGTGACGGCCCGGGTCAGCGCATCCACCTGGCCCACAGGGACCTGGAGCCGGTAACGGACCTGGGGCCCGTAGTGTTCCTCCAGGACCTGGGCCCCGTGCTCCGGCCACAGCCGCTGCAGAGGGGTGACGTACGTGTAGTCGACCGTGAGCTGCAGGAGGGCCTGCTCCACCTTCTCCGCCACCGGGAGCCCGGCCAGCGCGTGCTGGACCCCGCCGCGGTAGGCCCGAGCCAGTCCCCCTTTTCCCAGCTTGACACCGCCGAAATAACGGGTCACCACCGCGACGATGTCGCCGATCCCGCTGTGCAGGAGCACCTGGAGCATGGGGCGGCCCGCGGTGCCGTGGGGCTCGCCTCCATCGCTCATGCCCACCTGGGCAGTGGAGCCGGGGGGCCCCACCACGTAGGCCCAGCAGTGGTGGCTCGCGTCGGGGAACTCCCCTCGAATGGCCTCGATGAAGGCTCGGGCGATCTCCACCGTCGGAGCATGGTCCACGGTGGTGATGAACCGGCTTCGTCGAATCCGGTCCTCGACCCGGTGGCGGCCCCCGGGGATCCGATAGCCGCTAGCCATGGGGAGCTTTCAGGAGCAGGGTGGCGAGCTCCAGGCAGAGGGCCTGGCTCTCCTGGGCGCCGGGCAGGTCGGGATCCCAGGCGCTCAGGGAGACCGCCGCGATCCGATGTCTCCCGGCCAGCTCCTGGAAGACCTGGGCCATGGTCTCCCGTTGAGGGCCACCGGGCGCGGGGTAGTTCACCGCGGGCACCTGGGCCGGATCCAACACATCCACGTCGAAATGGACGTACAGGGGGCGATGGCCCCCGCACTCCCGGACCACCTGGGGGAGATCCGCCACCCGAGGCACATGGTGGACCTGGGAGCCGGCCACGGCCTCCTTCTCCCCGGGGTCCAGGTCGCGGGCATCGCTGAGCACCACCCGGTCCTCGGGAAAGGGGGAGAGGTCCACGGCCTGGAGCAGGGTCTGCTCGCCTCGCCCCACCAGCATGGCCAGGGGCATGCCTCCCAGGAAGCCGCTGGGGGTGGTCGCCCAGGTGTTGAAGTCGCCGTGGGCGTCGAACCACACCAGCAGGGGCTCCACTCCGGCCCGTCGGAGGCCCGCCATCACACCGATGGCGGTGCAGCAATCGCCGGCGATGTGGAAGGGGCGTCGTCCCTCCCGGAGAGCATGGGCGACCTGTTCCGCGATGGTCCGGTGGATCGCGGCCATCCGCTCCAGGACGGTGCCCCGGTTCGGCAGGGCCGGGTCCAGCACGGTCCACTCCGGGGTGGCCAATGTCCGGAGCCCCTCTCGGGGCCGGTCCAGGAAGTAGGGGGTGAGCAGGCGTGCGTCCATCCTGGCCTCCTTGTCTCGGGGGTGCCCCCTGTTCGGCCT
Source organism: Caldilineaceae bacterium (assembly GCA_026989655.1). Classification (GTDB taxonomy): domain Bacteria; phylum Chloroflexota; class Anaerolineae; order Caldilineales; family Caldilineaceae; genus JALSIX01. Next base: position 7,611 of record JALSIX010000082.1, read on the forward strand.
TGACCCTGCATTGGCCTGGAGAAGCTCCCGGGCTGTCGGGCCAGGCACCCAAGGGGTGTTCCCCGCGGGTCACGGCCTAGGGGGTGGAACCTCCAGGCTCCGGGGCACCGCGTTCCGTCGGGCGATCTCCCGGTAGAGGTAGGCGCTGGGCCGGGGGGTACGCTCCTGGGTGGTGGGGTCCAGGGCGAAGAGACCGAAGCGGAGCCCCCACCCTTCGGCCCATTCGAAGTTGTCCACCAGGGTCCAGTGGTAGTATCCCCGCACGTGGCAGCCGTCCTGGATGGCTCGATGGAGCTGCTGGAGATGGGCCACCAGCCAGCGGGGGCGGAGGCGGTCCTCCCGGTCGGGCACGCCGTTCTCGGTGATATAGATGGGCACGCCGGGGGCATGGCGTTGCAGTTCCTGGCAGACCTGGTAGAGGCCTTCCGGGGCGAAGGCGGCGAAGGGGCGGCCATGCCGTCCTGGCTCGCTCTGTTCCACGTGGGGTGGGAACTGCTCCACACCGAAGAGGTGGAGGGGATTGGGGGTGAAGCGGGTGCGGTCCTGGGTGTAGTAGTTCACCCCGAAGTAGTCTCGGGTGCCCACCAGGCGAGGGTCCCGCTCGAACCCGGCCAGTGGGGGGCGGAGCAAACCGTCGCCGGTCGCGGCGACCCACAGGTGCTCGAAGAGCCAGCGCTTGAGCCCGGCCGCGTAGCGGTCCAGGGGATGGCCCGGCCGCAGGCCCTGGAAGAGGCGGACGTGTTTCGCGTAGCCAACCATGGCGTCCGGCTGGATGCGGTGGATGGCGTGGTAGGCCTCGGCGTGGGCAAAGAGGAGGTGGCGGGTGACCCGCATGGCGGTGGGGAAGTGGGATCTCTGGGGCGGCCACTGGCCCAGGAACCACCCCTGGGCCACGTAGACCATGGGTTCGTTGATGGTGCACCAGAAGGAGCACAGGTCGCCCAGGGCCTGGACCGTGGTCTCCACGAAGCGGCGGAAGAGGGCCACCACGCCTCCGTCCTCCCAGCCGCCTCGGCGCTCCAGCCACAGGGGGTTGGTGAAGTGGTGGAGGGTGACCAGGGGTTCTATGCCTCGATCTCGCAGGCCGCCCAGGATCTCCCGGTAGCGGTCCAGGGCGCTGTGGTCGAAGTGGCCAGGCTGGGGCTCGATGCGGCTCCACTCCACGCTCAGGCGATGGGCGTTCTGGTGGAGCGCGGCCATCTGATCCAGATCTGGCTCGGCATGGCGCCACCAGTCACAGGCCCAGCCGCTGCGGTCTCCGTGCCAGATGGCGCCGGGGATCTGTTCGAAGGCCCACCATTGGTTGAGGGTGTTGTTCCCCTCCACCTGGTGGGCAGAGGTCGCGGTGCCCCAACGGAAGTCGGCCGGGAAGTCGAGCTGTCCGTCCTGGAACCAGGCCTTCGCCCAGCTCTCCAGCTCCGGGGAGATCTCCGGGGGCAGGGGAGAAGGGGTGGACTGTGGAGGGGGCATGGCGTTCACGTGCGCTCCGGATGGTAGACGGTGTCTCCAGGTCGATGCCAGGGAAAATGCTCCAGGGACACGCCCGCGTCCCGGAGGAAGGCCCGGCTGTGTTCGTCCGGGTAGTTGCCCGCGTAGACTACCCGCCGGATTCCGGCGTTGATGATCATCTTGGCACAGGTGAGGCAGGGTTGGTGGGTCACGTAGATGGTGCTCTGCGCGATGTTCACGCCGTGGAGCGCGGCCTGGATGATGGCGTTCTGCTCCGCGTGGAGGGCCCGGACACAGTGGCCGTCTACGATGAGATGACCCACGTCGTCGCAGTGGGGCAGCCCTGCGGGCGCGCCGTTGTAGCCGGTGGTGAGGATGCGGCGATCGCGGACGATCACCGCGCCCACGTGGGCCCGGTTGCAGGTGCTGCGCTCCGCGACGGTGAAGGCGATGCGCATGAAGTACTCATCCCAGGAAGGACGGGGGGGGTTCTCGCTCATCCCAAGGGATTCCGTCAGAGGTGGTGGGGGTGGAGGGTCTGCCCGGCCCCGTTGGGGTGGGGAGCCTGTTCCAGCGGGGGATGCAGGTCGTAGAGCAGGTCGGCCAGGATCTGGGCTGCGTAGCCCGGCTCGGGCACGGCCAGGACGATCCGCTCCACCACGTCCCGATCCCGTTGGAAGCGATGTCGGGCCGGGATCCGGATCCGGTAGTCCACCGCGATGGCCGGCAGGGTCTGGTCCGCGTACTGGACCTGTCCCCAGTGGATCTCCTGGATGTGGTGGGGCTTGAAGAAGCAGTACCACATGCCCACCTCGTGGTGGGGCCACTGGCCCACCCACATGTACTGGCTGGGAGGGACCAGGCAGATGACCGCGTGCTCCCGGGTGGCGAAGGTCCGCCAGAATCCCTGGAGCCAGGTGAAGTGCTGGAACTTCCCCTCTACGCTGAAGAAGCCGCTGGCGAAGATGGGCAGCTTGGCGGTTGGGGGCAGGGCCTGGGGGGTGATGGAGGGCGCCTCCTGGGGGACGAAGCGGACGAAGTCCTGGCGTCGCCAGGTGTGGTGGAGCCCGGCCAGCCCCAGGGCCAGGAGGAGCAACGTGCCCGCGGCGACCCAGCCGCCGGGCAGCAACCCTCCCCCCGTGACCAGGGCCAGGATCCCCAGGAGGATCTGGAGCCAGCGCAGCAGGGAGATGCCGGAGAACTCATGTCGGCTCAGCTTGTAGAGGAGCGTCCCCATGGCATTGGCTCCCTGGGCGGGGCGCGTGGGCAGGCAGGGGGCTACGCGGGGGCCGGGATGGTGCCTCCCAGGTCCAGCCCGGTGTCGCTGCGCCCTTCCTCCTCGTTGCGGGGACTTCCCTCCCGGGTGTCGGGGCGGGGGGCGGCCCGGCGAGGGGAGGGGGGGCTGGGTGGGTCCACGATGGGTTCCCCACGCATGAGGGCCTCGAACTCCTCCCGGTGGAGGGTCTCCACCTCCAGGAGGCGTTCGGCCACGGCCTCCAGTTTGTCCCGGTGGGCCCGCAGGATGGAACGGGCCATCCGGTGGGCCTCTTCCACGATCTGGCGGACTTCCTCGTCGATCTCCTGGGCCGTTCGGTCGCTGTAGGTGCGGACCTCGCCGATGCCCCGGCCCAGGAAGACCATCTCCTCCCGCTCCCCGTACTGGATGGGGCCCAGCCGGTCGCTCATGCCCCACTGGGTCACCATCAGGCGGGCCATCTCCGTGACCCGGCGGAGGTCATCGCTGGCTCCGGTGGTGACATCTCCGAAGACCAGCTCCTCGGCCACCCGTCCCCCCAGGTAGGCGGCCAGATCGGCCTTGAAGCGGTTGCGGGTGCGCAGGTCCGACTCCTCGTCGGGCAAAGAGAGGGTGTAGCCGCCGGCCTGGCCCCGGGGCACGATGGTGATCTTGTGGACCGGGTCGTAGTCGGGCAGGAAGTGCATGACCACCGCGTGGCCGGCCTCGTGGTAGGCGATCACCCGTTTCTCCCGGGGGGTGATGAGGCGGCTGCGGCGCTCCGGGCCCGCGATCACCCGCTCGATGGCCTCCTGGAACTCGGCCATGGAGATGGAGCGGCGGTTGCGCCGCGCGGCCAGGATGGCCGCCTCGTTGACCAGGTTCTCCAGGTCCGCGCCCACGAAGCCCGGCGTCTGCCGGGCGATGAGCTCCAGGTCCACGTCTGGGGCCAGGGGCTTGCCCCGGACGTGGACCTCCAGGATCTGGTGGCGCCCCTTCACGTCCGGGGCGTCCATGGTGACCCGCCGGTCGAAGCGGCCGGGCCGGAGCAGGGCCGGGTCCAGGATGTCGGGGCGGTTGGTGGCTGCGATGACGATGACGTTGGTGTCGGTGTCGAAGCCGTCCATCTCCACCAGGATCTGGTTCAGGGTCTGCTCCCGCTCGTCGTGGGAGCCCCCCAGCCCCGCGCCCCGATGGCGGCCCACCGCGTCGATCTCATCGATGAAGACGATGCAGGGAGAGTGCTTCTTGGCCTGCTCGAAGAGGTCCCGGACCCGGCTGGCGCCCACGCCCACGAACATCTCCACGAACTCGGAGCCGGAGATGCTGAAGAAGGGGACCCCTGCCTCGCCGGCCACGGCCTTGGCCATCAGGGTCTTGCCCGTGCCCGGGGGGCCCACCATGAGCACCCCCTTGGGGATCCGGGCCCCCAGGGATGCGAACTTCTGGGGCTCCTTGAGGAACTCCACCACCTCGGCCAGCTCCTGTTTGGCCTCCTCCGCGCCGGCCACGTCGCTGAAGGTGACGGTGGGCTTGTCGCTGCTGAACATCCGGGCCCGGCTCTTGCCGAAGGAGAAGGCCTGGTTCCCTGCACCCTGGGCCTGGCGTAGGATGAAGACGAAGAACCCCACGATGAAGAGGATGGGGATCAGGGTGATCAGATAGGAGCTGTAGGTCTCCCAGGTGCTGGGTGGGAGCACCTGGATCTCCACCTGTCGAAGCTGCTCCAGGGTGACTCCCAGGTTCCGCATGGTCTCCACCAGGCCGACCCCAGACTCCTTGCGAGAGGCCTCCTGGACGCCGGAATGTTTGGTGATGTAGATCTTGTCCCCCTGGATCTGGATGGACTTGATCTGGCCGCTCTTCAGCTCCGCGGCTACCTGGGCGATGGGAGTGGTCCGGCTCACGCGGGGTGTCTGGCTGTCCAGGGCCGTGAAGAGGAATGCCCCCAGGGCAACGATCAGGAGGAAGTAGACGAAACCTGTCCGCAGTCGTTTGAAATCCATGCCTGTGTCTCGGGGAGATAGATCGCCTGACAACCCTATGGGCAGTGTAGCACAGGCCCGGTGGCGCGTCAAAAAGTGCGGAGGATCCCGGGGGGATAGCGGAGGGCGGGACAGAAGCCACGCGGAACGGGGTCCTACGGGTCCGGTAGAGCCCTCCGGGAGTGTCCGCGCCCTTTCAAACGGGACAGGGCGGGCGCCCGAGGGCAGGGAGACGTGCCACCGTCTGGAATCCAAAGGGGGCAGACATCCTCTCAGCCCTCCCGCTGGCGGACCGCTTCGTAGAGGAGCAGGGCCGTGGAGATGGCCAGGTTCAGGCTGTCCGCCACACCGTGCATGGGGATGTAGGCCCGTACGTCCGCGGCCTGGAGCCAGGCCGGGCTGAGGCCGTGGGCCTCGCTGCCGGTGATCACGGCCACAGGGCCCCGATAGTCCGCCTGGGTGTAGCGGATCGCCCCTTGGGGCGTGGCGGCCACGATCTGGATGCCCCGGGCCTGGAGCCAGTGGATGGCCTCCGCGGTAGAGGTCTGGGCCGTGGCCACCGCGAAGCAGGTGCCCAGGCTGGCCCGGACCACGTTGGGGTTGTGGACATCCGTGCCCGAGCCGCACAGGATGAGGCCGTCCACACCCGCGCCGTCCGCGCTGCGCAGGATGGCGCCCAGGTTGCCGGGCTTCTCCGGGCTCTCTACCACGGCCAGGAAGGCCGGCTCCCGGAGAGGGATCTCGGCCAGAGGGCGAACCCAGTAGGGGACCACCAGCACCAGTCCGCTGCTTTCCTCCCGATAGGCCATGCGCGCGAAAGCCTCAGGGCTCACCTGGGCCAGCCAGGTGCCGCGTTCCCGGGCCAACACCCGGAGCCGGTCCAACAGATCCCGGTCCTCGGGGGACAGCTGTTCCGGACAGATGTAGGCCTCCCTGGGAACCAGGCCCGCGTCCAGGCAGCGGCGGACCTCTCGACGGCCCTCCACCACGGTGAGGCGCTCCCGTTCCCGCAGGCGTCGGCTGGCGCCGAGCCGGGCCACCCGCTTTACCCGGGGGTTCTGGGGACTGGTGATCTGCGCCACCATGGGGCCGCTACGCGTCGGCCCACCAGCGGGCGTACGCGCCGCTGGGCAGCCAGCGGCCGCTCTCCTCGGGGACAAGCATCTCGCCGCACTCCAGGTGGCCGCCCCGGCCCTCCACCACCTCGCTCAGCTCGTTGTAGAGGGTGGTAGGGGTGAAGCCCGGGGTGTGGCAGCTCAGCAGGACAAAGAGCGCGTCCTCGGCCAGGAGATCCCGACAGGCCTCCAACAGGGGGAGCAGGTGCCTCTCGATCTTGAAGACCTGTCCCTTGGGCCCTCGGCCGAAGCTGGGCGGATCCAGGATGATGCCCTGGTAGCGGTTGCCCCGGCGGATCTCCCGCTGGACGAACTTGCGCACATCGTCCACCAGCCAGCGGATGGGCCGTTCGTCCAGGTGGCTCAGCTCCGCGTTGTCCCGAGCCCAGTCCACCACTCCCTTGGCCGCGTCCACGTGGACCAGGTGTGCGCCGGCCTGGCTGCAGGCCAGGGTGCTGCCTCCGGTATAGGCGAAGAGGTTGAGGACGAAGAGGTTTCGCCAGCGGGTCCGCTGGAGCCGATCCCGGATCCGCTCCCGCATCCAGGCCCAGTTGGCGGCCTGTTCCGGGAAGAGGCCCAGATGTCCAAAATCGGTGAGCTTCACCAGGAACTGGAGACGGGAGAAGAGGATGGGAAATTTGCGGGGGATCTCCCGTTTCCACTCCCAGCTCCCGCCGCCCTGGCCGCGGCGACGGTAGATGGCGTCCACCTGGCTCCACTCCTTTGGATCCAGACGACGGTGCCACACCGCACCGGACGCAGGACGGATCAGGCGGTAGGGCCCGACCTGCTCCAGCTTCTGCTCCTCGCCCGAGTCCAGGAGCCGATACTCTCCCTCGAATGCACTGCGATCCACGGCACTGCGCTCCACGAATGCGGACATGGATCCTCCGGCCGTCGCTGTGGGACTGGAGACATCCCGGCCATTGTAGCACACCCAGTTCGGAAGAGCCGCCTCCATGTCCGGACGCCTGGACCGTCGCTATCCGGGCTCCTGCGGCTCCCACACCATGGCCTGGGCCGAGGTCGGGCAGACGTGGGCGAACTCCGCCGAACGCCGGATCCGGGGCTCGACCTGGTCTCGGCCTATCCGGCGAAAGCCCAGCCGGGCGAAGAAGGGGACGGCCGTCTCGGTGAGCAGGTAGATCCTTCGGCAGGTCTGGGCAGCCCGAACCTCCCGGAGCACGGTCCCGACCAGGTGCCTGCCCACTCCTTTCCCCTGCCATGCGGGGGCCACGGCCACGGAGCGCAGCAGCCCCGTGTCGCCGTAGCGCTCCAGCAACGCACTGCCCACCAGGCTCTCCCCGTCCCAGGCCAGGATCCCCGTGGTGGGCCGCTCGGCCAGGCCCTCTGTGGGCAGGCCTACCTGGGCCAACAGGACCTTCAGGGCCGGGAGATGCTCCGGGCTGGGCGGACGAAAGATCAGGCAACCTGGGTCCACGGCTATCGCCTCCGGGCTCGATCCTGAATCCGGGCGCGAAGAGGCCCTCGATGAGGATCCTCGGCTCCGAAGGGGATTATCGGGGACCGTATCCACCCTGTCAAGGATGGGAGAGGGTGGACGGACGGATGCCGAAAGCCGCGGAGAGCTTGCATCCGTCCGTGGATCGGCCCTCCGCCACGGATCCGTCGTTCACCCGGGTGCCCTGTCCGCCCACCGCCGGCCCACGGCCCCCACGTAGACGGCCCGAGGCCGGATGATCCGGTTCTGGCGCTGTTGCTCCAGGCAGTGGGCCGTCCAACCCGCCACCCGGCCCACCGCGAAGGTGGGGGTGAAGAGGTCCGGCTCCAGGCCCAGTCCGTGGAGCAGGAGGGCCGTGTAGAACTCCACGTTGGTCTGCAGGTTGCGGCCGGGCTTGTACTCGGCCAGGAGGCGCACTGCCGTCTGCTCCACATGCCGGGCCAGGCGATAGAGGGCCATGTCCCCACTCTCCTGGAACATGCGGGCCGCGGCCTCGGCCAACACCTCCGCCCGGGGATCCCGCACCTTGTAGACCCGGTGGCCGAAGCCCATGAGCCGCTCCCCCGCTTCCAGCTTGGCTCGCAGGAAGGGCTCGGCCCGCTCCGCCCGGCCGATCTGGAAGACCATGTCCAGGGCCGGGCCGGGCGCGCCGCCGTGAAGAGGGCCCTTCAGCGCGCCGATGGCGCCGGTCACCGCGGAGAGGATGTCCGAGCCGGTGGAGACGATGACCCGGGCGGTGAAGGTGGAGGCGTTCAGGCCGTGATCCACCACCGTGTTCAGGTAGGTCTCCAGGCCCCGGACCTGGGCCGGGTGGGGTGGCTCTCCTCCCAGCATGGCCAGGTAGTTGGCTGCATGGCCCAGGGCCGGATCCGGCGGCACCGGCGAGAGGCCCTGGCGCAGGCGGGCGTAGCTGGCCACGATGGTGGGGAAGCGGGCCACCGCGGCCAGGGCCTGCTCCTGGGGATTGCCCTCGGGCAGGTCCAGGGAGAGGGCGCCCGCGGCCATGCGCAGGGCATCCATGGCTGGGAGCTGGGCCTGGGCGGCTGCTTCCAGGAGGTCCAGGACGGCTGAGGGCAGGGCTCGCCGTTGGGCCAGGGCCTGGCGAAAGTGGGTCAGCTCCTGGGGGCTGGGCAGCCGGTCGTTCCAGAGCAGGAAGACCGTCTCCTCGAAGCTGGCGTGGGCGGCCAGCTCCTCTACCGGGAAGCCGGCGATGATCAGCTCACCGGCCTGGCCGTCCACCCGGCTCAGCCGAGTCTCCGCGGCCACCACGCCTTCCAATCCAGGGGTGAGGGTCGTTGGGGTCAAGGGTGTGCTCCTTCCAAAATGGTGGGTGAGAACGAATGGTGGGTGAGAGCGGGACGAAAGACGGTGGACGGAGGCCGTGAACCTGCCTGGAGCTTGCTCCCCGAATCCAATCCATCGATCCGCGCATCCCTGCTCAGGGAATCCACCACAACGTCGATCACACCCTACCATTATGAATGAACCAATATATGTTGTCAATATTGATTGAAAAATCAATGTGTGGTAGCCTACCCACAGATAGGTTCGTCGTAACGACTTCAGTTGTTCTCAAGTCGCTGAAGCGACGACTACGAGCGCGTAGGCTTGTAGCAACGACTTCAGTCGTTCTCGAGTCGCTGAAGCGACGACTACGAGCGCGTAGGTTCGTCGTAACGACTTCAGTCATTCCCGAGTCGCTGAAGCGACGACTACGAGCGCATAGGTTCGTCGTAACGGCTTCAGTCGTTCCCGAGTTGCTGAAGCGACTGCTACGAGCGCGTAGGTTCGTCGTAACGACTTCAGTCGTTCTCGAGTCGCTGAAGCGACGACTACGAGCGCGTAGGTTCGTCGTAACGACTTCAGTCGTTCTCGAGTCGCTGAAGCGACGACTACGAGCGCATAGGTTCGTCGTAACGGCTTCAGTCGTTCCCGAGTCGCTGAAGCGACTGCTACGAGTGCGTAGGTTCGTCGTAACGACTTCAGTCGTTCTCGAGTCGCTGAGGCGACTGCTACGAGCGCATAGATTCGTCGTAACGGCTTCAGTCGTTCCCGAGTCGCTGAAGCGACTGCTACGAGCGCGTAGGTTTGTAGGAACGACTTCAGTCGTTCCCGAGTCGCTGAAGCGACTGCTACGAGCGCGTAGGTTCGTAGTAACGACTTCAGTCGTTCTCAAGTCGCTGAAGCGACTGCTACGAGCGCGTAGGTTCGTCGTAACGACTTCAGTCGTTCCCGAGTTGCTGAAGCGACTGCTACGAGCGCGTAGGTTCGTCGTAACGACTTCAGTCGTTCTTAAGTCGCTGAAGCGACTGCTACGAGCGCATAGGTTCGTCGTAACGACTTCCGTCGTTCCCGAGTCGCTGAAGCGACTACTACGAGCGCATGGGGGAGTATCCCATTCTGGACTTCGGCCTGGTGACCCTGGCCCGGGCCCTGGAGCTGCCGCCGGGCGCGCCCCTGGCCCTCTTCGCCCTGGGCCGCACCGTGGGCTGGA
>JALSIX010000083.1 GCA_026989655.1 Caldilineaceae bacterium
CTTGTACGCACTTCAGTGCGTACTACGAGCCTCTTGTTGTGCGCCCTGTGCCCTTGTACGCACTGAAGTGCGTACTACGAGCCTCTTGTTGTGCGCCCTGTGCTCCTTGTACGCACTGAAGTGCGTACTACGAGCCTCTTGTTGTGCGCCCTGTGCCCTTGTACGCACTGAAGTGCGTACTACGAGCCTCTTGTTGTGCGCCCTGTGCTCCTTGTACGCACTGAAGTGCGTACTACGAGCCTCTTTTTTCACACCGGCCCGAACTTGCCCTCCGGGTCCAGCGCCCTCTTTATCCGCTGGGCGAAGAGGCCGCCGGGCAGCTCCCCCAGCCAAGGGCCGGGCACTCCTGTCCCGCCCCGGAGCACCAGGCCGTTGAGTCCGTAGGCCCGCAGCAGCTCGTCCAGCAGGGCCAGTTCCCCGGGCCAGGCGATCCAGGCCAGGTTGCCCCCCACGCTGTAGCGCCGGGCCGCGCCGGCCTGGGCCAGGGCCCCGTCCAGGGCGGGGATGCCCTGGGGCGTCACCGGCGCCTTGACCAGGGCCGTGCCCTCCGGCTGCCAGGCGAAGTCCAGCATCCCCTGCCAGTGAGCGGCCTCCCGGTCACCCGTCACCGGCTGCCCTCCGCCGACGAAGTCCTGGAGCCTGGCCAGCCGGGGTTCCAGGGTGGAGGCCAGGCCGCCCAGACGCGCCCAGAGCCGCCAACGGGAGGGGTCGGCGTCCTCCGGGTGGAAGTCCAGGGCGTGGAGGTCGAAGGGGCTGCGGCCCAGGCGGAAGAGGAGATCCAGCGCCGCTTCCAGGCTGGGCAGCTCCACCACCAGGGAGCCGTAGGCGGGGGGCTCGGGGAAGACCTTGAAGGTCACCTCCGCGAGGATGCCCAGGCGGCCCAGGCTGCCCACGAAGAGCTTGGGGAAGTCGAAACCGGCCGCGTTCTTCACCACCTTGCCCCCGCCCCGCACCAGCTTGCCCCGGCCGTCCACGAAGCGGACGCCGATGAGGAAATCCCGCACGCCACCGTAGCGGAAACGGCCCGGACCGTTGGTCCCCGCGGCCACCACGCCGCCCAAGGTGGCCCCGGCCTGGGCCAGGGGCGGGTCGAAGGGGAGGTACTGGCCCTGCTCTGCCAGCATGGCCTGGACCTGGGCCACGGGCGTCCCGGCCCGCGCGGTGAAGGTGAACTCCTCGGGCTCGTACTCCAGGACCCCGGCCAGGCCGGAGAGATCCAGGAGGACCCCACCCGAGGGTGGGGTGGAGAGGGCCGGCTTGCTCCCCCCGCCTCGGACGTGGAGGCGGGAGTGGGTCTGGACAGCATCTCGGACCTCATCCGCTGTCGCAGGTCGAACGCAGTCGGGCAGGACAGGGGGCTCAGGCATCTTGTATGGATGTCTCCCTCGATCATGTCGGTGTCCGGAACCGATACTCGGGTGTGGCAGTGTTCCCAAGGGCCAGAGATGGCCGTGCTGGACCCGTAGCTTCTCTGGGTTCGCGAGCTTTGGGAGCCCGACGGGCAAAAAAGTGTGGTAGAATAGCGGGGCGACGGGGAGCCCTGTAGCCGGGCCGAGGCACATATCCTGGCTCACAGCCCGTCTTCCCCCGGATCGGGCTCGCGCCGCGTCGCGGGTCGATCCATCCTTAATCATTATACCCAGGAGGTGCAAGCATGTATACCCGATGGCGTGGATGCAGACGCACACCTAGGGCCTCGGCCGGTTCAGGACGCTCCAGGTCTTCCTCCTCGGACGAAGAAGAATTATGGCCCGGAGAGCTGGATGGAGAGAGAGGGCCGACTAGAGGGAAGCTCCTGCTCGCGGGAACCAGGGCTATCCTCCTCTTGGCGGTCCTGATGCCTCTCCTGTTTGGCGCCATCGGCCGCACCCTCCACGCAATCTCATCGCCCCAGACCCCGAACGCCCCCCAGCAGCCCACAGAGACCGTTGTAGACACAGACATCACCGCGAACCAGACGTGGACGCAGGCCAACAGCCCCTATCGGGTAACGGCCAACGTCCAGGTCTTGGCTGGGGTCACCCTGACGGTGGAGCCTGGGGTGGAGGTGCGTTTTGAGGAGGCCAAGGGGTTGACGGTGGAGGGCACCCTCACTGCGGTGGGTACGGCCTCCCGGCCCATCACCTTCACGGGGACGTCGGAGCAGCCGGGCTGGTGGACCAACATCCGCATTCGTGGCACGTCGGCGGTGCCGAACGTGGGCAGCGAGCTGGGCTGGGTGACGGTGGAGTACGGCGGCCGCTCCTACGCCAACCTCTATCTGGAGGACGCCCAGGTCAACATCACCAACAGCACCTTCCGCTACAGCGGCAAGGACGGGATCTACGCGTGGGCCGGCGGGGTGGCCCACATCACGGACACCCAGTTCATCAGCAACACCAACTATGCGGTTCGGTTTGCGGACGGGTCCATGAATCCGGTTCTGGCCCGTTTGGGTGGAGTGGGCAACGGTGTGGATGGGGTGGCCTTGGGGAGTGGG
>JALSIX010000084.1 GCA_026989655.1 Caldilineaceae bacterium
CCACCCACTCCCCCAGCTCCAGGAGGTAGAGCATGGCCTGGGCCTCGGACAGCCCGGCCGGTGCGGCAACGGTACGCGCGGGGATGCGTCGCCGTCGAAAGACGGTCTCCAGCCCCTCCAGCCATCCGGGTGGGCTCTCCTGGGCTTGGGCCAGCCGCACGTAGACCGCGGTGTGGGGCCAGTAACGGGGAAAGCGGGCCATCACCTCGGCGTAGCGGACCTGTTCGTCTGTGGCCCACTGGGCCTTCAGCTCCGCGTAGTGAAGATAGCGGAGCCACCAGTCGTAGGCCACGGGCGCGAGGGGTTCCAGGGCCCAGAACACCGGCAGGCGCTCGTTCAACTGCCGGGCCAGGGCCTTGGCCGGATTGTCGGCGGTCTCCCGGTCCGGAGCCAGTGTCTCCAGCCGATCCACCAGTTCCGCCTCGGCGCGGGCCAGCTCTGGGGCCAGCTCCCGACCCTGCCAGCCCTCCAACAAGCACACCAAGAGGAGGAAGACGTCCGCGGGGTGCTCGGTGCCGTGCAGGTGTGCGGCCAGATCGGGCACGGCAGAGGCCTCGACCATGGGCGGTGTGTCGGCCATGCCGAGCAGAGGAGGGCGGCCACCGACATGGCCCCCGTAGACCTCCAGCGGGAGCGCCCATTCCCGAGCCACCACCCGCTGGACGGCCTTGGCCACACCGAACAGCTCTCGGGGGACCCGCACCGCCAGGGGACGCGGGGGCGGAATCTGGTCTGCCAGGCGATGCCCCTGTTCCCGGGCCTGGGCCCAGCGGACAGGCCAGTGGGCCGCCCGTCGCAGCCGCTTCTCTCGGTCGGCCAGGGCGATCTGGCTCAGGTCGTCCAGGTCAAGCATGGCGTCTCCGGTCGTGTCCGAACATGGGGGGCGCGTCCACGATCCACGCCGAGGTCACCGCCCCAGGGGCGTGTGGTCCTGTATCCACCGACCAGGTGGGTTTTCCGACCCCTCGGGCAGATCTGCTACAATAACTGTAGAAAACCATAGAAAACCACAGGGTAGGAGTGGCTTCGAGCCGAGTCGAAGGCCACCTCATAAGCGTTAGGACCATCCCTGGCGATCCAGGACCAGGGCCACCACGAGATAGGAGTTCCGATGCCCGCCTCCACTGCACCCTACGACGCCCTGTTGGTCGTCTCCTTCGGAGGGCCTGAGGGGCCTGACGACGTGATCCCCTTTCTGGAGAACGTGCTCCGGGGACGGAACGTTCCTCGGGCTCGGCTGGAGGAGGTGGCCGAGCACTACTTCCACTTCGGCGGCGTGAGCCCCCTGAACGCCCAGAACCGAGCCCTCATCGGGGCCCTGGAACAGGAGCTCCGGGCCCATGGCCTGGAGCTGCCCATCTACTTCGGCAACCGCAACTGGCACCCTCTGTTGCCGGACACCCTGCGCCGGATGGCTGCCGACGGGGTGCGCCGGGCCCTGGCCTTCCTCACCAGCGCGTACAGCAGCTACTCGGGGTGTCGCCAGTACCGGGAGAACCTCCTGGCCGCCCAGGCCCAGGTAGGAGCCCAGGCCCCCCAACTGGATCGGCTGCGCTTCTTCTTCAACCACCCCCTCTTCATCCAGGCCAACGCGGACCGACTGGCCCAGGCCCTGGATCGGTTTCCCCCGGAACAGCGGGACCGGGTCGTCTTGGCCTTCACCGCCCACAGCCTGCCGATGGAGATGGCCCGCCACTCGGCCTATGTGGAACAGCTCCAGGAGACCATCCGGCTGGTCCTGGCCCACCTGGAGCTCCCCAATTCCTGGGAGCTGGTCTACCAGAGCCGGAGTGGTCCGCCCCAACAGCCCTGGCTGGAGCCCGACATCCTGGACCACATGGAGGCCCTGGCCGCTCGCGGCGTGCAGGAGCTGGTCATCGTGCCCATCGGCTTCCTCTCGGACCACATGGAGATCCTCTACGATCTGGATACAGAGGCCATGGACAAGGGCCGGGAGCTGGGGATGCAGGTGGTCCGAGCCGAGACGGTGGGTACCCATCCCCGCTTTGTGGCCATGATCCGGGAGCTGATCCAGGAGCGGATCGCGGCGGAGCGGGGCGAGAACCCGGTGCGACGGGCCCTGGGGAACCTGGGCGTCAACCCGGACCAATGTCCGCCGGACTGCTGTCTGGCCGGTCGGCCCTATCGGCCCCGCCACGTTCCGGGAGGGGCTACGCGACCTCGGAGAGATACGGCAAGCCTCTGAACACGGCCCTCCACCGTGCCCGCTGGTAGGGGGGCAGAAGGGTCCACTGCACCCGGGCCGGGCCGGCCGCGGTCAGCCATCTGGACACCTGCCGGGCCAGCTCGGTACGGCCGGGGCCGTCCAGGCCGGCCAGGACAGCCCCGGCCAGGATGCCATGGTGCAACAGGACCTGGGCCTCGTCGAAGCCGTCCGCGGAGTGGCCGAAGAGACGGCGCAGATGGGCCTCGCTGAGCCTCTGGAGAAGCCGGGCGAAGATCGCCACCACCTCGGGGCTCTCGCTCTCCGCGGCCAGGGCCGCGGCCCGGCTGAAACAGAGATCCCCGGCCAGGACCGTGCCGCCCACCAGGGAACGGTCCGGGGTCCGATCCTCCTGGAGAGGGACCACCAGCAGCTTGTGGATGTCCAGCCCTCGGTACAGGAGCTCCAGGGCCGCGGCCAGGGCCACCCGCCGTCCTCCCGCCGACGCCGAGTCCTCGGGGGGGAACGCCGCGGCCAGAATGACCAGGGCCAGGAGAGAGGGTTCGGTGCCCTCCTGGGTGCGCACAAACTCGGTGACCGTGGGATGCAGGGCGTCGGTGGCACCCACCAGACGGCGGCGGACCCCCTCCATCTCCTGGGCCATGGCTGGGGACAGGTGGTCCATCTGGACAGGCCAGTCCATGATCTTCACGAGTCTGGGTGCAGAAGGCGGTCCAGGAATCCCCTTCGGTTGTTGCTCACCGTGCGGTCCTCGAAGCTCTCTGCCAGGCGCCGGAAGAGCTCCCGCTGTTCCGGCGTCAGCTTGGTGGGGATCTCCACCCGCACCGTCACCAACATGTCCCCTCGACCGCTGCGCTGGAGCCGGGGGATGCCCAGCCCCCGCTTGCGGAAGGTGGTCCCCGATTGGGTTCCCGGCGGGATCTCCAGGGTCTCCTCGTGGCCGTCCAGGGTGGGGATGGGGATCCGGGCCCCCAGTGCGGCCTGGGCCACGTTGATGGGCAGTTCCATGTGGATGTCGAACTCCTCCCGCACGAAGACGGGATGGGGCTCCACGTGGATCACCACGTACAGGTTTCCCGGAGGCCCTCCCTGGAGCCCTGCCTCTCCCTCTCCGGTGAGCCGGATACGGGTGCCGTCGTCCACACCGGCGGGGATGTTCACCTTGATGGTGCGTTGCACCTGGACCCGTTTGCGGCCATGGCACTGGCTACACGGGGTGGGGATCACCTCGCCGGTGCCGTTGCAGGTGGGGCAGGTCTCCGCGGTGATGATCATGCCGAAGAGCGGGCTCTGGCGACGGTGCTGGACCTCTCCCCGGCCGCCACAGGTGTTGCAACGCTGGGGCGAGGTGCCGGGTTCGGCACCGCTGCCCCGACAATGTTCGCAGGGCTCCAGCCGGGGCACGGTGATCTCCCGCTCGGTGCCAAAGGCCGCCTCCTCGAAGGAGAGGGTCACATCCACCCGCAGGTCCGCGCCGCGGCGGGCCCCGCCGCGGCGCGTGCGGCCGCCCATGCCCGTGAACCCCGCGAAGAACTCCTCGAAGAGACTGCCCAGATCGCCGAACCCGCCGAGATCCCCGAAGTCCGGTGCACCCCGTCCCCCCGGGCCAAAGGCCGCGTGGCCCAGCCGGTCGTAGAGAGCCCGTTTCTCCGGATCGCTGAGCACCTGGTAGGCCTCGTTGATCTCCTTGAACTTGGCCTCCGCGTCCGGCGAGCGGTTCACGTCCGGGTGGTATTGCTGGGCCAGACGCCGGAAGGCCTTCTTGATGGTCTGGGGATCCGCGCTGCGGTCCACCCCCAGGACCTCGTAGTAGTCTCGTTTGCTCATGGGTCACCTGC
Source organism: Caldilineaceae bacterium (assembly GCA_026989655.1). Taxonomy (GTDB): domain Bacteria; phylum Chloroflexota; class Anaerolineae; order Caldilineales; family Caldilineaceae; genus JALSIX01. The sequence goes on from JALSIX010000084.1 coordinate 4,024, forward strand.
TCGGTCGAGTTGCGGTCCGGCCCCTGGGCGGACGGCTCCATGGCCGACGGCCACTGCCACCGGGCTTCCTCCGTGTCTCTCCGGCCTCCTTGGGCCGCCCTACTCCCAGCTCAGGATCCAGGCGCAGAGGCCGGCCAGGGCCACGGTGGCCAGGACGAGGGCTGCCCACTGGGAGGGCAGGAAGCCCACGTCCCGGGCGCTCCACACCAGGATGACGACGAAGCCCACGGCCAACACGACCCAATTGCTCAGGGTCGGGTGCTCGTTCCAGAAGCGTCGGAGTCCCTCCATGGCTCCTCTCTCGGTCACTCTGCCCTCCGGTCCGCCGAGCCCACGCCGGCCTCCTGGCCGTCCGCGCGGCCCACCAGTGCGGCCATCCGTGCCGGGTACTTCCGGGCCAGATCGGCCCAGATGGTGTCGAGCTGGGCGTACAGCTCCTCCAGGCTGCCATTGTTGACGATCACCCGGTCCGCCTGGTTCACCTTGGCGGCCTGGGGAGGCTGGATCGCGAGGATGCGACGGGCCCGTTCCGGGTCCAGGCCCCGGAGTTCCACCAGCCGCTGAAACTGGACCTCGGGCGAAGCGGTGACCACCCAGATCTCGTCGCAGAGGGTGACCATCATGCCGGCCTCCAACAGCTTGACCGCCTCCAGGATGACCACCGGCGAGTCCGCCCGCTCGATCTCCTGCTGGCCCAGCTCGAACACCCTGGGATGGACGATCTTCTCCAACACGCCCAGCTTGGCCGAGTCGGAGAAGACGATGTCGCCCAGCTTTCCCCGATCGATGGTGCCGTCGGGATTCACGATCCCGGGGCCAAAGGTCTGGACGATCTCCGAGTAGGCCGGTTCCCCGGGCTCCATGGTCCGATGGGCCAGCTTGTCCGCGTCCACCACGGCCGCCCCTTTCTCGGCCAGGTACTTCAGAACCGTGCTCTTCCCGGTGGCGATGTTGCCCGTCAGTCCAATCACGAGAGAACGCCTGCTCATGGATGTCGCCGTCTCCTGGATGCTGTGGGCTCGGTGTGCCATCAGGTCGTTTCCACGGCCTCGGCCAGGGCGGTCCAGTGTTCCATCTCCTGTTCCAGCCGACGTTCCAGGGCCCGTCGTTCGGCCTCCAAGGCCTGGAGCCGGGCCAGGTCCTGGGCCTGCCCCGCCTCGGCCAGGGCCATGTCCAGCCGTTCCAACCGCTGTTCCAGTTCGTGGATCCGATCCTCCAGCGCCTGGAGGGTCTGCTGCCGCTTGCGTTCGGCCTGGCGGCGGCGCCGCTCGGCCCGGAGGGCCGCCCAGGACAGGTGAGCCGTGGAGCGATCCGGGGCCGTAGAGCGGTTCTCCGCGGTGGGGCCAACAGGGGAATCCCCTCCCTCCTGGGCCCGTTCCTGGCGCCATTGACGCCAGGTACCCCGGAAGACCTCCAGCCGACCTGGGGCGCCGCCGTTTCCAGGCGTCACCCACCAGAGCTCTGTGGCCAGGGCGTCCACCAGAGCCCTGTCGTGGGTCACCAGGAGGACCGTGCCGTCGAACCCCCGCAGGGCCTCCTCCAGGATCTCCTGGCTGTCCAGATCCAGGTGATTGGTGGGTTCGTCCAGGACCAGGAAGTTCGCGCCCTGGAGGGCCAGGCAGGCCAGGGCCAGACGGCTCCGCTGTCCTCCCGAGAGGCTGCCCACCGGCTGGAAGACCTCCTCGCCCCGGAAGAGGAACTGGGCCAGGTAGCTTCGAGCCTGTCCGACCGGCATGGGACGCACGTCCAGCACGCTGTCCAAGACCGTCCGGTCCGGATCCAGCAGACGGTGGTGCTGTTGGGGCAGGTAGCCCACTACCACGCCCACCCCGAGATGTACCTGGCCCTGCAGAGGGTCCAGCTCCCCCAACAGCGTGCGCACCAGGGTGGTCTTGCCCGCGCCGTTGGGCCCCAGGAGCGCGACCACCTGGCCCCGACGGAGCTCCAGGTCCGGCACCTCCAACACCCGCATCGCCCCGGAGGCGCCGTTGTCCTCCGCCAGCCGGTAACCGACCGCCAGCCTGCGGGTGTAGAGCACCCGTTCGCCGCTCCGGGTGGTGGCCTGCAGGAGCAGGCGCATGCGCTGCTCCTGAGGGGGTGGGGGCAGGGCTTCGGTCTCCAGGAAGCGCTGCAGCCGGGTCTCCCGACCTCGGGCCTCTCTGCTGCGCTGGCCCGCGCGGTACCGACGGATGAACGCCTGGGTCTCCCGGATGAAGTGCTGTTGTCGCGCGTACTCGGCTCGCCACCGGGCCAGCCGCTCCTCCCGCTGCCGACGGTAGTGGCTGTAGTTCCCACGATACACATCCAGCCGTCGATGGGCCAGCTCCCAGACCCGGGTGACCACCGTGTCCAGGAAGTACCGATCGTGGGAGACCACCACCAGGGCCCCTTTCCAGGCCAGGAGCTGTTGTTCCAGCCACTCCACCGCGGCCACGTCCAGGTGGTTGGTGGGCTCGTCCAGGAGCAACAGGGGCGGCTCCTCCAACAACAGACGGGCCAGCAGGGCGCGGGTCCGCTGGCCGCCGCTCAGATGGGCCAACGGACGATGCCACAGCTCCTTGGGCAGGCCCAGGCCCGTGAGCACGGTGCGGATGCGGTGCTCGATGGCATAGCCACCGGCCTGTTCGAAGGCCTCCTGCATGGTTCCGTACTCGGCCAGGAGGGCGTCCACCTGAGCCTCCGAGAGCCCGGGCTCGGTCATACGGGCCTCCAGGGCCCGCAGGGCCTCTGCCTGGGCCAACAGGGATGCGAAGACCTGCTCCAGATCGGCCCAGAGGGTGTGCTCTTCCCGGGACACGGGTGCGTCCTGGGGCAGATAGCCCATCCGGATGGAGCGGGCCCGCCGGACAGTGCCCGCGTCCGGGGGCTCCATCTCCGCGAGGATCCGCAGCAGGGTGGTCTTGCCCGAGCCGTTGGGCCCCACCAGGCCAATCCGGTCCCCGTGTTCCACCCGCAGGTGGACGTCCACGAAGACGTCGTGGGCCCCGTAGCTCTTGGCAAGCCCTTCGCCGACCAACACGCTCATGGATGGACGCTCTTGTGGCTGTCGTCTCGGCGCTCGCGCACAGGGATCTCCGCACCCGGCCGCCAGGGCCCTGGAACCACTGTGACCGGTGCACTCCATTATAACGTACCTGCGCGCCCTGAGGGCAAACCCGGATCCAGGGGGCTCGGCGTGAACCCCGGGACAGGGGTCAGAGGTCCCTTCCCCAGAGCTATCGGGACACGAGGGGCAGGAAAAGGGCGGTGGGAAAGTGGAAGGTTCGATACTGGAATCCCGTTCCCGGTACGCCCACCCAGACCTGGTGAGGCAGGGCGGGGTGAAAGGCCACGGGATTGGCGAAGGGCCAGGCCATGCCGTCGTTCTCCCGGCTCCAGGTCAGGCCTCCATCCGTGGAGAGGAGCACGCCGTTGGAGCCGGGTTCGTAGCCCCCGGCCATGAACGCGCTGGAGGAGGTGGCGACGAGGATCCGGGGATCCGCGGGGGAGACGGCCACATCCCGCAGGAAATCGTCCCTCCACAGCTTCGTCCAGGTCTGCCCCCGGTCCTGGCTCCGATAGAGCCCCTTGCCCTGACCGTGGACCGCGACGTAGACCGTTCCCGACGTGTGGGGGTCCGGAGTGATCGCAAACACGCCCTCCCATCCCCACTCCCAGATCTCGCCAGCCACGTTGCCCCGCATCTCGGGGCGGCCCACCTCCCGCCAGGAACCGGGCTCGCCTCCCTGCTCTGAACGCCACAGGCCGGCCTCGCCCCCCGCATAGACCAGGCGACCGTCCCAGGCATCCACCCCGGTGAACCGACAGCCACCGCAGTCGAACACCCGCTGCCAGGTCGCGCCGTCGTCCAGGCTGCGGTAGACATGCCCCTGCGCGGTGACGAACAGGGTGCGACGCTCCACCGGGCTGGTGCGGTCCAGGGAGAGCCCCAGAAGGGGGGCCGGAGGAAGGCCCGACGCGGCTGTCCAGGTCTTGCCGTGGTCGTGGCTGCGCAACAGCGTGCCCGGCGCGTCCCACGAAGGGGCCTGGGCCATCCACACCACCCCGTCTCGGGATGGGTCGGCCACCAGGGTGGTCGCGTTGCCGCCGGCCCCTTCCCACGCGCCCGTGTGGTCCGGATCGTTGCAGTTCATCCAGCTCAGGCCGCCGTCCGGGCTGTGCCAGCACCCCAGGTCGAAGTAGCCCAGGTAGATGTGCCGGGGATCGGCCTCGCTGATGGCCAGGTCGAACATGACCACGTTGTCCACCCCCCGGGAACGCCAACGCCCTGGGGCCACCTCCTGGGTGTAGATGTTGCGGAACTGTTGGCCGCCGTCATCGGTGGTGAAGAGGAACTGGCTGTCGGCCCAGTGCAGGGCGTCCGGATCGGAGAGGTCGTCGCCCAGGGCCTGGAGATCGGTGCTGTAGGCCCAGTAGGCCGTGGTCCAGCCCACATCCCACTGCTCCACGGTGCCCACCCGTTGCCAGATGTGGCCGTCGTCCCGGCTCTCCCAGACGCCCTGACGGTCGTCCCAGGGGAACTGGTGGACAGGGTCGATGAGGCGGATGAGCCCGGGGCTCCTGGGCTTCAGCCAGATGCGCCCTCCACGACGGGCGACCTGGGTCCACAGATGGCCCCGATCCGAGCTGCGGTAGAGGATGCCCGGGGCGTCCGGCGTGTCCTCCGCCACCGTCAGGTAGATCCGACGGGGATCGTCCGGGGAGACCGCCAGGTCCACGGCCGGGCCCAGATCGGCCCCGATCCGGGTCCAGTGGACCCCACCGTCGGTGCTGCGATATACGGCCGGCGATCCCGCGACCGAGCGGTCTTCCCCCGAGAGCACGTAGAGGATGTCCGGGTCCATGGGATCGAGCACCACCTTGAGGATGCGGAGGCCGTCGGGCAGGTCCTGGCTCACCTGGGACCAGGACCTGCCTCCGTCCGCGGTCCGGTACACCTGGCCATCGGCCACGTCCCAGGTAGAATGATAGGCCACATAGCCGATCCGAGGATCTCTGGGAGAGAGGGCAATGGACGTGATGTAGCCCTCGTCCAACACCCGATGGACCCGATGGCCTCGGTCCTGGGAACGGTAGAGCCCCTCGTCCGTGCCCAGGAAGAGGATCTCCGGGTCGGTGGGGTGGAAGCCCACTGCGCTGGCATGGGTGGTCCTCAGGCCCTGGGCCGCGCCGATGACCTCCCAGCTCTGGCCCCGGTCCTGGGAACGGTAGAAGCCGCTGAGATCACTGGCCACGAGGATGAGCCCGTCGGGCCCCGCGCCGACCGCCATGAACCAGCCTCCGCCCCCGGGATTGGTGCGCACCCAGGAGGTGTCCGCGGGACCGGCCTGCTCGGCAGCCCTCCCGGCCGGCTGGAGCGGCATAGCCCCGGAGACGGGGACCAGGAGCGGGATGGGCAGCCAGACCAGGGACGAGAAGAGCAGCAGGATGGACAGAGGGTTCCGTTGCATCGGATGGAAACCAGGAGGAAGCTGGATAACGGATGGAGGGGAAGACCGTCGCGACACGAAGGGCACGTCCAGCCCGGAGCTATCCCGGGCCTGGAGGGACAAGGCCCTTTTCCCAAGGAGGGAGATCTGCGGTCGACCAGGGCCCATACCGCCCCGGGCTTCCCCACGACAACGAGCGTCCTGCCTGCGAAGGCGCACAGGTAGCTTACAACCCCGGGCCACGTCCTGTCAACTTGACCCCCACCGGAATTTCACCGTTCCGAGATCGGCCCGAGTGGCTCCCGTTCCCGCCCCCCTCACCTGGGGCTGGGATCCCTCCGTGGACGCCCGTCCCATCGGGAGGGCACGCGCGCGCAGCCTCGAAAATTTCCCTTGTCCGGCCACTGCTGCTATATAGAGGGTGTGCCCACAGGGCCACACCTTCCAAAACGACGGTGCGTTCCAGAGGTTGGAGGAGCATCCCATGCCCCGGTTCTCCTGGCTGTGGCCCCTTTTTCTCGCGATGGGGGCCGCGGTCCTGTTCGCGGCCTGCAGTGATGAGCCCCTGGTCACCCCGTCCCTCCGGCACCCCAGGACCCCCCGGGCCGAGCCGATCCCGACCCTGGATGGGGTCCCCACGGCCCAGGCTCTCCTCGGACTTCCCCCCGGGTATCGGACCCCGGTCCGCTGGGTGGGCGGGCAACTCCGCCTGCCGGAGGTGGACCCCACGGCCTTCCGGGGCACGGTGGTCACCGCGGGCTCCTCCACCGTGTTTCCCCTCACCGAGCGCCTGGCCGAACGCTTCCAGGAGGAGGGCTTTTCCGGCCGGATCACGGTGGACTCCATCGGCAGCGGCGCGGGCTTCGAGCGCTTCTGCAAGGCCGGCGAGACGGACATCGCGAACGCCAGCCGGCCGATTCGGCCCTCGGAGGTGGCGAACTGCCGGCGCATCGGACGGACCCCGGTGGAGTTCCGGGTGGGCACGGACGCGCTGGCTGTGGTGGTCTCCCGGGAGAACGACTTCGTGGACAACCTGACGCTGGAGGAGTTGGCACAGATCTTCTCCACCGCGACCACCTGGGCCGAGGTACGCGACGGCTGGCCTGCCCGGCCCATCCTGCGCTTCAGCCCAGGCACGGACAGCGGCACCTTCGACTTCTTCGTGGAACACGTGTTCCAGAAGGACGAGGCGCCGCTGCTGTCCGCGGACAACCTCAACCTCTCGGAGGACGACAACGTGCTGGTGCGGGGCGTGGAGGGTTCGCCCTACGCCATCGGCTACCTGGGCTTCGCCTACTATCTGGAGAACGCGGACCGGTTGCGGGCCGTCGCCATCCAGGGAATAGCCCCCAACCAGGAGAGCGCGGAGGCGGGCACCTATCCCCTGGCCCGTCCCCTTCTCCTCTACTCCGACGAGACCATCCTCCGGACCAGACCCCAGGTGGCGGCCTTCATCGCCTTCTATCTGAACCGTGTGAACGAGGAGATCCTGGATGTCGGATATTTTCCGGCCAGCCCAGAGGCCTTGGACCGATCCCGGCAGAAGTGGCTGGCCGCGATGGGGATCGCCCTGCCGTAGCCCGGTTCCGCGGCCTCCCACACCGTTGGATGGGCATGGGCCTGCCCCATCTCGGGCCGAAGAGGAGATGCCCCCATGGACGGAACCCACTCCAGACAGCCCATGGCGTCGGCCCTGCACCGACGCCCACGCCGAACCGAGGCCCTGATCCAGGTCCTGTTGGGCCTGAGCGGCCTGATCACCGTGCTGGTGACCCTGGGCATCGTGTACGAGCTGGCCCGGGGCGCCTGGGACTTCTTCCGCCACCCCCTGTGGGAGGAGACCCACCGCTCCCTGGCCGCTCCCGTGGGTCCGGCAACCCCCCGCTTTCTCCTCCCGACAGAGGGCCGGGAGCTCCCCGAGGGCAGCGTGCTCCGGGTGGGGGACGAGCTCGTGCGGGTGGTGGCCGTGGAGGGAGAGACCCTGGTGGTGGAGCGGGGCATCCAGGGCACCGGGCCGGCACCCCACCCGGCCGGCACCCCCCTCCTCCTCCAGAGCCGGGTATCGGTGTGGGCGTTCCTCACCGGCCGGGAGTGGATCCCCCAGTTGGGTCGGTTCGGGGTCCTGCCCCTGCTCACCGCCACGTTGATGGTCAGCCTGATCGCGATGGCGGTGGCGTTGCCCTTGGGGCTGGGGATCGCCATCTACCTGAGCGAGTACGCCTCGCCCAGGATGCGCCACCTCCTCAAGCCGCTGTTGGAGGTGCTGACCGGGGTTCCCACCGTGGTCTACGGCTACTTCGCCCTCACCTGGGTCACCCCCGGGCTCCGTCGCCTTCTGGGCGCGGACACGGTGGGCGTCTACAACATGGCCTCCGCCGGGCTCGTGGTGGGGGTGTTGGTCATTCCCCTGGTCAGCTCCATGAGCGAGGACGCGCTCCGCGCGGTGCCGGACAGCCTGCGAGAGGCGGCCTACGCGCTGGGCGCGACCCGGCTGGAGACCGCGCTGCAGGTGGTGGTGCCCGCGGCCTTCTCCGGCCTGACCGCAGCCTTCATCGTGGCCATCTCCCGAGCCATCGGCGAGACCATGATCGTGGCCCTGGCCGCGGGCGCGGGGCCCCGCCTCACCCTCAACCCCTTCCAGGCTGCAGAGACCCTCACCGGCCACATCGTCCGCATCAGCGGTGGCGACCTGAGCTACGACTCCATCGACTACCGGAGCATCTTCGCCCTGGGCCTGGTGCTGTTCACCCTGACCCTGGGGCTGAACCTCCTCAGCCAACGGGTGGTGGCCCACTTCCGCGAGGAGTACCGATGAACAGATCCCCGGCCTTCGCACCGAACCTCTCGTCCCGGCATCGCAAGGGCCTGATCGGCCTGGCCCTCTTCCAACTGGCCACCCTGTCCAGCGTGGTGGCCCTGATGGCCCTCCTGTACACCCTGGTGGACCACGCCTTCGGCTACGCGGCCATCGAGTACCAGGTCTACCCCGGCGACCTGGGCATGGACATCTACCGGCTGGACGACCTGCCACCGGAGACCCTGGCCCAGGTGCTGGCGGAGTACCTGCCTCCCCAGGTGTACCGCAGCCTGGACCAGGACAGGCCCCTGGCCGGACGCCCGGGGCCGGAGCTGGCAGCCCTGGTGATCCAGCGGGTCTTCCAGCCCAAGGTGGTGCGCACCTGGTCCCTGACAGAATCCCTCCTCCAGCGGGAACGGATCGCGGCCCAGGCCCGAGCCGAGCTCCCCTACGCCGAGGTCCGCTTCGTGGACTGGATCAACGCCCGCTTCCTCTCCCGGCCCCAGTCCAGCGACCCCCTGCGGGCCGGCGTGCGGACGGCCATCCTGGGCTCTCTGTGGCTGATGGCCATCGCCCTGTTCACCGGACTGCCCTTGGGAGTCAGCGCGGCCATCTACCTGGAGGAGTACGCGGACCGCGGACACTGGTTCCACCGGCTCGTCCAGGCCAACATCCATAACCTGGCCGGCGTGCCCTCCATCATCTACGGGATCCTGGGCCTCGCGGTGTTCGTCCGGGGGCTGGCCCCCATCACCAGCGGAGCGATCTTCGGCCCGGCCGGGGCCACGGTGAACGGTCGCACCCTCCTCTCTGGAGGCATGACCCTGGGCCTGCTGGTCTTGCCCCTGGTGATCATCAACACCCAGGAGGCCATCCGCGCGGTGCCGGCCAGCCTCCGCGAGGCGGCCTACGGGCTGGGCGCGACCCGGTGGCAGGTGGTGTGGCACCATGTGCTGCCCGTGGCCCTGCCCGGCATCATGACCGGCACCATCCTGGCCCTCTCCCGAGCCCTGGGCGAGACCGCACCCCTGGTGGTGGTGGGGGCCTCCACCTTCATCACCTTCGATCCCTCCGGCCCGTTCGACCGGTTCACCGCGCTGCCCATCCAGATCTACCAGTGGACTGCCCGACCCCAGGACGTGTTCCGCAACCTGGCCGCGGCGGCCAGCATCACCCTGTTGGTGCTGCTGCTCCTGTTGAACAGCACCGCGGTCTACATCCGTTACCGAGCCCGCCAGGGTCGCTGAGCAGTCGCCCTGGGGGCGAAGAGCCACCGAGACAGCGAGGAGGCGCCCCATGGAGGACACGGCCATCGAGACCCGAGGGCTGCGGGTCTACTACGGCGATTTCCTGGCCGTCCGGGACGTGGACCTGCGCATCCCCCGGAACCGGGTGACGGCCATCATCGGCCCATCCGGGTGTGGCAAGAGCACGGTGCTGCGCGCGCTCAACCGAATGAACGACCTGATCCCCCATGTACGGGTCCAGGGCACGGTGCTCTTCGAGGGGCAGGACATCTACGGCCCCGAGGTGGATCCGGTGGAGGTGCGGCGGCGCATCGGCATGGTGTTCCAGAAGCCGAACCCCTTTCCCAAGAGCATCTACGAGAACGTGGCCTGGGGCGTGCGCATCAACGGCTTCCAAGGCAGCCGCAAGGAGCTGGACGATCTGGTGGAACAGGCCCTGCGGGGGGCGGCCCTGTGGGACGAGGTGAAGGACAAGCTCGGCCAGAGCGGGCTCTCCCTCTCCGGGGGGCAACAACAGCGGCTGTGCATCGCCCGGGCCATCGCGGTGCGGCCCCAGATCATCCTGATGGACGAGCCTGCCTCGGCCCTGGACCCCATCGCCACCCTGAAGATCGAGGAGCTGATGCGTCGGCTGGCCGAGAACTACACCATCCTGGTGGTCACCCACAACATGCAACAGGCGGCCCGGGTGTCGGACTACACGGCCTTCTTCACCACGGACCCAGGGCGCACGGGCCACCTGGTGGAGTTCGGCCCCACCGAGCAGATCTTCACCAACCCCAAGGACCGACGGACAGAGGACTACATCACCGGACGGTTTGGCTGAGGGGACCCCGCTCCCCGATGCCGGGAAGCCGTGGAGAACCACGGGCAGAGGGAGGAGGCGGATGCCCAGACAACGGCTGGACAGGAAACTGCAGGAACTGATGGCGGAGATCCAAGGGCTGGGCAGCATGGTGGCCCAGGCCACCTTTCAGGCCGTAGAGGCCCTGAAAAACCAGGACCCAGAACTGGCCCGCCGGGTCTACCGGGAAGATCAGGCCATCAACGAGAGACGATACGCCATCGAGAGCCAGGCCCTGATCGTCATCGCCACCCAACAGCCCATGGCCGGCGACCTGCGGAAGCTGGCCTCCATCCTGGAGATCGCCACCGAGCTGGAACGGATGGGCGACTACGCCAAGGGCATCGCCAAGATCCAGCTCCTGATGGGGGAACGGCCGCCTCTGAAACCCCTCATCGACCTGCCCCGGATGGCCGAGCAGGTGGTGGACATGCTGGACCGGGCACTGGCCGCGTTCGCGGCCGGCGACGTGGAACAGGCCCTGGCCATTCCCCAGGAGGACGACCAGGTGGACGCCCTCTACAACCAGATCCACCGCGAGCTCCTGACCTTCATGATCGCGGACCCAAGCACCATCGACCCCGCGAACTACCTGCTCTGGGCCGCCCACAACCTGGAACGGATGGCCGATCGGGTGACCAACATCTGCGAGCGCACCCTCTTCACCGTGACCGGGGAGATCCGGGAGCTGGACGCCTCGGACGATCTCCTGGACGATCGGACGCCCTCGTGATCCCCGGAGGCCGATGGCCATCCCGTGGCCTTTGCCCCGGAACGGCCGGCCGTGGAGGGCCTCAGCGCACCACCCAGGGCAGGTAGAGCCGGCTGCCCGACGGGGCGGGAGGAGGGGTCGAGGTGGCCGAGGCCGCCAGGCCGCCCACAAAGCCACCTACCAGCCTGTAGCCACCGGCCTCCAGGGTCCCGGCCGCGGGCTGGCCCACCGCGGCGCTCAGCACATAGCTCCCCGAGCTGGAGGTGCCGCCGCTGCTCAGGGTCCACCAGGAGAGGGTGTAGTGGCCCTGGGCCAGGGCCAGGCCGGCCAGCCCCAGGAGAGCAAAGCCGGCCAGGATGGACACCGTACGCCGAACCCATACCCCGGGCCATTGTGTCCTTGGAAAACTCCCGCGCATGGCTGTGTATGCCTCCTTTCCCTGGGGATGTCCGGGTGTCCCTCATCACCGCGGGGAGTCCTGCGTCCCCAGCCGGGGAAACCGGGTCTCCAATGCCCGGAGCGGAGCTCCCAGAGCGGCGACAGGTGGATCGACCGTGGGGCTCAGCCTATCAGGGAGATATCTCAGAGATGTCTCAAAAGCCCCCCATCTCCGGGCCGGAGAACGGGGCCCAAAGGCACGGCCGGATCTCCTGCATTCGAACAAGTGTCTGGACAAATTCTTTGACAGCCTCGCCGGGTTTCCCTATAATGGTCTTCAGGATCGATGGTCTCCAAGATCCGACGAGATCGGTTGTTGGATCTCGTTCTTCCCCCGTCGAAGGTTTCGGAGCGCACGCCGCGATCCCATGAGTAGAGCCCTTCCAACCCATCCACCTTGCAAGAGGAGGGAACAATGAAGCGACTCTCCGTAGTGTTGGCGGTCCTGTCGATCTTCGCCCTGGTCCTCTCTGCCTGTGCCCCGGCGGCCGCGCCGCCGGCCGGGGAGCAGCCGGCCGCGGAACAGCCGGCAGAGCAGCCCGCGGAGGCACCGGCCGAAGAGCCTGCCGAGGAGAAGGCCATGGAGATCCAGCCGGTCAAGATCGGCGTCATGATCCCCTTGACCGGTGCCCTGTCCGAGTTCGGCCCCAACTTCCAGAAGGCCGCAGAGCTGGCCCAGAAGCACCTGGCCGAGGCCGGCTACGAGATCGAGCTGGTCTTCGGCGACACCGAGACCAACGCGATCCCGGCCGTGGAGACGGCCCGGCAGCTGGTGGAGGTGGAGGGGGTCCACGCGCTGGTCGGGGCAGCGGCCAGCGGCGTGACCGTGCCCATCGCCGAGTCGGTGACCATCCCCAACCAGGTGCCCCAGATCTCCTACGCCTCCACATCGCCCCTGATCACCAACCTGCCCGCGGACGAGGGCCAGGACTTCCTCTTCCGGACCGCGGCCTCGGACGCGCTCCAGGGCGTGGTGCTGGCCAGCCTGGCCCAGGCCCAGGGCTTCGAGAAGGTCGCGGTCCTCTACGTGAACAACCCCTACGGCCAGGGGCTGACCGACGTGTTCAAGGCGAACTTCGAGGAGATGGGCGGCACGGTGACCGCGGCCATCCCCCACGACGAGAACCCCGCCCCCACCTACCAGGCCGAGCTCGCCCAGGCCGCGGAGGGTGAGCCGGACGCCCTGGCCGCCATCAGCTATCCCGGCCACGCGACGGTCTACCTCCGCGAGGCCCTGGAGGCCGGCCTCTTCGACCAGTTCCTCTTCGTAGACGGCACCAAGTCCATGGAGATCGTCTCCGCCGTGGGCGCAGAGCCCCTGGAGGGCATGTGTGGCACGGCCGGCGGCTCCGAGGAGACCCCCTCCCTGGACCTCTTCAACCAGGCCTACGAGGCCGAGTACGGGGAACTGCCCCCCCTGCCCTTCATGACCAACACCTACGACGCGGTGGTCATCGCGGCCCTGGCCGCGTACGAGGCCCAGATCCAGGGGCAGGAGCTCTCCGGTGTGGCGGTCCGGGATCACCTGCGCAGCGTGGCCAACCCGGGCGGTGAGGTGGTGACCCCCGGCGTGGAGGGCATGCGCAAGGCCCTGCAGCTGCTGGCCGAGGGCCAGGAGATCAACTACGAGGGCGCGGCCGGCTCCGAGGACTTCGACGAGTTCGGCGACGTGGTCACCCCCATCGAGATCTGGTGCTACGAGGGCGGCGAGCTGGTGACCAAGCAGTTGGTCCGCCCGGGCGAGGCGATCCAGCTGGACTGAGGGACTGACCGGGACCCAGAAGCCTATCCGCCGAGACACCACAGCGCCCCGACCGAACGGTCGGGGCGCTCGCATTCCGGTTCCCGATCGCCCCCTTGGGGAACAACAGGAGGGCAGGAGGGCGACGGTGCGCGCCCTCGGAAGCTCAGCTCATGTCAGGCGGGAGACCTCCTTTTCCTCGCCCAACAGGCCCTGGGGCCGGGTCAACAGGATGAAGAGCAGGAGCAGGCCGATGAGCAGGAGGCGGATGTAGGGCGCCTGGGCAGAGAACTCCACCGGCACCACCTGGCGGATGAGGTAGGCGCTGCCCGACCAGATGGCCCACACGATGAAGGCCCCCAGGATGGCCCCCTTGTTGTTGCCGCTGCCCCCCAAGATCAGCATGACCCAGACCACGAAGGTGCCGAACAGGGGCGTGAACACGCTGGGCTGGATGGCCCGGGCAAAGTGGGCGTAGAGGGCCCCACCGATGCCCATGATCACCGCGCCCAGCACCAGGGACTGCATCTTGAAGCGGAAGACATCCTTGCCCACGGTCTCGGGCACCACCTCGTCCTCCCGGATGGCCCGCAGCACCCGCCCCCAGGGAGAGCGGATCCCCCGCTCCAACGCCAGGTAGATCAGGACCATCAGCAGGATCACGATGACCAGGTAGAAGAAGTTGTAGAAGTTCGGCGGCATCCCCCGCTCGATGAGCCACTCCCGAAGGGGCTGCTTGATGCCCACCAGGCCCTGGGGCCCGTTGGCCAGCCATCGGGCGTTGTTGAAGATCAGGCGGATGGTCTCGGAGATGCCGATGGTGGCGATGGCCAGGTAGTCCTCCCGGAGGCGCAGGGTGGGGAAGCCGATGATCCACGCCACCAGGCCGGACACGATCCCCGCGGCCAGGACCCCCACCAGGAAGGGCTGGTCCAGGCCAAAGGCCTGTTCCACGTACTGGGCCTGGACCCCTGCGGGCATGGGGCTGGTCACCAGCGCGGAGGTGTACGCGCCCACCGCGAAGAACCCCGCGATGCCGATGTTGAAGAGCCCCGTGTAGCCCCAGTGGACGTTCAGGGCCAGGGACATGATGGCGAAGATGCCGGCCATGGCCAGAAAGCCGGCCGTGAAGGTCAGGATCCCGGTCATGAGGACTTGCTCCCCCCGAAGATGCCCTGGGGCCGCACCAACAGCACCAGGATCATGATGATGAAGGCCACCGCAGGCTTGTAGGACGGGCTCATGAACGCGGTGGAGACCTGTTGCACCACTCCCAGGATGAGCCCCCCGGCCAGCGCGCCGTAGGCGTTGCCGATGCCCCCCAGGATCACCGCGGCGAAGAGGGGCAGGAGCATGAGCCAGCCCATCTCCGGCCGCACCTGGCTGTCGATGCCCAACAGGATGCCGGCCGCCGCGGCCATGGCCCCGCCGATGAACCAGGTCAGGGTGATCATCCGCTCTGTGGCGATGCCGGAGACCCGGGCCAGATCCGGGTTGTCGGCCAGGGCCCGCAGGGCCTTGCCCGTCTTGGTCCGCTGGAGAAAGGTGTAGAGCCCTACCACCATGGCCCAGGCCACCACCAGCACCACCACCTGATCCGGCCGGAGGGTGATGCCCAGGGGAAGCTTCCAGGTGGTCCGCAGCCCCTGGGAGTAGAAGTGGAAGTCGGCCCCCCACAGGATGTAGATGACGCTGCGCATGACGAAGGCCACGGCCAAGGCCGCGATGGCCAGCATGATGGGGCGCACCCGACGCTCCCGCAGGCGCCGGTAGACCAGCCGATCCGCTGCGATGGCCGCCAGCCCCGTGACCCCCATCGCGGGCAGGAAGGAGACCAGCATCACCCAGCCGAAGGAAAGGGGACCGATGGGCGTGTCCACCAGGCCCAGGGCCGGGAAGATCGTGGCCGTCATCAGCAGGGCAATGTACGCCCCCAGGGTCATCATGTCGCCGTGGGCGAAGTTGCCGAAGTTGACGATGCCGTAGAGCAGGGTCAGCCCTACCGCTCCCAAGGTGATGATGCTGCCCAAGATGATTCCGGACACAACGAGATTGGCCATCGCGGGTTACCCTCCCAGGAAGAGACGTCCGATCTCCTCGTTCGCCAACAGTTCCCGACCGGTGCCCTCCACCCGGTTGCGGCCGTCCACCAGGACATAGCCCCGGTGGCTGATCTCCAGGGCTTTGCGGGCGTTCTGCTCCACCATGAGAATGGTGACCCCGGCCTGGCGGTTGATGTTCACCACGGTCTCGAAGATCAGCTCCACCACCAGAGGGGCCAGGCCGGCCGAGGGCTCGTCCAACAGGAGCATCTGGGGCTCCAGCATCATGGCCCGACCGAAGGCCACCATCTGGCGCATGCCACCGCTGAGCTTGCCTGCAGGGGTCCTCCGCCGATCCGCGATCTCCGGGAACATCTGGTAGATCCTCTCCATCTGGGGCCGGAAGTCGTCCTCCCGCAGGTAGGCCCCCATCTCCAGGTTCTCCTCCACGGTGAGGCTGGGAAAGATGTTCTCCACCTGGGGCACGTAGGAGATCCCCCGCCGCACGATCTGTTCCGGCGGCAGGGCAGTGATGGGCTCGCCGTCGAAGACCACCTGGCCGGACCAGGCCGGCACCAGGCCGAAGATGGTCTTGATCACCGTGGACTTGCCGGCTCCATTGGGCCCGATCAGGGAGACGATCTCCCCCCGGTCCACATGCAGGGTCACCCCGTGGAGGATCTCCATCTCCCCATAGCCCGAGACCACGTCCGCGACCTCCAGGAGCCGCCCGCTGCCGTTCTCGGTCATCGGTACTGACCTCCCAGGTAGGCCTCCAACACGTCCGGGTTCCGTCGGATCTCCTCCGGGGTGCCCTCGGCCAACAGGGCACCGCTGCTCATGACAATGACCCGCTCGCACACGCTCATGATCAGGTCCATATCGTGTTCGATGAGGAAGATGGTCACCCCCCGCTCCTCCACCAGCCGTCGGATGTAGCCCACCAACTGCTTCATCAGGGTCGGGTTCACCCCCGCGCCCGGCTCGTCCAACAGGATCAGATCCGGGTCGGCCATCATGGTGCGGGCCAGCTCCAGGAGCTTCTTCTGGCCGCCGGAGAGGTTGGCCGCGTACTCGTTCTGCAGCCGGCTCAACCCCACGAAATCCAGCACGGCCAGGGCCTTCTCCCGGATCTCCCGTTCCTGGGCCCGGACCATGTCCGGCCGCAGCCAGGTGTAGAACAGGTTCTCGCCCCGCTGGCCCGACGGCACCAGCATCAGGTTCTCCAGCACGGTCATGAGCTTCAGCTCCCGGGCCACCTGGAAGGTCCGGGTAAGCCCCCGATGGAAGATGGCGTGGGGCGGGAGACCTGCGATGTCCTCCCCCTTGAAGAAGATCTCCCCCCGATCCGGCCGGTAGAAGCCGGAGATCAGGTTGAAGGTGGTGGTCTTGCCCGCGCCGTTGGGACCGATGAGCCCGGTGATGATGCCGGGCTGGACCTGGAAGGTGACGCCGTTGACGGCCATCAGGCCGCCGAAGCTCTTGTAGAGGTTCCGGACCCGGAGGATGGGGGTGCTCCGTCCGTTCTGCTGGGTGGACCCGTTCTGGGTTGACAAGTTCTTCCCTCCGTCTCTGCGTCGCGGAAGATGGGGTACAGACATCCAGGGTGCGGGGGGTTGTCCCGCATTATATGGAGAGTGGGACGTTTGGACAAACCCGCGGAGCCGACAGGAAAAGGCCCTGCCCGGGAACAGGCCCGCCGGATGGGGTCGGCCCCCTGAGCGGAGCAGCCCCGACCCACCGCCCCCCGGGTCATCGGGAATCCGGGCCCTGGCCAGGGGGCTGGGCCAGCCACCGGGCCAGCACCCTGCGGGCCGCGGCCGCGGCCCGGGCCCGATGGCTGATGCGGTTCTTCTCTGCCGGGGAAAGCTCGGCCAGGGTACGGCCCCGATCGGGCAGGTAGAAG
This sequence comes from Caldilineaceae bacterium, assembly GCA_026989655.1. Lineage (GTDB taxonomy): Bacteria > Chloroflexota > Anaerolineae > Caldilineales > Caldilineaceae > JALSIX01. The sequence continues at coordinate 21,180 of JALSIX010000084.1, forward strand.
ATCGGATCGTAGCCGAAGCCATGGGTTCCCCGGGGCGTGTGGATGATCTGGCCCTCCAAGGTACCGTGGCACACGGCCTCCTGGCCGTCCTCCGGGCGCACCAGGGCCACCGCACAGCGGAAACGGGCCCTCCAGGGCCGGGGATGGCCCTGGAGTTCGGCCAGGAGCCGATAGCAGCGCTCCTGATCGGTGGCATCGGGCCCCGCGTAGCGGGCCGAATGGATGCCAGGCCGTCCTCCCAGAGCGTCCACCTCCAGGCCACTGTCATCGGCCCAGGTCCACAGCCCGGTCCGCGCGGCGTAGGCCCGGGCCTTCCGCTCCGCGTTCTCCTGGAAGGTGGACCCCGTCTCCTCCACCGCCTCCTGGATGCCCAGGTCTGCCAGAGAGACCAGCGCCAGGGGGAGATCGGCCAGGAGCGCTCGGTATTCCCGTACCTTGCCCGGGTTGTGGGTCGCGATCAAGAGCTGTCGAGCCATGGCATCCCCTCCGATGGACGATGGGACCGGAGACGGGGGACAGTCCCCCGACATCGGGTCCCGTTTTTGACCCCGCCAACTGACGTATCCTATAATGCACCCGCAGGACCCAGGCGCCAAACCGTCCCGCCACCTCTGTATTGGAGTTGGGCCCCCATGTCCCACCACCCACTGCGGATCTTCACCGGCTCGGCCCACCCCGACCTGGCCCAGGAGATCGCGGATATCCTGGGCGTTGCCCTGGGCAAGTCCACCACCCGACACCTGCCCGACTCGGAGATCCACGTGATGATCGACGAGGTGGTGCGGGACCAGGACATCTTCCTGATCCAGCCCTGCAGCGTGCCGGTGAACGACAACCTGATGGAGCTGTGCCTCTACATCGACGCGTTCCGCCGGGCCAGTGCCCACAGCATCAGCGTGGTGGTGCCCTACTACCCCTACAGCCGCCAGGAACGCATGGCCCGGGGCCGAGAGGCCATCAGCGCCCGGGTGGTGGCCAACATCCTGGAGATGCTGGGCGCGTCCCGGATCATCTTCGTGGACATCCACGCCCGGGCCATCCAGGGCTTCTTCAACATCCCGGTGGATCCCCTGAGCGCGGTGCCGCTCCTGGCCGACTACTTCCGCCAGCCCCAGTTCGAGAACGCGGCCATCGTCAGCCCCGATGTGGGCCGGGCCAGCATGGCAGGCCGCTACGCGGAGCTGCTGAACCTGCCCCTGGTGGTGATGCACAAGCGCCGCCTGAGCTTCACCGCCGCGGAGACCACCCACGTGGTGGGGGACATCGCAGGCCGACGGCCCATCGTCATCGACGACATGATGGCCAGCGGAAGTGTCCTCAAGCAGGTGGACGCGCTCTACGAGCGGGGGGCCGAGGGAAAGGCCTACTTCGCGGTCACCCACGGCATCCTCCTGCCATCGGCCCTGGAACGCCTCTACGCGGACGATCGGATCGAGAAGCTGGTGGTGACCAATACCATCCCCATTCCCCCGGAGAAACGGGGCCCCAAGCTGGAGGTCCTCTCGGTGGCCCCGTTGCTGGCCGAGATCATCCTCCGCATCCACCAGGGCCGCAGCATCTCGGAAAAGCTCGTCCTGGTGTAGCCCATTGACCGAGGAGAGTCCCGTGTTTCGCTCCCCTGCCCGACGCCCGGAACCCGATGCCATCGAGGTCATCATCGGTCCCCGTGCCACCTTCACCGGGGCCCTGCGCAACGACACCAGCATCCGGGTGGACGGGGTGGTGGAGGAGGGCTACCTGGAAACCCCGGCCAACATCATCCTCACCGAGACGGCCCAGGTCCACGGCGAGCTCCGCTGCCGGACGGTGAGCATCCGCGGCCGCTTCACCGGCACCATCCACGCCGATCGCGCGGAGCTGCTCAGCGGCTGTCACGTGGGCGGCGCCCTCTACGTGAACAGCTTCCTCCTGGACGAAGGAGCGCTGTTCGACGGCGAGCTCCACATGTTGGACGCCGCGGAATCCTCCCCCGCGCCCGCGGCGCCCGAGCCAAGCTAACCCCCCGGGATCCGTGCCCGGCTCCCGGGAGCACATATCCCAACGTTATCCCAAGAAATCCCAAGTCCGTCGGGCCTTTTCCCAAGATCTATCCCAACTTACCCAAATCCCCGAGCGGAAGGAGGTATGGCCATGCCACGTGACACCCGACGTCTCACCCTCTGGCTCTCCCTGTTCCTGGTGGCCCTCCTGGCCCTGGCCGGCTGCGCCGCGCCCGCCTCCCAGCCCCAGGCCGGCCCCGCCCAGGAACAGGCAGCAGAGCCCCCGGCGGAGGTGGCCGCGGACGCCTGCCTGGCCGACGGCACCGTGGTGGTGGGCACCAACGCCGAGTACCGACCCTTCGAGTTCGTGGACGAAAACGGCAACATCGTCGGCTTCGACATCGACCTCATGGACGCCCTGGCCCAACGGGCCGGCTTCGACGTCCAGTACGTCAACACCAAGTGGGACGGCATCTTCGTCGCCCTGGCCAACGGCGAGTTCGAGGCCGTCATCAGCGCCGTCACCATCACCCCAGAACGCGCCCAGGTCGTCGACTTCTCCGACCCCTACTTCAACGCCGGACAGGCCATCGCCGTCCGCGCCGACGACAACCGCATCCAGGGACCCGATGACCTCGACGAAAACATCGTCGTCGGCGTCCAGCTCGGCACCACCGGCGACATCTGGGTCACCGACAACACCAACGCCTCCGTCCAGCGCTTCGAGGAAACACCCCTGGCCATCCAGGCCCTGGCCAACGGCGACGTGGATGCCGTGGTCGTCGACGCACCCACCCTGGCCGACTACATCCGCGCCAACCCCGAACTCAACCTCAAGATCGTCGGCGAACCCTTCACCGACGAACTCTACGGCATCGCCGTCCGCAAGGACTGCCCCAGCCTCCTCCAGGCCATCAACAACGCCCTCGCCCAGGTCCGGCAGGACGGCACCTACGACCAGATCTTCGACCAGTGGTTCGGCGTCCCCACCGTGGCTGAGGAGCCCCCGGCGGAGGTGGCCGCGGACGCCTGCCTGGCCGACGGCACCGTGGTGGTGGGCACCAACGCCGAGTACCGACCCTTCGAGTTCGTGGACGAAAACGGCAACATCGTCGGCTTCGACATCGACCTCATGGACGCCCTGGCCCAACGGGCCGGCTTCGACGTCCAGTACGTCAACACCAAGTGGGACGGCATCTTCGTCGCCCTGGCCAACGGCGAGTTCGAGGCCGTCATCAGCGCCGTCACCATCACCCCAGAACGCGCCCAGGTCGTCGACTTCTCCGACCCCTACTTCAACGCCGGACAGGCCATCGCCGTCCGCGCCGACGACAACCGCATCCAGGGACCCGATGACCTCGACGAAAACATCGTCGTCGGCGTCCAGCTCGGCACCACCGGCGACATCTGGGTCACCGACAACACCAACGCCTCCGTCCAGCGCTTCGAGGAAACACCCCTGGCCATCCAGGCCCTGGCCAACGGCGACGTGGATGCCGTGGTCGTCGACGCACCCACCCTGGCCGACTACATCCGCGCCAACCCCGAACTCAACCTCAAGATCGTCGGCGAACCCTTCACCGACGAACTCTACGGCATCGCCGTCCGCAAGGACTGCCCCAGCCTCCTCCAGGCCATCAACAACGCCCTCGCCCAGGTCCGGCAGGACGGCACCTACGACCAGATCTTCGACCAGTGGTTCGGCGTCCAGTGACCGGAAACGGGATGAGGAGGGGCGGCGCACGGGCCGCCCCTCCTCCTGGACATGGCATCCCCTCGGGAACGCCCCCTCCTTGGGCGCCCAGGGGTCCGTGAGCGAGAGGGCCGTCCCATGGAGAGCACGTACTCCCCTCAACCCTATGCCCCTCCGCCCCCTCCTGGCCAGACCCTGGGCCAGAGGGTGGCGGGCCTTCCCTGGTGGGCCATCATCGTCCTGCTGGTGGGCGCCTGGATCGCGTTCAACGTCCTGCCGAACCCCATCTACCGGGACGCCTTCGCGGCCATCGCGCCCGGGATCCGGCTCACCCTGACGGTGACCTTCCAGGCCTATGCCCTGGCCATGGTCATCGGCCTGATCTTCGCGCTCATGCGGGTGAGCAAGAACCCGGTCCTCTACGCCCTCTCCACCCTCTACGTGGAGGTGATCCGGGGCCTGCCCATGCTGGTCATCGTGCTGTACGCGGGGTACGTCATCGGCCCCGCGGTGCGGGACATGTCCCAGGGCCAGCTGGATCCCCCCATGTTGGTACGGGCCATCCTGGGGCTGGCCATCGGATACGGGGCCTACCTGGCCGAGATCTTCCGGGCCGGCATCCAGTCCATCGAACGGGGCCAGACCGAGGCGGCCCTGAGCCTGGGCATGACCTATGCCCAGGCCATGCGGCTGGTGATCCTGCCCCAGGCCATCCGGCGCATTCTGCCGCCCCTGGGGAACGACCTGATCGCCATGTTGAAGGACAGCTCCCTGATCGCGATCCTGGCCGTGCCCGAGACCCTACAGCTCGGCCGGCTCTTCATCAGCCGGAGCTTCCGGGCCTTCGAGGGGTACAACTCCGTGGCCCTGGCCTTTCTGGCCATGACCCTGGTCCTCTCCTTCGGCGTCCGCTACATGGAGCGCCGCCTGGGCGTGGGCGGCCACTGAGCCCATCCAACCGTCACGCGGGAACCGACCATGGAGAACCTCTTCCCTGTGCTGGGCGCCCTGCTGGGCTACCTGTTGGGCTCCGTGCCCGTCGGCCTGGTGGTCTGTCGGCTCTACGGAGTGGACATCCGCCAGGTGGGCAGCGGCCGGATCGGCGGCACCAATGCCTGGCGGGCCGCGGGGCTGAAGGCCGCGGTGCCCACCATCCTGGGCGACGCGGCCAAGGGCGCGGTGGCCATCTGGATCGTCCGAGGGCTGGCCGGCGCCCTGCTGGATCCCGCGGCGCCCTCCACGCCCACCCTCCAGGCCCTGGCCGAGGCCCTGGCGGCCGGCGCGGCGGTCTGGGGACACAACTGGCCGGTGTTCCTCGGCTTTCGCGGCGGGGCCGGGGGGATCACCGCGGCCGCGACCGCCATGGCCCTGACCCCACTGGTGGGCGGGCTGGTCTGGCTCGTGGGTGGGCTGCTGATCGGGTGGAGCCGCATCGCCTCGGTGGGCACCTTCGCGGTGGGCTCCACCGCCCTGGCAGCCACCCTGGTGCTGGCCCTGGACGGCCGCATCCCCTGGCCCTACCTGCTGTTCGGGGCCATGGCCCTGGCAGGGATCGCCCTGGCCCTGCGCCCCAACCGCGAGCGGCTCCGCCAGAACCAGGAACGGATCATCACCCTCTGGTGAACCGCCCGGTTTTCCCGGGCGGCCCTCTCCCTGGACATCGCCCAACCGTTCTCCATCCACCAGAGCCCAGGGCCGATCACCGTGGGGGATACGGGACGTGCCTGGGGCATCTGGAGGGAAGCGCCGGATGCCCGACGTCCGGCCGCGGCCTGATCCCGTCTCCAGCCTGGGGCCAGTCCTCCCATCCCGTTGTCGAAAACACCGAAACCGATTACAATAGCAGCCATGAGCGGCGTTGCCCTTGCCCCAGGTCGTTCCATCACCGCCAGCCTGGAAGGCATGGTCCTGGCCTATCCCGACCTCCTGCAGTTCCACCGGGACCCAGACTACGTGGCCTGGGCCGTTCCCCCGACCGAGGAGAAGGTGGCCGTCATCAGCGGCAGCGGCAGCGGCCACGAGCCCCTGCCGGTGGGCTACGTGGGGCCGGGGATGCTGGATGCGGCCTGTCCGGGCCGGGTGTTCACCAGCCCATCGCCGGTCCAGTTGGTGGCCGCCACCCGGGCCGTGGCCCAGGAGGCCGGGGCCGTGTACGTGGTCAAGAACTACGCCGGAGGCGTGATGACCGCGGAGATGGCCCTGGACCTGCTGGGGGACGAGGCCATCCCGGTGCGGACGGTGTTGGTCAACGACGATGTGGCCATCCCCGATCCGGCACGGCGCCGGGGGTTGGGGGCCGCGGTGCTGGCCAGCAAGATCGCAGGGGCAGCGGCTCAGGCCGGCCTGCCCCTGGACCAGGTGGCCGACCTGGCGGAGCGGATGGTCCAGAACACCCGGAGCCTGGGCGTGGCCACAGACGCCTGTACCCTGGCCCGAGCGGGCATCCGGGAACCCCTGCCCCCGGACCAGGTGGAGTGGGGTGTGGGGATCCACGGGGAGCCCGGCCAGGTCCGTCCCCTGCCCAAGGACCCGGTGCTTCTCCTGGAGGAGATGGCCGAGGCCCTGCGGGCGGATCTGGAGCTCCGTCCCGGCGAGCCCTTGCTCCTCATGTTGAGCAGCCTGGGCGGCACCCCCCAGGCCGAACTGTACTGGGCCTTCCGCCACCTGCACCGCACACTCCAGGCCATGGGGCTTTCCATCGCCCGCCACCTGGTGGGCACCTTCATCACCTGCCTGGGCCGTGGGGGCTGGATCGCCACCCTGGCCCGGATGGACGGCCAACTGTTGGAGTTGTGGGACGCGCCGGTGCATACCCCGGTGCTCCACTGGTGATCTGCGGGCGGGTCGAACCGGCTCCGCCCCCTGTCGGCAACGAGGAGAACCGCATACCATGGGCCAGCAAAACGGCCAGGCAGGCAACGGCCAGGCCATCTCCGTGGAACAGATCCGCCGCTGGCTCCTTGCCTACGCGCACCGGATCATCGAACAGGAGGAGTACCTGACCGCCCTGGACGCGGACATCGGCGACGCCGACCACGGCACCAACATGCGCCGCGGTCTGGAGAAGGTGAAGGAACGGCTGGAGGATCCCGACTGCCCCTGCAACAGCGTGGGCAGCCTGCTCCGCTCCGTGGCCATGACCCTGATCAGCGCGGTGGGCGGCGCGGCCGGACCCCTGTACGGCACCTTCTTCCTCCGGGCCGCGACGAGCTGCAACAACAGCCCGGCCATCACCCCGGCCCAGTTCGCCGCCATGTTGCGCCAGGGATTGGAGGGCGTGAAACAACGGGGCAAGGCCCACCTGGACGACAAGACCATGGTGGATTCCATCCAGCCCGCGGTGGAGGCCCTGGAGGCGGCCATCGGACAACACAAGGACCTGCGCCAGGCCCTGCACGAGGCCGCGGAGGCCGCCCGCCGGGGCATGGAGCACACGGCCGAGATCCCGGCCCGCAAGGGCCGAGCCAGCTACCTGGGCCCCCGCTCCATCGGCCACCAGGACCCAGGGGCCACCAGCGCCTACTATCTCTTCGAGACCGCGGCCCAGGTCCTGGCCACGCCCGCCCACCGACGGGAGAGCCCGTCCCGACACCGCTGACCCACCGCGACCACCACCCGCCCAGCACCAGGAGGAAGCCTCCCATGGCCAAGTACGTGGGCGCTATCGACTCCGGCACCACCAGCACCCGCTTCATGCTCTTCGACCGCTCGGGCGCCATCGTGGCCTACGACCAGCGGGAACATCGACAGATCTTCCCCCAGAGCGGCTGGGTCGAACACGATCCCCAGGAGATCTGGGAGCGGACCCAACAGGTGATCGCCACCACCCTGGACAAGGCCGACGTCCGCCCCGAGGAGATCGCGGCCATCGGCGTGACCAACCAACGGGAGACCACCATCCTGTGGGACCGGACCACAGGGGAGCCCATCCACAACGCCATCGTCTGGCAGGACACCCGTACCGCGGCCCTCTGCCGAGAGCTGGAGGCGGCCGGCCACGGTCCCCTGTTCCATCGCCGTACCGGCCTCCCCCTGGCCACCTACTTCTCCGGCCCCAAGATCCGATGGCTCCTGGACCATGTGCCCGGTGCTCGGCAGCGGGCCGAGGCCGGAGAGCTCCTCTTCGGCACGGTGGACACCTGGCTCATCTGGCAGCTCACCGGCGGCCAGCATGTCACAGACCCCACCAATGCCAGTCGCACCATGCTCATGGACCTGGCGAGCCTCCAGTGGGACTCGGAGCTCCTGGCCATCCTGGGCGTGCCGCAGAGCCTCCTGCCCACCATCCGTCCCAGCAGTGATCCCGAGCTCTACGGCACCACCCGACCGGATGGCCCCTTCGGAGGCGAGATCCCGGTCTGCGGCGACCTGGGCGACCAACAGGCGGCCACCGTGGGCCAGGCCTGCTTCAGCCCCGGCGAGGCCAAGAACACCTACGGCACCGGCTGCTTCATGCTCCTGAACACCGGCACCGAGATCGTCCACAGCCGCAACGGCCTGCTCACCACCGTCTGCTACCAGATGGGCCAGGGGCCGGCCGTCTACGCCCTGGAGGGCTCCATCGCCATGGCCGGCGCCACCGTCCAGTGGCTCCGGGACAACCTGGGCCTGATCCGCCACGCCGCGGAGACCGAGGAGATCGCCCAGAGCGTGCCCGACACGGGCGGCTGCTACTTCGTCCCGGCCTTCAGCGGCCTCTTTGCCCCCTACTGGCGCAGCGACGCCCGGGGAGTCATCGTGGGCCTCACCCGCTACACGAACCGAGCCCACCTGGTCCGGGCCGCGCTGGAGGCCATCTGCTACCAGACCCGAGAGGTATTGGACGCCATGCACGCGGACAGCGGCGTCCGCCTGAAGGCCCTGAAGGTGGACGGCGGAGCCACCGTGAACAACTTCCTGATGCAGCTCCAGGCCGACATCCTGGGCGCCGAGGTGATCCGCCCCCAGGTGGCCGAGACCACCAGCCTGGGCGCGGCCTACGCGGCCGGCCTGGCCGTGGGCTTCTGGCAGGACCTGGAGAGCCTCCGGCACCACTGGAAGGCCGATCGCCGCTGGCAGCCCCAGATCTCCGAGCGACAACGGGCCGCGGGCTACCGGGGATGGAAGCGGGCCGTGGAACGCAGCTTCGGTTGGGCCGAGGAGGAACCGTCCGCGCCGTGATCGCCATCGTCATCGTCTCCCACAGCCGCTGCCTGGCCGAGGGCGTGCGGGAGGTCGCGGACCAGATGGCCAGCGGCCAGGTCACCATCGTCCCGGTGGGCGGCGTCCAGGACCAGGAGGGCACGCACCTGGGCACCGACCCCATGGCCGTGCTCCAGGCCATCCAGGACGCGTGGACCCCGGACGGGGTCCTCATCCTGGCCGACCTGGGCAGCGCCATCCTCAGCGCGGAGACGGCCCTGGAGTTCCTGCCACCCGAGCAGCGACGCCGCTGCCGCATCAGCAACGCCCCCCTGGTGGAGGGCGCCATCGTGGCCGCGCTGGAGGCCAGCCTGGGGGGCTCCTTGGACGCGGTCAACGCGGCCGCGGAGGGAACCGGCTCCCTGGTCAAGGTGGCCCGTCCCCACCCCGATCCCAGGGGCTCGACGCCATGAGCCGTCCCCGCCCTCCCCACCCCCAGCCCGGCCCGGAAGGGCCCGCCTCCTGCTCCCGAACGGTGACGGTACAGGAGCCCATGGGCCTCCACCTGCGCACAGGCAAGGCCATCGTGCAGACCGCCAACCGCTTCCAGGCCCGCATCGCCATCCGCAACCTGGACCAGGACGTGGGCCCGGTAGATGCCAAGAGCATCCTCCAGATCATGCAGCTCCAAGCCCGCCAGGGCCACCGCCTGGAGCTGGTGGCCCAGGGCCCAGACGCCCGCCCAGCCCTGGAGGCCCTGGCCCAGATCTTCGCACAACCGGGTGAACCCGCGCCCCCATCCTGATGACGACCCAGATCTTCTCCGGCCTCCCGGCCTCGCCCGGCATCGGCCTGGGACACACCTACATCTACCGACCACGCACCCTTCTCCCCCAGCTCCTGGGGCCCGAGGACGCCCAGGCAGCGCCCCAGGAGGAGTGGGAACGGTTCCTGGAGGCCCGCGCTCAAGTGGACCAGGAGCTGGTGCGCCTGGCCGAGCGGGCCGATGCCATGGTGGCCGAGATCTTCCTGGTCCACCGGGAGATCCTCCACGACAAGACCCTCTCCCAGGCCGTCCGCCGTCACATCCAGGCGGGGCTCCACGCGACCGCGGCCACCCAACAGGCCATCGTGGAGTTGGCCCAGTCCCTGGCCGAGCTCGGGGACGAGTACTTCGCGTCCCGCTCCGCAGACGTCCGAGACGTGGGACAGCGGCTGTTGGCCCACCTGAGCAAGGATTCCCGAGCCCATGCCCTGGCCCACCTGCCCCGGAACACGGTGCTCATCGCGGAGGAGCTGACCGCCTTCGACATCACCCACCTCTCGCCGGACCACGTGGTGGGCATCGGGCTGCTGAACAGCGCGCCCACCGCCCACACGGCCATCCTGGCCCGCAGCCTGGGCCTGCCCATGGTCTGCGGCCTGAGCCCCGAGGTGCTCCAGCTCCCCTTCGGCCGCCTGGCCATCCTGGACGGCATCCAGGGCCGCCTCTTCGTGGATCCCGACCAGGAGACCCTGGAGAGCTACCAGGACACCCGGGACCGACTGCGGCGCTTTCGGGTCCGGGCCGAGGAACACGCCCAGGAACCCGCGATCACCCTGGACCGCATCCCGGTGCCGGTCCAGGTGAACATCAACAACCGCCAGGACCTGCTGACCGCCAGCGGCAGCGGCGCGGACGGGGTGGGCCTGCTCCGCACCGAGTATCTGCTGCGAGACCGGGACGCCCTGCCCGATGCCCAGGAGCAGTTGGCCGCCTACCTGGAGGTGGCCCGCCACTTCCCCAACCGTCCCCTGACCGTCCGCCTGCTGGACCTGGGCGGCGACAAGCCCCTGGCCTTCCTGCCGGTGCCCCAGGAGCCGAACCCCTTCCTGGGCCTCCGGGGGATCCGGTACCTCCTGCACCACCCGGAGATCCTCCGCACCCAACTGGAGGCCCTGGTGCGGCTGGCCGTGGAGGCGCCGGTCAGCCAGGTCCGGATCCTGATCCCCATGGTGAGCAAGGTGAGCGAGGTCCGCCGGACCCTGGCCGCCCTGGCCGAGATGCCCCGGGCCCAGGAGCTCCGGCGGAGCGGCCGGCTCCGGCTGGGGGTGTTGGTAGAGGTGCCCTCGGCCGCGGTGCTGGCCGACAAGCTGGCCCCTCTGGTGGACTTCCTCAGCATCGGCACCAACGACCTGGCCCAGTACATGCTCGCGGCCGACCGCTCCAACAGCGCGGTGGCCGCCCTGGCCTCGGCCATGGACCCCTCGGTCCTGCGGGTCATGGCCCAGACCGTCCAGGCCGGACAGGTCCACGAGATCCCCGTAGCCATCTGCGGGGAGTTCGCCAGCGATCCCTCGGTGGTGCCCCTGCTCCTGGGGCTGGGCATCGGCGAGCTCAGCGTGGTGGCCCCGGCCGTGGCCCTGGTCAAACACGCGGTCCGCCAGACCCACGTGGCCCAGGCCCGGCGGCTGGCCGAACAGGCCCTCCGCTGCGCCCGGGCCCAGGAGGTCCATCGGCTGCTGGAGCGGATCCGGGCCCAACAGTAGCGCCATCCCGAGAGCCATTCGGAGGGACCATCCATGCGCACCATCCACACGGAGATCCTGGTCATCGGCGGTGGGGCCACGGGCACCGGCGTGGCCTGGGACGCGGCCCTCCGGGGCTTCCGCACGGTGTTGGTGGAGAAGCGGGACCTGACCCACGGTACCACGGGTCGGTACCACGGCCTGCTCCACAGCGGCGGCCGCTACGCGGTCAAGGACCCCCAGAGCGCCCGGGAATGCATCCACGAGAACCGTGTCCTGCGCCGCACCCACACCCATTGCATCGAGGACACCGGCGGCTTCTTCGTGGTCACCCCCGAGGACGCGGACAGCGACTACCCCGACCGGTTCCAGCAGGCCTGTCGCGAGGTGGGCATCCCTTGCGTGGAGATCCCGGTGGCCGAGGCCCTGCGCCGGGAACCCCTGCTCCACCCCCGGATCGCCCGGGTGTTCCAGGTGCCCGACGCGGCCGCGGACAGCTTCCTGGCCACCCACGCCACCGCGCAGGCCGCGCGCCAGGAAGGCGCAGAGATCCGGATCTACCACGAGGTGACCCGGCTCCTGGTGGAGGGGGGCGAGGGCGACCGCCGGGTGGTGGGCGCCCAGGTCCAGGACCTGGTCCGAGGGGAGCCGGTGCGCATCCTCGCGGACATGACCATCAACGCGGCCGGGGCATGGGCCGGCCAGGTGGCCCGCCTGGCCGGCATCCAGGTGTCCATCATCCCGGGCAAAGGCGTCATGCTGGCCGCCAGCCATCGGCTGGTGAACACGGTGATCAACCGCTGCAAGATGCCCAGCGACGGCGACATCATCGTGCCCATCCACACGGTGGCCGTCATCGGCACCACCGACGTGAAGGTCGCGGACCCCGAACACCTGGCCATCGAACCCTGGGAGGTGCGCTACATGCTGGAGGAGGCGGACAAGCTGGTGCCCGGCTTCAGCCGCACCCGGATCCTCCGGGCCTGGGCCGGGGTGCGTCCCCTCTACCAGGAGAACGCCCAGGGGATGGAGAGCCGAGACGTGACCCGGGCCCTGGCCCTGTTGGATCACCGAGAACGGGATGGAGTGGCCGGCTTCCTCACCATCACCGGCGGCAAGTGGACCACCTTCCGCCTCATGGCAGAGAAGACCCTGGACCGGGCCTGCGCCCACCTGGGGGTAGAGCGGCCCTGCCGCACCGCGGAGATCCCCGTGCCCGGCAGGGAACAGGGCCCCTACTGGCTGGGCCATCGCCTCCACGAGGTGGAGACGGCACAGCTCCAGGGAGAGCTGGTGTGCGAGTGTGAGCTGGTCACCCGGGACATGCTGGTGCAGGCGGCCCGTTTCAACCCCACCGTCACCCTGGACGACCTGCGCCGAGACGTGCGCCTGGGCATGGGGCCGTGCCAGGGCGGGTTCTGCACCTACCGGGCCGTGGGCATCCTCCACGAGCTGGCCAATGAGCCCCCCGAGGCCCCGACAGGAGACGCCCAGGCCTGGGAAGTGGCCCATCTGCAGAGTCCCCGCCAGGCCGCACGGACGCCCACCCCGGACAAGCGCTCCCCGTCCAGCGCTCCCAGGCCACGTCCCTCCCCGGTCCTGGAGCGAACACACCCCATGGCCAACCCCAACCTGCTCCTGCGGGACTTCCTCCAGGAACGGTGGAAGGGAGTCCTGCCCATCCTGTGGGGCCAACAGCTCAAGCAGGAACGCCTGGACCAGCTCCTCTACCTGAGCCTGATGAACGTGGACCACCTGCCAGACCCGGAGCTGGTCAGCCCCATGAGCGACTTCTACACCCGGATCCCCACCGCGGAGACGGAGGGCTGAGATGGGAACGCCTGCAGCAGGATCCCCGGGGAGGATACCGGACCTCCTGGTGATCGGGGCCGGCCTGGCCGGGCTCATGGCGGCCCAGACCGGAGCCGACGCGGGCCTCTCCGTCCGGGTGGTGGCCAAGGGCATGGGGGCCACCCACTGGGCCGCGGGCACTGTCGACGTGTTGGGCTACCTGCCCACGGACGACACACCGGTCCACCACCCCCTGGAGGCCGTGGAGCGCCTGCCCGAGGACCATCCCTACCGACGGGTAGGCGGGGCGCCCAGGGTGGCCAGAGGGTTGGCCCGGTTCCAGGAGCTCACCCAGGCCCTGAAACTGCCCTACGTGGCCCGGGAGGACGGCCAGAACTGGTGGCTCCCCTCGCCGGCAGGGGCCCCTCGCCCGGCCTACCTGGCGCCCCAGGCCCAGGCCCGGGGCGACCTGGAGCGAAAGGAGCCCCTGCTGATCGTCGGCTTTGCCGGGCTGCGGGACTTCTACCCCCGCCTCATCGCAGAGAACCTGGCCCGCCAGGGGATCCAGGCCCGGGCAGCATCCCTGCCCCTGAACCTGCTCACCCCCCGGCGGGATGTGAACACCGTGCAGTTGGCCCGAACCCTGGACCGACCCGACCCGGTGGAGCGTCTGGGCCGAGAGCTCCGGGCCCTGGCTCGGCCCGGCGAACGGATCGGCCTGCCGGCCATCCTGGGGCTGGAACGCCATCTGTGGACCTGGCATCGCCTGGAGGCGATCACGGAGGCCCCGGTCTTCGAGATCCCCACCCTGCCGCCGAGCGTCCCAGGCATCCGCCTGTTCCAGGCCTGGCAACGCCACCTGCTGGCCCAGGGCGTGCGGGTGGAGATGGGGATGGCGGCCATCGGCTTCCAGGCCGCGGGAGATCGGATCCTGTGGGTGGAGACCGAGAGCGCGGCCCGCCCCCTGCGCCATCGCGCGGGCCGCTTCGTCCTGGCCACCGGGGGCATCCTGGGCGGCGGCATCGCTGCAGGGCCCGACGGCCCGGCCCGAGAGGTGGTCTTCGGCCTGCCCCTGGCCGTGCCGACAGAGCGGCGCCACTGGTTCCGGCCCCGATTCCTGGACCCTGCCGGCCATCCCCTCTTCCAGGGCGGTGTGGCCGTGGATCCGGCACTGCGGCCGGTGGATCCACGGACAGGCCAGACGATCTACACGAACCTCCACGCGGCCGGGGAGATCCTGGCCGGCACGGACAGCATCCGGGAACGGAGCCTGGAGGGCATCGCCCTGGCGACGGGCGCGGCCATCCTCCCTGCCGCGGCATCTCCATGAGGACGCCATGTTCACCACATCCTGGCATTCGGTCAACCTGACCGCCAACGAGTGCATCAAGTGCAACATCTGCACCAGCTACTGCCCGGTGGCCGAGGTCACGGACCGCTTCCCCGGGCCCAAGTACGCGGGGCCCCAGTCCGAGCGCTTCCGGGAGAACGGCCAGCCCCACTCCCCGGATCGCTCGGTGGACTACTGCTCCGGCTGTCGGGTGTGCAACGAGGTCTGCCCCACCGGGGTACGCATCGCGGAGATCAACGCCCGGGCTCGGGCCCAGATGGTGGCCGAACACGGCATCCCCCTGCGCAACCGCCTGCTGGGGCGCAACGAGCTGCTGGGACGCCTGGGCAGCCTGGCTCCCCACCTGGCCAACCGGAGCCTCCACAACCCGGTCAGCCGGCTCCTGGCCGAGAAGGTGATGGGCATCGCCCGCCACGCCCCCCTGCCCCGGTGGAGCGAGACGGGCACGCTCCACCACTGGCTGCGCCGGACCGCGGCCCACCGACGACGGGCCGAGCGCAAGGTGGTCTACTTCCACGGCTGTGCCACCCAGTACTACGAGCCCTTCGTGGGCCAGGCCGCGGTGCTGGTGCTGGAGCACCTGGGCTACCAGGTCATCGTCCCGCCCCAGAACTGCTGCGGTCTGCCCCTCCTCTCCAACGGCGAGTTCGAGGCCGCGGAGCGCTACCACCGGGGCAATGTGGCCCGGCTGGCCGGCTTCGCCTGGGCCGGATACCCCATCGTGGGCACCTCCACCAGCTGCACCCTGACCCTGAAGGAGGAGGCCCCCGAGCTGCTGGACCGCACGGACAGCGGCACCCTGGCCCTGAAGCAGGCCACCTGGGACATCTTCGAGTTCCTCCGGGAGCGGGCCCAGGCCGGAGAACTGCCCACGGATTTCCGCCCCCTGGGCACCGACGCGGAGCCCCTGGTGCTGCCCTACCACGCGCCCTGCCAATACCGGGCCCACCGGGTGGGCAAACCCGCACTGGAGATCCTGTCCTGGATCCCCGGGGTGGCAGTGCGGGAGAGCCTGGCCCGCTGCTGCGGCATCGCCGGCACCTACGGCTACAAGGCGGAGAAGTACACCATCGCCATGGACGTGGGCCAGGAGCTGTTCGACTTCGTGCGATCCCAGGGCCCCGGGGTGCGCCTCACCGCGTGCGACTCCGAGACCTGTCGCTGGCAACTGGAACACGGCACAGGCATCCCCTCGCGCCACCCCATCGAGGTGTTGGCCGCGGCCTATGGCCTGTACGACCTGGAAGGACGGAGGCCTGTGGTGGAATGAACGCCGCCCCGCAGCGATCCAGCCCCCGGCGGAAACAGAAAGGAACGGCAGCCCCTTGCAGACCCTGATCGTCGGCGCTGGGGCCATCGGCTGTCTGGTGGGTGGGCTGCTGGCCCAGGCAGACCTGCCGGTGACCCTGGTAGGGCGGCCCAGGCTGGTGGAAGCGATCCGCGACCGGGGACTTCGCCTGGAGCTCCCCCACCAGGCCCTCCAGGTGAAGGCCGTGGCCGCATGCACCACCGTGGACCAGGCCCTGGCCCACGCGATGGAGGCCCGCCGCCCCGTGGCCCTCGCGGTGCTCACGGTGAAGAGCTACGACACCGCCGCCGCCCTGGACGAGCTGGACCAGGCCCTCCGCGGCCACGGCCATCCCCAGCCCTACCTGCTCAGCCTCCAGAACGGCGTGGGCAACGAGGAGGCTCTGGCCGAGCGGTTCGGCCCGGAACGGGTGCTCGCGGGCACCATCACCGCCCCTGCGGAGATCCCCGAACCGGGCACGGTGCGGATCGGCAAGGCCCGTTTCGCGGTCGGCATAGCCCCCTGGCACCGGGAGGCCTGTCACGCGGCCGAACGCGTCCAGGCCCTCTGGTCCCGAGCCGGCATGGCGGTGACCCTCTACCGGGACGCCCGGTCCATGAAGTGGACCAAGCTCCTCATGAACATGATCGGCAACGCGACCAGCGCCATCCTGGCCGAACCCCCCGGGCTCACCTTCCAGGATCCCCACATCGCAGACCTGGAGATCCGGGCCCTGCGGGAGGCCCTGCAGGTGATGGCCGCCCAGGCGATCCGCCCGGTGAACCTGGAGCCCTATCCCCTGGGCACAGCCGCGCCCCTGCTCCGCCGGGCACCCTACAGCCTCCTGCGCCTGGCCCTGCGCCGCATCGTCTCCGGGGCCCGGGGCGGCAAGATGCCCAGCCTCTACCTGGACCTGGAGCGGGGCAAGGGGAAGAGCGAGATCCGGTGGCTCCACGGCGCGGTGGCCCGGGCGGGCGAATCCCTCCAGATCCCCACCCCGGTGAACCGAGCCCTCACCGAGATCGTCCTCCGCCTGGTGTCCCATCCGGAGGAATGGCCGGCCTGGCAAGGGGCACACCGCCGCCTGGTGGAGGCCGTCCAGAGCTACCGGGGACAGGCGTAGGCCATCAGGGTGTCCACCACCCGATCGAACACCGCCAGCCGGGCCACCTCGTAGCCGTGGCTGTTCTCCCGCACATGGCCGAAACAGGCCACCCGATACGCGCCGCCGCCGGCCCACACCAGGCTCCCGTCGCTGGCCGCGGACGCGTACACCACCGGCTGCAGCTCGGTACCCGCCCGATGGGCCGCGGCCATCAGTTCCCGAACCAGTTCCTGGTCGTAGTGGCCCAGCCGATCCTTGCTCCAGATCCCGGGCCGGCCATCCAGGGCCAGGGGCGCCTCCGGCGGCATGGGACACCCATCCACCGCGATGAAGATGTCCGGGCGCTCCCGATGGGCCACCAGCTTCGCGCCCTGGCCACCGCCCTCCTCGTGGACGGTGAAGGCCACCAGGGTGGGGTATCGAGGACGCCGCTCCTCTCGGGCCAGCCGCTCCAGGAAGCGCAGCAGGGCCACCACCCCCATGCGGTCGTCGAAGGTCCACGCGGCCACCAACGGGTCCTGGGGAGGGCCGAACAGGACCGGGCCCCGTCGCTCCGGGGCAGGGACCGCGACCGAGCCAGGGCGCACGCCGGCCGCCGCCAGCTCCTCCCGCGAGAGGCCGGTGAGGATGCGCACGTCCGCCCAGGTCACAGCTCCCCGGCCGGCTTCCTCGGTATGGGTGGACCCCATGGAGAGGATCCCGGTCACCGGCTCCCCATCGCCCAGGATCGTCACCGGCCCCTCGCCCAGCTTCCAGGGATAGAGGCCGCCGGAACGGTCCACCCGGAGGGTCCCATCTGCCTCCACCCGGGTGACCACCATGCCGATCTCGTCCATGTGGGCTGCGTAACAGGTCCGGGGGCCATCCTGTTCGCCGGAGATGCGGACCACCACGTTGCCGGCCGGATCGGTCTCGTGTGGGTAGCCCAGCCCGGCCAGACGGGCCCGCACCACATCGGCCACGGCCTGTTCCCGGCCCGACGGACCGGGCACCAGCAGCTCCCGGAACCACACCAGCGCGGGATGATCGTGGGGATAGCTCGTTGCGTGGGTCATGGCAAGCCCTCCCATGGGGTGAAGAGAGTGCGGTGCAGAGGAGATGCAGAGGACAGGACAAAACGGCCCGCTCCAGGGCCACAGAGCCACCGGAATGGCCTCCTTCCCCCGACCGGAAACTGCCCAGGCCCGGGCAGCCCAGACCTGGACAGTTTCCCCGTGTTTGACAGATCCGTCAACCTGGGACAGGATCCGAGAGGATGAAGCCGACGGCCGAGATGCCCATCGATGGGACGCCAGGACCCGTCCCCCGGCCCGAGGAGGCCCTCTGGCACGTCCTCCATCCCCAGCTCTACCGAGGCCAGACCATGCCCACCGTCCACACCGTCTACCTGGTCCACCACAGCCACACGGACATAGGCTACACCCACGACCCGCCCATCGTCTGGGAGCTGCACACCCGGTTTCTGGACGAGGCCCTGCGCCTGGCCTGCAACCACATGGATCGGGAGGACGACGCCGCGTTCCGCTGGACCGTGGAAGCCACAGCCGTGTTGCGCCACTGGCTGGACCGGGCGGCGCCGGAGGAGGTGGACCGCTTCCTGGCCCTGGAACGGGCCGGTCGGATCGAGGTCACGGCCATGTTCGCCAACGTGACCCCCCTCTACGACACGGACGAACTGGTGGAGAGCCTCCAGCTCGTGGGCTCCCTCCGCCGTACCTACGGCATCACCGTCCGCCACGCCATGAACTGCGACGTGAACGGCCAGAACTGGCCCCTGGTGGACCTCCTCTTGGACGCGGGCGTCCAGGGTTTCAGCATGGCCATCAACACCCATTTCGGCGGCGCCCTTCGTCCCCGCCCCTATCCCTTCCTCTGGGAAGGGCCCAGCGGACGACACCTGCCCACCTACAACGGGTGGACCTACGACAAGGGGCTGCGCTTCGGCATCGGCCGGGACCCAGAGGCCTTTGCCCAGGTCTGGTGGCCCCGGGTCCAGGCCTACCTGGACGCGATCGGCTATCCCCTGCCGGTGCTCATGCTCCAGGCCTACCATCCCTTCGGCGACAACGGGCCGGCCTACGACTTCACCGCCTTCATCGAGCGCTGGAACCAGGAGGGACGCGCGCCCCGCCTGGTCATGGCCACCCCCTCGATCTGGTGGAAGGCCGTGGAGCGCCACCGAGATCGGCTGCCGGTCTGGTCCGGCGACTGGACGGATTTCTGGAACTTCGGCTCCATCAGCAGCGCCCGAGAGCAGGCCATCGTCCGGGCCAGCCGGGAACGACTGCGCCGCGCAGACCTGCTCCACGCCGCAGTCCACACGTTGGCCCAGAAGAGGGCCCAGGAGCAGGATGGGCCCAGGCTCTGGGCGCCCCTGGCCCATGCCCGCCATCGGGAACAGGCCTGGCAGGCCCTCATGCTCTGGGACGAGCACACCTGGGGCGCGGATGTCTCCGTCCGCTCCCCGGAGAGCGAGGACACCGTTGCCCAGTGGCACCACAAGGCCGCCCACGCCTACCAGGCCCGCAGCCTGAGCCTCCTGCTCCAGCGGGATGGCCTGGGCGACCTGGCCCGCTTCGTGGAGGAGGCCGACGAGGAGGCCTACCTGCTCTTCAACCCCCTGCCCTGGGAACGGATCGTGGCCGGCTTCCTCTGGCCCACCCAGGCCCAGACCCGAGGCACGCCGGACGACACCACCGCGGGACGCCATCACCGGGACCGCCGGCCCCTGCCCTTCCCCTTCCCCTGGCCAGAAGAGCACCCCGAGACCGGCGAGGCCCAGACGGTCCTCCCACCCGTATCGGTCCCCGCGTGTGGCTACACCGTGGTCCGCGGTTCGGACCTGGACGTGGGCCCCGGAGCGATCCAGGTCCGAGAGGCCGAGGAGGTCCACAACCACCGCTTCCGGATACGCTTTGACCGGGAACGAGGAGGCATCCGCTCCCTGTACGACCTGGCGCTGGACTGGGAATGGGTGGATCCAGAGGCCGAGTGGCCCTTCCACGGCTACGTCCACGAGGAGGTGGCCGACCGCTCCCACCCCTGGCCTCGCCATCGGATCGCCCACCAGGAATGGGATGCCCCCACGCCGGAGATCCCCATCGGCTGGAAGCCCGACTGGTGGGCCCGCCGACAGGGCCCTACCCGACTGGTGGCCCACAGGGCCTATCACACCCCCCTGGGATGGGTGGTGGTGCAGGAGCTGGAGGTCCCCGGGATGGACGGGCTGCTGACCCAGTGGGTCTTCCTGCCCGACTACGATGACTTCGTGGAGTGCCTTTCCTGCTGGACCTCCGGGCTGGACACCCACCCCCAGGCCGCCTATCTGGCCTTCCCCTTCCACCTGCCCGGCGCGACGCCCTGTTTGGACGTAGGGGGCGTGCCGGTGGTGCCGGACAGGGACCAGCTCCCAGGAGCCTGTCGGGACTACTTCACCGTCCAGGGCTGGGTGGATTTCTCCACCCAGGAGCGGGGCATCACCGTCACCATGCCCGAGAACCCCCTGGTCCAGATCGGCGGGTTCCACTTCGGGCGCTACCAGCAGGGGCGCCCGACGATGCCCCCCTTGCTCCTGGGATGGGTGACGAACAACTACTGGGAGACGAACTTCCGGGCCCACCAACCGGGGCGGGTCCATGCCCGCTACCGGCTCTACCCCCACCGCGGCCCTCTGGTGGAGGCCGAGGCCCACCGCCGGGCCCAGGAGAGCGCCCACAGCGAGCTCCTCCTGCACCCTCTGGGCGAGCCCAAGGCGTCTCCTCCCCGGCTGCCCCGGACCGGGTCCCTGCTGGCCCTGCCCCAGCCGCCGGTGCTGGTGCTCCATGTGTTGCCCCACGGCCCGGGGCGGATGTTGCTCCGGCTCTTCAACCCGGATAGGGCGCCCCGGCGCGCGACCGTGGCCTCGGCCCTGTTGCGGATCCGACGGGCCTACCGGGCCGACCTCTTCGGCGAGCGCCTGGAGGCGCTGGAGGTGACCGACGAACACCTGCAGGTGGAGCTGCCTTCCCGCAGGGTGACGGTCCTCTCCCTGGATGTGGTGCCGCCCTGAACTGCACGAGCGCACCGACCGCGGCCCCACTTCACCCGACAGCCATGCCCTTGCCATGACCAGTCATTCACGATTTGAGCCAAACGGAGGAGTGCGCATCCTCCGATGCGGCATCGCCCCTCTGGAATCGGCATCTGAGGATGCCGATTCCGCTACGAATTCGTGAACTGCTGATGACCCGTTCCACCCCGCTCCCGCCCATCCGCTGGAAAGGTCGCCTGCGCACCGACTGGCGACAGACCACCCAGACCCTCATGCCGGCCAGCCATCCCGGTCGGCCGGGACACTACGATCTCTACCCGGCCCACCCCCTGCCCCCAGGGGCTGTCCGACGGGGTGTGGATGCCCTGGCCCAGGTGCTGGCGGCCCAGGGCGCCCGTCAGGTGGTCCTGGACGGCTATGTGGGGGTCTTCTGGGAGGATCTGCGGGAACGCCTGGACCGTGCGTTCCGGACCCTGGGCAGACGGTCTGCGTGGCGGGATGTATCGCAGGCCCTGAAACCGCCGACGGCCATCCAGTCCCTGGTGATGCCCTTCCTGGGCGGGGACGATCCGCTCTTCGGCACCCGTTTCACCGGCACGCTGGCCGATCTCTTCGACCGAGAGCGGTTGCAGGGGCTGGCGCCGGATCCCCAGGCAGACGTGACGGTGCTCTACGGCTGCGGCGCGGCCCTGGCCGGGTGGAGCGGTCCCCTGGTCTACGTGGACCTGCCCAAGAACGAGCTCCAGTTTCGGGCCCGGGCCGGGGCGGCCACCAACCTGGGCTGCTCCCATCCCGATGCCCCCAAGGCCATGTACAAACGCTTCTACTTCGTGGACTGGCCGGCCCTCAACGGGCACAAGGCGGCCCTGGTGGACCGGGTGGACTGGCTGGTGGATGGGCAGCGGCCCCACGACCCGACCTTCCTGGCCGGGGACGTCTGGCGACAGGCCCTGGATCGGATGGCCCACTCCTGGTTTCGAGCCCGACCCTGGTTCGAGCCGGGCCCCTGGGGCGGCCAATGGCTGAAGCGCCACATCCCCGAACTGCCCGCCGAGGCGCCGAACTACGCCTGGTCCTTCGAGCTCATCGCGCCGGAAAACGGCCTGCTGGTGGAGGGGGACGGCCTGCTGGTGGAGTTCAGCCTGGACTGGCTCATGTACCGGAACCACCGGGCGATCCTGGGCCGGGGCGCCGCACGCTTCGGCACAGACTTCCCCATCCGCTTCGACTACCTGGACACGGTGGAAGGGGGGCCCCTCTCCCTGCAATGCCATCCGCGCCCGGAGTACATGCGTGAGCACTTCGGCGAGCCCTTCACCCAGGACGAGACCTACTACATCCTGGACTGTGTGCCCGGCGCCCAGGTCTACCTGGGTTTCCAGGAGGAGATCGACCCGTCCGCGTTTCGAAACGCGCTGGAGCGGAGCCTCCGGGAGGGCGTCCCCGTGGAGGTGGAGCGCTTCGTGCGCACAGAGCCGGCCCATCCAGGCGCTCTCTTCCGGATCCCCAGCGGCACGGTCCACTGCTCGGGCCCGGGGAACCTGGTGCTGGAGATCAGCGCCACGCCCTACATCTTCACCTTCAAGATGTACGACTGGTTGCGGCGAGACCTGGACGGCCGACCCCGGCCCCTGAACATCCAACGGGCCTTCGAGAACCTGGTCTTCGAGCGCCAGGGAGAACGGGCCCACCGGGAGCTGGTCAGCCGCCCGCGGACGGTTGAGAAAGGACCGGACTGGCGGATCGTCCACCTGCCCACCCATCCGGAGCACTTCTACGACGTGTGGCGCTACGAGTTCGAGACCGAGATCCAGGGCGAGACCCGGGGGTCGCCCCATGTGATGAACCTGGTGGAGGGCTCCGCGGTGGCCCTGGAGATGGCAGACGGCACGGCTGCCGTCCTCCACTTCGCGGAGAGCGTGGTGGTCTCGGCCGGGGCAGGCCTCTATCGGCTCCGTAACCTGGGAAGGGGAACGGCCCAGGTGGTGGTGGCCTTTCTCAAGTGAAGGGATCGAGGGGCGCGGTGGGCCGTCTCGCCCGGGCAGTCCCTACGTCCCTCCTCTGCCCTCGGCCGGGCAGGCTCGCGCGGACATCCCTCTTGACATGACAGCTTCCGGAATAGCTGGTAGAATCCCGTAGCGCGGGTTGTTCGAGCGCACCGTCTCCAACGCTGCGAGAATTGCTCCCTCCATGTATCTCGAACTCGCTATCCTGGCCGGGATCCTGGCCCTGGGCATCGCCTGCCAGTGGGTGGCCTGGCGGCTGCGCATCCCGGCCATCATCCCGTTGCTGGCCGCGGGCTTCGCCGTGGGCCCGGGGCTGGGCTGGCTCTATCCGGAAGAGCTGCTCGGTCGTCTCTTCTTCCCGGTGATCTCGCTGTCCGTCGCGGTCATCCTCTTCGAAGGGGCCCTGACCCTGGAGTTCCGGGAGATCCGCCAGGTGCGGCGGGCCGTACGGAACCTGATCACCGTGGGCGCGGGGGTCACCTTGGTGGCCGGCGCGCTGGCTGCCCGGTGGACCGTGGGCCTGAGCTGGCCTCTGGCCATCCTCTTCGGCGCGCTCATCGTGGTCACAGGCCCCACCGTCATCGGCCCCCTGTTGCGAAACATCCGCCCCAGCCCACAGGTGGCCTCCATCCTGAAATGGGAGGGGATCCTCATCGACCCCATCGGGGCCCTGCTGGCGGTGATCGTCTTCGACGTCATCGTGGCCGAGGGCTCTGCGAACTTCTTCCAGTGGCATGCCCTGGGCACCCTGGTGCGCATCCTGGGCTCGGGCGCGGTGGTGGGGGTCCTGGGCGGCATCTTCACCGCGGCAGCCCTCAAACGATACTGGGTGCCGGACTACCTGCGGGAGGCCTTTGTCCTGGCCACCGTCCTGGTCTCCTTTGCCCTCTCGGACACCCTGCAGAGCGAGTCGGGCCTGTTGGCGGTGACCATCATGGGCATCTGGCTGGCCAATGTGGGCCTGCACCAGCTCCACGAGGTGTGGCACTTCAAGGAGCGGATCAGCGTGCTCCTCATCTCCGGCCTCTTCATCCTCCTGGCAGCCAACATCTCCCGGGCCGAGCTGGCCCTGCTGGACCTGCGCAGCCTGCTCCTCCTGGGAGCGGTGCTCTTCCTGATCCGTCCCCTGAGCGTCCTGGCCAGCACCCTCCGCTCTCGCCTGGCCTGGAACGAACGGCTCTTCCTGGCCTGGGTGGCCCCTCGGGGCATCGTGGCCGCGTCCGTCTCCTCCCTCTTCGCCTTCCGTCTGCAGGAGATGGGCTACACCGAGGCCCGCCTCCTGGCCCCTCTCACCTTCCTGGTGATCGTGGGCACGGTGCTCCTCCATGGGAGCACGGCCAAGTGGTGGGCCCGGCGGCTGGGCGTGGCCGAGGAGGAACCCCAGGGCTTCCTCTTCATGGGGGCCATGCCCTTCACCCGGATGCTGGCCGCGGCCTTGAGCCGGGAGGGCTTCACCACCCTGATGGTGGACACCAACCACCACAACGTGCATCTGGCCCGTCTCCAGGGGCTGCAGGCCGTCCACGGCAACCTCCTCTCGTCGGTGGTCCAGGACGAGCTGGACCTGGCCGGCATCGGCCGCCTGCTGGCCCTGACCAGCAACGACGAGGCCAATGCCCTGGCCTGCATCCAGTTTCGGGGCACCTTCGGCTCCAACGAGGTCTACCAACTCCCGCCGGACGTGGACGGGCCGCCCGAGGGCACGCCGGTCTACGCGGTGGGGGCCATGGGGCGTCTGCTCTTTGCCCCCCATGCCACCTTCGACTGGCTGGACACCTGGGTCCACCAGGGAGCCGAGGTGAAGGTCACCCAGTTGACGGAGGAGTTCACCTACGCCCACTACCAGGAGCGGTGGGGCGAGCAGGCCTTGCCCCTCATGGCCATCCAGAACGGCCGGGTGGTGGTGGCCACCGCGAACGCGCCTCTGCAGCCCCAGCCCGGGTGGAAGGTGGTGGCCCTGGTACGCAATGGGCGCGAATAGCCCCTCGGCCGGGGGAAGCCCGGGGTGCGGGCCAGCCCTCAGGAGGCCTCTCCCCGGCGCTGGGCCGGGGTGAGCACCTCCAACACCTGACAGGCCACCTCGTAGCGGCCGAAGCTGGGCATCAGGTAGACCCCCTGGACATGGGGCGCCTCCACCAACTGCAACAGGAGCTCCTGGGCCATCTTCACCCCTTCCTGGCGGCCCTGGGCCCCGGCCCTGCGCATCCGCTCCAGGGCCTCCTCGGTCAACGTGATGCCCGGCACCTCGTTGTGGAGGAAGGTCGCGTGGCGGTGGCTCTGCAGGGGCAACACCCCGATGAGGACCGGCACGGGGAACTCCCCGTACCGACGCTCGTAGGCCTCCAGGAAACGAAGCCATACGGCCGGGTCGTAGATGGGCTGGGTCATGGTGAAGTGCGCGCCCCCGCTCACCTTCTGGTGGAACCGCTCCACCTCCTCCTCCAGGTCGGGGCGGGTGGGATCGCAGGCCACCCCGATGGTGAAGTGGCCGGGCGCGCCCAGGGACCGGTCCGCCAGGTCCTGGCCCTGGTTGAAGCGGTCGATGATCCGGACCAGCCCGATGGAGTCCACGTCGTAGACCGGAGTGCTGTTCTGGCTGTCCCCCAGGCTGGGGGGATCCCCGGTCAGGGCCAGGATGTTGCGCACCCCCAGGGCACGGGCCCCGATCAGGTCGGCTTGGAGGCCCATGAGGGAGCGATCCCGGGTGGTGAAGTGGACGATGGTCTCGATGCCCACCTGTTGCTGGATGAGCACACAGAGGGCCAGCGCGCCCATGCGGACCCGGGCCATGGGGCTGTCGGCCACGTTGACCGCGTCCGCGCCCACGGCCTTGGCGTGGCGGGCCCCCTCGATCTGTTTCTGGGGATTGAACCCCCGGGGCGGGTCCACCTCCACGCTGATGACGAAGCGGCCGGCCTTCAGCTTGCGCAGGAGCTCGGTCTCGCCAGGACCGGCCTCGCCCTCCACCGTGTCCAGGGCCACATGTACCGCCGGCTGCTCCTGGGACACGACCACCTGTCCGGTCCGCGCGCCATTGGCCTGGCCCAGCCGTCGGTCCAGGGCCTGGCGCATGGCCTGGATGTGGGCCGGGGTGGTGCCGCAGCAGCCTCCCACCAGCCGGGCCCCGTGTTCCAGGAACGGATCCACGTGGGCTGCGAAGTACTCGGGGCTGGCCGGGTAGAGGAAGCGGCCGTCCACCCGTTCCGGGAAGCCTGCGTTGGGCATGCAGCTCAGCCACTGGCCGGGTCCAGCTCGGTGCATGCGCTCCAGGATCTCCAGGGTAGGCGCCGGCCCCATGGAGCAGTTGATGCCCACCAGGTCCGCCCCGGCCGCGCGCAGGCGCTCCAGGGCTTCCGCGGGCGTGGTGCCCGAGCCCGTGCGTCCATCCTGGTGGTAGGTCATGGAGGCCACGATGGGGAGATCGCACACGGCCTTGGCGGCCTGCACAGCGATCTCCAGCTCCACGATCTCCCCGAAGGTCTCCAAGAGGAGCAGGTCCGCGCCCGCCTCCCAGAGGGCCAGGATCTGTTCCTCGAACGCGGCCCGGGCCGCGTCCAGGGTCACCGGCCCATAAGGTTGAAGCCGCTTGCCCAGAGGGCCGACGTCGCCCGCGATGAAGAGGGCCCGCCCCACCACCTCGCGGACGTCCCGCACCAGCTTCACCGCCCGGAAGTTGAGGTCCCGGACCCGATGGGCCAGGCCGTAGTCGGCCAGCCGGATCCGGTTGGCGCCAAAGGTATGGGTGGTGATCAGGTCCGCGCCGGCCACCGCGAAGGCCTGGTGGATCTCCGTCACCCAGCGGGGATGGCTGACCACCAGGAACTCCAGACACTGATCTGTGCTGGCCCCCTTGGCGTAGAGCATGGTGCCCATGCCCCCGTCCCCGAGCAGGGGACGACGTTGCAACGCCTGGAGGAACGGAGAGATGCTCTTCGGGCTCGAATCGGACATGGTGCGGACTCCTTTCCCGGCCCTCCACAGGCCCAGCCCCGGTATGTGCCGGATCCCCACAACCACCCGGGAGGCTATAGTATAGCGTGAAAGCCCCTTTTCGGGTAGAATGGAAGGCCGGTGCTGCCTGCAGAGGAGCCTCTGGAGGGAGCCTGCATCCACCTGTGGAGAAGTCCCAGAACATGAGCCACGAACCGTTGTCGTTGGATCCCTATCTGGAACTCATCGAGACCAGCGAGCCGGTGGACTACCTGATCGCGCTCACCCGGCAGATCACGGGCCCGGATCTGGAGATCCTGGCCGTCCAGCGGCCTGGCAACCCCGCTCGAGAGCCCCTGGTGGTCCGAGGACGGCTGCTTCGGCCCAGCCAGGAGGTCTACGAACGGTGGCTGGCCGAGTTCAAGCGGCGGGGGTACACGCCCATGCTCCGCCGGGCCCCGGACGAGAGCGGCGACGTCCTCCTCCAGGTGGTGCCCGGCGTGGTCCGGCCCGCGCCCTCGGATCCCCGGATCAACGCGGTCCTCTTCGCGATCACCCTGGTCAGCACCCTCTGGGTCGGTGCCATCCACAACCTGGGCCTGGACGGCGGGCTCTTCCCGCGCTCGTTGGCGGAGTGGGCCCTGGGCATTCCCTTCGCCGCCACCCTCTTGAGCATCCTGGTCGCGCACGAGTTCGGCCACTACTTCGCGGCCCGCTACCATCGGGTGGCCGTGAGCTTGCCCTACTTCATCCCCATGCCCCTGGGCTTCGGCACCCTGGGGGCTTTCATCAAGATGAAGGAGCCCGTGTCCAACCGGCGCAAGCTCTTCGACATCGGTGTGGCCGGCCCCCTGGCCGGGCTGGTGTTGGCCCTTCCCCTCCTCGTCTACGGCCTGATCACCAGCCCCGTGACGGTGCCCCCACCGCAGCCCGGGGCGATGCTGGAGGGCAACAGCATCCTCTACTACACCCTCAAGCTCCTGATCTTCGGCCAACCCCTGCCCAACCCGGCCACAGGCGTGGATGTGTTGCTGAACGACGTGGCCTTCGCGGCGTGGATCGGGCTGTTGGTGACCGCGCTGAACCTGCTGCCCGTGGGCCAACTGGACGGCGGCCACACGGTCTTCGCCCTCTTCGGCCCACGGGCTCGGAGCGTCAACCTGGCCGCCATGGGAGGGATGCTGGTCCTGGGCATCGCCGGCCTGCCCCCCATCCAGGCCCTTCTCCCCGGTCTGGTGGATGTGGGCTGGACCGGATGGTTCATCTGGCTCCTTCTCATCGGGCTCATCGGCGGGCCCTTCCACCCGCCCACCCTGGACGACGTCACCGAGCTGGATGCCCGCCGCCGCTGGATCGGCTACCTGGTCCTGTTCATCTTCGTGATCACGTTCGTGCCCGTGCCGCTGCGCCCCCTGTAGGCCGCATGGGAGATCTTCCGCCACCGCTTCGCTTCACACCATCCGTCTCGCCCTGTCCCACCGAGGTTTCGACACCATGGCTGCACCGTCCATGCAAGAGGTCATCCAACGTCTGAATGCCTACTGGGCCCGATGGGGCTGTACCCTCTGGCAACCCTACTCGGAGAAGGTGGGCGCGGGGACCATGAACCCCGCCACCACCCTGCGGGTCCTGGGACCAGAGCCCTGGAACGTGGCCTACGTGGAGCCGTCCTATCGCCCGGACGACGGCCGCTACGCGGAGAACCCCAACCGGATGCAGATGCACACCCAGTACCAGGTGATCCTGAAGCCCGACCCGGGCAACCCCCAGGAGCTCTACCTGGGCAGCCTGGCCGCCATCGGCCTGGACCTGACCCGCCACGACATCCGCTTCGTGGAGGACAACTGGGAGTCCCCCGCGCTGGGCGCCTGGGGCCTGGGCTGGGAGGTGTGGCTGGACGGCCAGGAGATCACCCAGTTCACCTACTTCCAGCAGGCCGGCAGCCTGGCCCTGGACCCGGTGAGCGTGGAGATCACCTACGGCCTGGAGCGCATCGTCATGTATCTCCAGGGCAAGACGGACGTGTGGAGCATCGACTACGACGGTGTCCACACCTACGCGGACCTCTACCGGCTGCCGGAGATCGAACACTGCGTCTACAACTTCGAGCTGGCCGACGTGGAACGGCAGAAGGAACTCTACGCCCTCTACAAGGCCGAGGCCGAGCGCTGCATCCAGCAGGGCCTGGTCATTCCCGCCTACGACTACATCCTCCGCCAGAGCCACACCTTCAACATCCTGGACGCCCGGGGAGCCATCGGCGTGACCGAGCGGGCCAAGTTCTTCGCGGACATGCGCAGCCAGGCCCGCAGGGTGGCCGAGCTCTACGTGGAGCAGCGACGACGCCTGGAGTTCCCCTGGCTCCAGAACGGCCCGGAGCCCCAGGGCCAGGACCCCGAGAAGACCATCCCCCCCTCGGACATCCCGCCCATCACCGAACCGCAGACCTTCCTGTTGGAGCTGGGGTCGGAGGAGCTGCCGCCCAAGGACGTGGTGGACGGCATCCACCAGATCCAGGAACGGCTGGCCGCCCTGTTGGACCAGGCCCGCCTGGACTACCAGGAGCTCCGGGTGACGGGCACGCCCCGACGGCTGGTGGCCCTGGTCACCGGGCTGGCCCCCCGGCAACGGGACGAGACAGTGGAGCAGAAAGGCCCTCCGGTGGACCGGGCCTTCGACCCCGAGAACCGGCCCACCCAGGCCGCCCGGGGTTTCGCCCGCAGCCAGGGGGTGGAGGTCTCGGAGCTGGTGGTGCGGGATCGCTACGTCTACGCGGTCCGCCACGTGGAGGGCCGGCCCACCTTGGAGATCCTCCCCCAGGTCATCGTCCACCTGTTGGACAGCCTCCGCTGGGGCAAGGCCATGCGCTGGAACGCGACGAACGTGGCCTACCCCCGTCCCCTGCGCTGGATCGTGGCCCTCTACGGCTCCCAGGTGGTGCCCGTCACCTGGGCCGGGGTGACCAGCGGCCACCTCAGCCGGGGCCCCCGATGGAAGGACCTGGCCGCCCAGGCAGAGGACGGGCCGGGCAGCACCACCACCTTCTCCGTGGCCTCCGCGGACGCGTACCGGGACGCCGTCGCGGCCCAGGGCATCCTCCTGGACCGGGAACAGCGTCGGCAGCGGATTGCGGAGGCCCTGCAGGCGGCCGCGGCCCAGGTGGGCGGCCTGGTGCCCCACGATCCGGAGCTGCTGGAGGAGGTGACCGACCTGGTGGAGGCGCCCACCGTGGTCCGCGGGGCCTTCGAGGAGAGCTACCTGGAGCTCCCCGAGCCGGTCCTCATCGGCGTCATGAAGAGACACCAGCGCTATTTCCCGGTGGTGCGGCCAGGGGACGACGGCCGGGAACACCTGCTGCCCTACTTCCTCACCGTGGCCAACGCGGACCAACTGACCGCACCGGAAGTGGTGCAGGCGGGGAACGAGGGGGTGATCCGGGCCCGCTACGCGGACGCGGCCTACTTCTACCGCCAGGACACCTCCAGACCCCTGGAGAGCTTCACCCCCCGGCTGGCCACCCTCACCTTCCACGAGAAGCTGGGCTCCATGCTGGACAAGGTCCACCGGCTGGAGGTGCTGGCCCCCCGGATCGCGGCCATGCTGGGGGCCCCAGACGCGGTGCAGGCCATCACCCGGCGGGCCGCGGCCCTGTGCAAGTCGGACCTGGTCACCGCCATGGTCATCGAGATGACCAGCCTCCAGGGGATCATGGGCGAGATCTACGCCCTGCAGAGCGGCGAACCCCCCGAGGTGGCCCGGGCCATCCGGGAACACTACCTGCCCCGCTTCGCCGGGGACGAGACCCCGGGCTCTTTGCCCGGCCTGGCCCTGAGCCTGGCGGACAAGCTGGACAGCCTGGCCGGGCTGTTCGGGGTGGGGGTGTCGCCCCGGGGCAGCGCGGATCCCTTCGGCCTCCGTCGGGCCGCGCTGGGCGTGGTCCACAACCTCCTGGCCGCGGAGAAGGACTTCTCCGTCCGCCAGGGACTGGAGCAGGCCGCGGAGGGCTACGGCACCCAGGTGGACCCCGCCGGCGCGGTGGACGGGGCAGGCGAGTTCGTCGCCCGCCGGCTCCAGGGCGTCCTCCTGGAGAGGGCCTTCCCCTTCGACGTGGTGGAGGCGGTCCTGGTCGAGCGGGGCGACAACCCCTACCCGGCCCTGCGGGCCTGCCGGGCTCTGGCCTGCGCGGTCCAGGAGCCCTGGTGGAACGAGGCCTTTGTGGCCTATGCCCGCTGCGCCCGCATCGTCCGGAACATCCAGGAGGACCTGCCCCTGCACCCCGAGGCCTACACCACCCCGGAGGAACAGGCCCTCCATCAGGCCTACCTGGCGGCCCGGGAGCGGCTGGAGGCCGCCGACGAACCGGCCGAGCTCCTGGGACAGGTGTTGCGGGACCTCCAGGAGCCCATCAACCGCTTCTTCGAAGCCGTGCTGGTGAACGCCGAGGAGGAAGGGATCCGCCGGGCCCGCCAGGCCCTGGTGCAGAAGATCGCCTGGCTGCCGAAAGGGATCGCGGACCTGAGTCGACTGCAGGGGTTCTGACAAATGGCGGATGGCCTCGGCCGCGACCCTGGATACCGTGGTGTGTTGTAACGCTCACAGACGGGCCTTTGCTCCATGAACCGTGGTGGATCCGGACGGGAAGCGTCCGCCCAGAGGGCAGCTCCCGAACCCCAGCCCCCCGCGCTCCCAGAGGACGGGGACGAACGGACGCTGATCGCCCAGGCCAAACAGGACCCGCAGGCCTTCGGCGCCCTCTACCAGCGCTATGTGGACCGCATCTACGCCTACATCTACCACCGGGTCCACAACGTCCAGGACGCGGAGGACCTCACCGCCCGGACCTTCGTCCGAGCCCTGGAGCATCTGCCCAGGTACCAGGATCGGGGCGCGCCGTTCTCGGCCTGGCTGTATCGCATCGCCCACAACCTGGTGGCCAACTGGCATCGGGACCACAGCCGTCGTCGCTTCATCCCCCTGGAGGGGCTCTCCCTCAGGGGACGGGACGCAGAGGAGCCGGAGGCCGCGGTGGAACAGGAGGAGGAGCACCGCCTGCTGTGGGAGGCCATTGAGCAGCTTCCCCAGGAACGCCGGGATCTGCTCATCTACAAGTTTGGGAGCCGGCTCTCCAATGTGGAGATCGGGCAGATCATGAACCGCAGCGAGGGAGCCATCAAATCCCTCTACTTCCGAACCCTGGCCGCGCTGCGCCAGGAACTGCGTCGTCGCCTGGATCCAGAACCCCCTGAACCCAGGCCCACCCCTCAGGAGAAGCCGAGAAGGGCACCATGAACCCACGTCGTTTCCTGTCCGGCCCAGGACGCCGGTTTCCCTGGCAACGGCAGAGCCCGCGTCCCCCTACAGAGCCCCCCTTGGACTCCGAGGCGGTCGCCCTGGTGGAGGCCCATGCCCGCCTTCTGTTGGGGCAGCTCAGCGCCCAGGACGAACGCCTGCTCCGAGCACGGCTGGAAGCCCGGCCCGACCTGAAGGAGCTCACCCGGCTGGCAGAGGCCCTGGCCGCGGCCATCCACCCCGTGGCCCCCGAGAAGACCTTTCGGGACGACCTGGCCCGTCGTCTGGCGGAACACCACCCGGCCTCTTCCCAGGAGGAGACCCTCCGGGCCTGGCTGAGCCAGGCCCCTCTGTGGACCTGGCCCGTGGCCGCAGGGGTGCCCGTGATGTTGGGGCTGCTGGCCTTTGTCTGGCTCCGTCGGCAACAGGTGACCACAGGCCTGTGAACCGCTCTGGGGGAACAGGCCGCCCCGGCCATCTCCCCCACTCCGGGGACGCTGCCCCGGGCTGCCCTGCCCGAGATGCCCCAACAGCCCTTCCCGGCCAACGGGAGGAGAGCCGGGTCGCCTCGGCCCCCTTCTGCGCGCTACACCATTTCCCGGAAGAGACTGCGATGGAGGACCTCCGCGTACCGCTCTGCCACCGCGCCCCGGGGCGGCGGGGGCGCACCCTCTCGGGCCTGGGCGCCTCGCACGGGCACGGGCCCCACACCGGGCACCTCCACGGTCCGGGCGCTCTCCAACTGGCCCAGCCGCAACACGCCCTCGGCCAGGGCGGCCGCGGCCTGTTCCCGCTGTTTCAGCGCGCTGTTGCCGGCGAAGTTCTTGATCTGGGTGATCAGGACCAGGATGTCATGGGCAGGCTTGGAGCCGGCCCCGATGACCAGGCCAGTGATGATGATGTCCCATTCCGAGGGCACCGCGTCCAGGAAACCGGGAACAAAGGGGCGCAGGTAGGTGAGCAGACGCAGCCCACCGTAGTTGGCCACCAGAACCCCCAGCACCAGGCCGGCCAGGAGGCTGGTGCCGCTCTTGAACCCCTGGTAGCTGGGGGTCTTCAGGTCGGCCGGGCTCCAACGGGCAAAGCGGATCAGGATCCACTCCAGATAGTTCCAGCCCAGCTCGATGGCCCGCTCCACCGTGCCGGCGGCCACCACCAGGGGCACCAACACCGGCCAGACCGAGGTGGTGTCCACCATGGGTTCGCCCCCCTGGAGCACCGGAGCGGCCGCGGCCACGGTGCTCCACGCGACCACGCCCAGGGCCGCCAATCCGGTCCCCAATAGGCCGCGCCCCAGGGCCTCCCGCAGTCCTCGATGTCGCATCGCGCTTTCCTCCTCTGTGTGCGGATGGGTCGGGTATTACAGGTGTTCACCGGCCAGCCAGTGAACCAGTAGACGGACTCCGTAGCCCGTGGGCCCAGCCGGAAGCTCCGGCACCTGGCCGTTGTCCACCCATACCATGGACGCGATGTCCAGATGGGCCCACGGATAGCCCTCGGTGAAGTGCTCCAGGAACTTGGCGCTGGAGCTGACCCCGCTGCGACGGCCGCCGCTGTTCTTCACCTCGGCCATGTCGCTGCGGATGCTCTCCTTGTACTCCTCCCACATGGGCATGGGCCACAGCCGCTCACCGGAGCGCTCCGCCGCGGCCAGGAGCGCTTCCTGGAGCGCCGGGTCGTTCGCGAAACAGCCCGCGGCCTGGCTGCCCAGGGCCACACCGATGGCCCCGGTGAGCGTGGCCAGGTCCACCACCGCCTGGGGGCGAAAGCGGGCCACGTAGGCCAGGGCATCCGCAAGGACCAGGCGGCCCTCCGCGTCGGTGCTGATGACCTCCACGGTCTTGCCCGTCATGCCGGTGAGGATGTCGCCCGGGCGGTAGGCCCGGCCATCGGGCATGTTCTCCACACACGCGGCCACGCCGATGACACGCCGGGGGACCTGCAGACGGGCCACCGCCTCCAGGGCACCGATGACCGCCGCCGCGCCGCCCATGTCGTCCTTCATGTACCACATGTCCTCGGCCCGTTTCAGGCTGATGCCCCCCGTATCGAAGGTGATGCCCTTGCCCACCACCACCCACGGCGGCTCCTCCTGATGGCCCTCCGGGGCGTGCTCCAGCACAATGAGCTGGGCCTCGTTGGCGCTGCCCTGGCTGACGGCCAGGAGAATGCCCATGCCCAACTCCCGCATGGCCGCCTCGTCCAACACAGTCACCTTCAACCCCACCGAGTCGGCCACCTGCCGGGCTCGAGCGGCCATCTCCACCGGGGTCAGAAGGTTGGGAGGCTCCGCCACCAGATCCCGGGCCGTGGAGACCCCCTGGACGATGGCCCGGGCCTGGGCCACGCCCTTCTCCACAGCGGCCAGCCGCTCCGAGGCGAACTCCACCACTGTGCAGCGCTCGGGCCTCTGCTCCGGGACCTCGCGGCGGTACTGGGGCATCCGGTAGGCCGCCAACAGCGTCCCCTCGGCCACGGACCGCGCGGCCAGGGACACATCCAGGCCGCCGGCACCGCCGCCGTGGACCACGGTGGCCAGATGGCGGACGCTCGGCACCTTCCGGAGGGCCCGGACGGCCGCGGCCGCGGCTCGCCGGGCCCGATGATGGTCGAATCGTTCCGGGGGCCCCAGGCCCACCACCAGCACCCACGAGGCCGGCAGCCGTCCCCGCGCGTGGAGCAGGACGGTGGCATGGCTCTCCCCGACGAAGTCACCGGCCGCGATCAGCTCCCGGATGGCGCCCCCCAGCGCGGCATCCACCGCGGCGGTCGCGCCCCCGGGCTCGGTGACCCCTTGGAAGAGGTTGACCACGATGCAATCGGCCTGGAACTGGGCGATGTTGCCCTGTTGGACACGGATCTCCATGGTGCTCCCTCGTCTGGACGGATCCCTCATCTGGGCAGAAGTGGAGAAGACCTCGCGAGGCCAGGGAACCGCCCTCGGTGCGCGCCCCACGTCCAGGGCAACGTCCGAGGCGGATCGGGCGCCCTACCCACTGCCAAGACGCACAGCGAGACGACGGGCCGCCTCGTCCAGGGCCTCGTCGGTTTTGCAGAAGGTGAAACGGGCCAGATGGGCCACCAGATGCCTGTGGCCCGGGCTGTAGAAGGCCGAGGGGGGGATGGCCGCCACTCCCACCTGGGTGGTGAGCCAGCGACAGACGGCCACATCCCGTCGCTCCCCCTGGGGCACCGGCACGTCCAGGTGCCCGGTGTCGGCCAGGACGAAGTAGGAGCCATCCGGCACGGTGGGGGTGAGGCCGGCCTGTTCCAGCGCCCGGACGAGCTTGTCCCGTTTGGCCTGGTACATGGCCACCAGCTCCTGGAAGTAGCCCCGGGCCTCGGCCTGCTCGAAGGCCACCGCCACAGCCTCCTGCAGAGGGGTGGCCACACAGAAGGGGATCCACTGGTGGGCCATGAGGATGGCGTGGACCAGGTGGGGCGGCCCGATGGCCCACCCGATCTTCCACCCCGTCACCGAGAAGGTCTTGCCCGCGCTGCCCAGGGTGACCGTTCGCTCCCACATGCCGGGCAAGGCCCCGATCCGCACGTGGGACGCGTCCGGGTAGACCATCCACTCGTAGACCTCGTCGCTGAGCACCCACACGTCGTGCTGCTGAGCCAGCTCGCCAATGGCCTGGAGCTCCTCCCGGGTGAAGACCTTGCCCACGGGATTGTGGGGCGTGTTCAGGATCAGGAGCCGGGTCCGGGGCGAGAAGGCCCGGGCCAGCTCGTCCCGATCCAGGCTCCACTCTCGAGCGCTGTAGGCCCCGGCAGGGGCGCGGAGAGGCACGTAGACCGGGACCCCCCCGGCCATGGTCACCGAGGCGGGATAGCTGTCGTAGAAGGGTTCGATGAGGATGACCTCGTCGCCGGGATCCACCAGAGCCTGGATGGTGGCGAAGATCCCCTCGGTGGCGCCGGTGGTGACCACGATCTCCGTCAGGGGATCCACGGTGCGCCCGAAGAGCGGGCTGTAGATCCGGCTCAGCGCGTGGACCAGGCGGGGATGCCCGGCACTCCGGGTGTACTGGTTCAGGTGGCCGTCGATGGCCTCCTTCGCGGCCTGGAGGATGAAGGCCGGGGCCGGGAAGTCGGGAAAGCCCTGGCCCAGGTTCACGGCCTTCACCTGGTTGGCCAGCGCGGTGAACTCCGCGAAGACGGTGGTGCCGAAGGCCCGAACCCGTCGGGCAGGCTGGAAGGGCTCCCGAGCTCGGGCACCGGAGGCGGGAGAGGGGACGGTCATGGTCGAACGCTCAGCTGGGTGGATGGCCGGATGGAGGCTTGATCCCGATCAGATATCGATGGTGGGCCCAGATGGCCTTCACCTGCCAGGGCAGAGGGGCCCGTTCCAGCCAGGCGAACCGCATCACCCGATCCCGCAGATCCGGCTCCTGCCCTGTGTAGTAGGCCATGGTGCTCCACTGCCAGCGCTCCTCCGAGAACCGCCGCTCCAACCACGGGGTGCGGATGCCCAAGCGCCTGAGCACCTGGTTGGCCGGCATCACCGTGTCCGGCCAGGGCGGCACGTCCAGAACCCCCTGCTCCACGATGGTCACGCCCGCCCCTTCCAACACCCGGCGAATGCGGGCCATGTCCGTCCAGGAGGCATCGTGGGTCGCGAAGAACTCCCGATCCAGGATCCACCGACGCATCCAGTAGCCCACCTGGAGCCGATTGGGCATGGCCACGAAGACCACATGCCGACTCACCCGGACCAGCTCCCGCAGCAGGGCCGCTGGGTCGGGGATGTGCCACAGGGCCGCCCATTCCCAGGCCAGGTCGAAACATCCATCGGGAAAGGGGAGTTGCCCCCACCCGGAACGGGCCACCTGGACCAGGTGCACGGGCCGGCGCAGGTGCTCCTGCCAGATCCGCTGCACCCCGGCCAGCCGCTCCGGGTGGTCGTCCACCAGGGTCACCCGGACCCCCTCCCGGGCCAGCGTGTAGCTGTTGATCCCGCTGACCCCGGCCATGCCGTAGAGGGGAGCCTCCAACAGGGTCCGGATCCCGTAGAGCTGCCGGAGACGGCGCAGGAAGTCGTCGAGGACAAAGCGCTCATAGACCAGCCCCAGCCCCTCGTTGTGGTCGGTCAGGTGACGCCGCCAGGGCTCCTCCTGGGCGTCCCCCTCCCCATCCAGGCTCGACCAGATCGGTTGAGACTTCGTTCCGGGATCCGCAACCATTGTGTAAGAACTTCCATGGACAATGGAGCCATGGAGCTGGGCCATGGACAGCGAGGCGGCCTGAGGCCTCAGTCCACCCCCACGCCCCAGCCGTAGACCAGCTCGCCGCCCAGCCAGCCGGTGAAGGCCAGGATGGCCAATCCCAGGAGAAGCTGCACCATGGTCCAGATCCGACGCTCGGGCAGGTCCCAGAACCCCACATCCGGCTGGGAGGCGGCTGGCCCCCTCTGGGAAGAGCGCCGTCGGCCCCTGCGGAGCCATCCCCGATACAGGAGGTCGCCGTAGACCGCCAACAGGGCGAAGCCGCCGGTGATGTGGAGGTTCAACAGGCCCCGATAGGGGGCATCGGGCGGCAGGATGCCCTGGGCCAACAGCCCGGACAGGATGGCCAGCCCGTTGCCCACCCATCCCAGGCCGAGAAGCCACCAGGCCAGGGTCGCCATCTCCGAACGGCGCCAGCCCATCAGGTACAGCAGGGCCACCACGGTCCCGGTGGACAACAGGGCAACGGGGAAGTGGACGACCATGGCATGGAGGCGGGGAAACATGGCTGTTCCGACCCTCGATATGCTGGGATGGGTGATGGGCAGAGGCTTCGGGCCGATCTGTCCCGATAGTATAGCATATCACCGAGAGGGGGGCGAACCCATGCTATAATGGGCGGTGCCCAACCGACAGGTGAACCCAGATGAACCGCTCTGCACTTCGACAGGAGGGAAGTCCCATGGCCTATCGCGACCCGTCCATCCCGTGGTGGGAGATCACCCCGGAACATCTCTACCTGGACCGCCGCCGGTTCATGCGAGGGCTTGCGCTGGTGGCCGGAAGCGGCCTTCTGGCAGCTTGTGGGGCGGGGGACCGAGCCCAGGAAGCCGAGGCTCCCGCGCCCGGGGCCCAGGAGCTGGAGGTCCAGGCCCAGACGGATGAACTGGGCGATCCCCTGAACACCTATCGGGAGATCACCAACTACAACAACTACTACGAGTTCTCCACGGACAAACAGGCGGTGGCCCAGATGGCCCGGGAGTTCCCGGTCCGACCATGGACCGTGACCGTGGGCGGGCTGGTCCGCAACCCGACCACCTTCGATGTGGACGACCTGAAGGCCCTGTTCGACATCGAGGAGCGGATCTACCGGCTCCGCTGCGTGGAGGGATGGTCCATGGTGATCCCCTGGAACGGCTTCCCCCTGCGCAAACTGCTGGAGAAGGTGGAGCCGCTGCCCCAGGCCAAGTACGTGCGGTTCGAGGCCATCCACGCGCCGGAGCAGATGCCCGGCCAGCGCAATGGCTTCTTCAACTGGCCCTACGTGGAGGGGCTGCGTCTCGACGAGGCCATGCACGACCTGACCATCCTGGCCACCGGCCTCTACGGCAAGGACCTGCCCCCCCAGAACGGCGCGCCGGTCCGGCTGGTGGTGCCCTGGAAGTACGGCTTCAAGAGCATCAAGGCCATCGTGAAGATCGACCTGGTGGAGATCCAGCCCGTCTCCCTGTGGATGGCCGCCGCGCCCCACGAGTACGGCTTCTACGCGAACGTGAACCCCGAGGTGCCCCACCCCCGCTGGTCCCAGGCCACAGAGCGCCGGATCGGCGAACGAGGCCGCCGCAAGACCTTGCCCTTCAACGGCTATGCCGACCAGGTGGCCCATCTCTACGCGGGGATGGACCTGAGCAAGTACTTCTGAGGGCTGCCCATGACCACCTTGATGCAGCGGCTTCGGGTGGGCCGCCGAACCTCCTGGGAACGGCCCATCCCCCGGAGAGAGAGCCCCTGGCTGCGGAGCCCGGCCCGGCTGCGGTGGCTCACCCATCTGGGCGCGCTGTTCCCCCTGGCCTGGCTGCTGTGGGACGCGTACACCGGCCGCCTGAGCGTGAACCCCATCCAGGACATCACCTTCCGCACCGGGAGGCCGGCCTTCGTCCTCCTGATCCTGTCCCTGGCCTGTACCCCGGCCTACATCCTCACGGGGTGGCGGAGCGTCATCGGGGTCCGGCGGCTGCTGGGCCTGTACGCCTTCTTCTACGCCACCCTGCACTTCCTGGTCTTCGTAGGGCTCGACTACGGCTTCGACTGGCCTTTGATCCAGGAGGCCATCTTCGAGAAGCGCTTTGCCCTGGCGGGCTTCGCGGCCTGGCTGGTCCTGTTGCCCCTGGCCGTCACCTCCACCCAGAACTGGATGCGCCGGCTGGGTCGGCGCTGGAAGAGCCTACACCGAACCGCATACCTGGCCGGCGTCCTGGCGGTGGTCCACTTCCTGTGGCTGGTCAAGGGAGACTACCGGCGACCGGTGGCCTGGGGCATCCTGCTCGCCTTCCTGCTCCTGGTGCGGATCCCCCCCATCCGCCGGGCCATCGTCCGCCTGCGCGGCCGCGGTCTCGGGCCTCGCCCAGCGAACCCCTAGACCCGGCCCAAGCGGCTCCCCCCGAGGCCGGGAACCCCCACCGGGGAACACCCGCCCCCGCGGACCGGCGCGAAGGACGCCCCCGTTCCTTGCCGGCACGGTTCACCCCCCATGGGGCCGTGGGGCAAGCGAGGCCCTCCCCGCCCCGGCAGCCCGGAG
>JALSIX010000085.1 GCA_026989655.1 Caldilineaceae bacterium
GGACTCAGATGGACCGCGTATTCCTTGGGGCGTCCCATTGGGGCTTCTCCTTTCGTCAAGATTTGGAAGCCCCCCAGTGTACCACAACCCCCATTTTGTATCAAAATATACTTGACTGAGTACTAGATTTATCCGCTTAAAAGTCATTCAGCGGAGCGCAGCTCCACTGGAATGGGGCGCGAGGTGAGCGGCGCCCCAATACATGCCTCGTTCGGATCCATTCATCAGCGAGGTGAAAACCACCCCTCGTTCGTATGTGCAAAACCACTAAAGACGGTGCATTCCGTGCGCCGTCTTTGGTGGTACCATCGATATTTGCATAGGAAGGAGGACAAAGAACGATGCTGCGCAAACTTGGCATTCAAACCCAATCGAAACGAGAGCGGATATTGTTAGGTATATTAACAATCGTCGTATTCGCCGTGCTTGGCTACGCCTTGGTTGACCTCAAGACGCATGGCATACACCATTATTGGTGGTTTGGTTCTGCCAATGTCGCCATCGGCATACTGGGTTTATGGGTTTGGGCAATCTTCCATCGGCGACTTCTCGAACCTGAGCGATTCGTTCTCCGTTGCTCGTTAGGTTTCTTGCTCTCCTTGGTGATGTTGTTCGATGTGGTGAATTGGTTTTGGAATATATACAGATCTGCAGCTCCTACTATGCAATTCTTGCGTCCCCTTCAGTCCGTTCTCATAATGGTGTTATTCTTTCTCCTGTTTTGTCGTCGAAACTTGGCCCGATAATCTTCGTCCAGAGGACATAAGAATTGGCCAAGAAGCAAGGGACACGCTCTCCACACAGTCTTGCGAGCCGATTGCTCATCGTCGCGCTATTCGGTTTGCTTCTCAGTCAGCCAGCCTCTACCGCGGCTGGCCACGACACCGTCACGCCTGCCCTCTCTTCTCTTATCGCCATTTCCTTCATCTCCGATCAGGACACAGGGACCACGAACGCGGCCGATTGGGTCAAAGCGCTCGTTCACGCCTACACGACGGGTGCACTGTCGCCCAGTGTCGAGTTCCCCTTGGCCAACGAAGCGACCGACCGAGTGCGCACCATCCCGGGCCTGCAGTACAACGTGGTGGTGAGCTGGCTAAACCCGTTGACCCAGGATGACTCCCCCGACGCCCCCTCTACGGCGCCAACAACGACTACATCGCCTACTTCGGTGACGGCTGGCAGGACGCAGGCAGACCACCGCCCTTCAGCGGCAGCGGCAACTCTGGCTGGCTCTGGGTCAACCATGAGTCCATGGGAACGCCCATCGAAAACCGGCCGCCCACTGCCACCTCTGCGCCTACCGGCCAGCACTTGAGCTTAGCCCGTTCCCTTCAGGCCAGGGGGATTCTAACTGATGTATCGAGCAATCGTTGGAATGATGCCGATCTGAGCACCTATCTTCGTTACGCCAAGCGCCAGATAGGTGGCTCCTGGTTGCGTGTTGTGAAGGATGCGCAAAGCGGTGCCTGGCGCGTGGATCACAGCGCCCCCAACCGGCGCTACGACGCCACCAGCAATACTCTGTTTACGCTCGTTGGTCAACGACTGCACAGCCCCGATCACGACGATTTCAGCGGAGCGGTGCTGACCGACACAGTCGTCTCCGGCACGTTGGCCAACTGTTCAGGCGTGCAAACGCCCTGGGGCACGATCCTCTCTGCCGAGGAAAATGCACAAGGTTTTTATGGTGATCTGGAACAAGCCTGGACCGGTGACAACAAGTTCATCCGTGGAACAGGCTTTGACCCTGGGGAGTTTATTACACCTGATTTCGTTGCCCATCCTCTGTCTGTTTTTGGCGGGAACCCGGATGCAAACGGTCTCCATCAGCGTGATCTCTATGGCTATTTGGTCGAAGTGGACCCAGGTGAGCCGCCAAACGCATTCTACACAAGCATGGTCGACGGCGGTGCCGGCAGCGGTCATCGCAAATTGGGCGGTCTGGGCCGTGCCCGCTGGGAAGACGTGACGTTCGTCGTAGATGCGAGCGGGAACCTCATCGATGGTCAGCCGATTGTCCTCTATGCCAGCCAGGACCGAGCCAGTGGACGTATTTACAAGTGGGTGAGCAAAACGCCTTTCGCCCAAGGCATGAGCCGGGTCCAAATACGTGCTTTGCTTGATGAGGGCACCCTCTACGTGGCTCACTTCCAGGACCTGGACTATGACACCGGCTGGACTGTGAACGGTGTGATGCCCACAGAGGACAACCCGGGACATGGCCGCTGGATTGAGTTAAGCATCGCCAGCAAGGACATCGCCCCCAATGCCGTCGCCCTGGGCCATCCAGGAACAACGGTGGGAGAAGCCTTGCAGGACGTAACCTGGAATGGCATAGGCGGGTTCGCCTCGAACGAAGAGGTACGCATGGCGTTGTTCACAGCGGCCAACAAGATCGGTGTGGCGGAACTAAATCGACCTGAGAACATCCTATGGAACCCTACGGATCCCAGCGGAGAGCCACGGCTCTATATCGCCTTCACGGGACACACGCGTCAGGTAGCGCTGAATTCAAGAGGTGTTCTATTTGATCCGGACACCCATGCAGAGGAAGCCCCTACTCGCTCGGACCGCGTCGGCTCCATCTTTGTTTTGCGTGAAAATAGCCTGGGTAACCCGGCCAACTCCCATACCTTCTCATACTTTGCCGTTTGGCGAGGAATAGAAGGAGCCGGTCTGTTCGCCGCCGCCAATCCTGACAACCTAATGACGGACATAGATGGCGGCCTCTGGTTCACCACGGACGGGAATCGTCGGGTCAATGGAACGGATGACGGTTTGTACTACCTGGATCTGGATCCAGATCATAGACAAGGAAAAACAGGCATTATCACTTCCACGTTTGGTCTGGCCTTCCGGGTTGTCACGGTGCCTAACGATTCAGAGCCTACTGGGCCAGCCTTCAGCTCGAATCTAAAGACGATCTTTCTCAGCCTGCAGCGACCTGCTGCGATTGCAGAAAAGAGACGGATCTATCTCCCCTTACTCGGTCGTAATCCTTGAGCGACTGCCCTTTTCCCCTTGCTGATC
Organism: Caldilineaceae bacterium; assembly: GCA_026989655.1. Classification (GTDB taxonomy): domain Bacteria; phylum Chloroflexota; class Anaerolineae; order Caldilineales; family Caldilineaceae; genus JALSIX01. The sequence continues at coordinate 3,034 of JALSIX010000085.1, forward strand.
CCTGGCAAACGAAGAGGCAGCGACCCTCCCGGATCGCCACCTCCTCACCGCTCCACACTAGGCAGGAAGATGAACCAGGTCCCCGGTGAGGGCGCGGACGGGTCCACGACGATCGTCCCCTGGTTCAGGGGATTCTCCCCATCCCTGTAGGCGAAGCTGCCCGTCTCGTCCAAGCGCAGGCGGAAGCTCTCCCCCGGCCAGAGGACGCCGCTGTTCCACGCGTCCCCCTGCACCGAGTGCTCGGCCAGATCCACATTCACCCATGCCACCACCGTGCCCGGTGGAACGGTCAACACGTTGGGTGCAAAGCCGCCTTCGCCGACCATCATGGTCACGTCCGGCGGGTCGCTCACAGCTGGCGCCAGGTGGATGGTGGGGTTCATGCCCCCGGCATCCACCTCCATCCCGGCCGTGCGATAGGGCTGATAGCCCGTCTTCGTCACCAGCAGCCGGTAGACCCCCGGCGGTGGCGCGAAGAAGAAGCTGCCGTCCGCGGCCGTGGTCTGGGGATTGGCCTGGCCCAGGTCGCTGTCCAGAGGAACAGCGCCAAAGTCGGCCCCCCTCGCGGACAGGGAAGCCTGCTCCGCCAGCAGAACGACCTGCGCGCCGACCACCGGCTGCCCGGTGACCGCATCCACCACCGTGCCCAGGGCATCCATCTCGCCGCTGACGTCAAAGGTGGTCACGGCCTGGGTCGCGCCGTCAGCCGAGGTTACGGTCAGACTCAGGTTGGCCCTACTGCTGGTCCGGAGCCGCCCTCCTAGATCCAGGAGGCCGGTGTAGCGGCCGTCCCCATCCGGGTCGGTGAGAACAATGTTCTTCTCCGTCTCGCCGATGTATTTGCTCACCACATGCTCCAGTTCCGTGCAGCCGGTGACACCCAGCTCGAAGGGGCCGCTGCCGGGCAGACGCAGATTGCGCCAGCTCGTCCCCAGGGTGTCCATGGCGAAGATCCGCCCCGCAGCGTCGATGACGGTGAAACTGGCCGGATCCACAGGCAGAGCGCCATCCACCCGCACCGTCAACCCCGATCCCATGGGGCGCCCCAGGGCGTCTGCCTGGAACCCCACCCAGACCTCGATCTGGTGCAGGCCGTCAGAGAGGCCAGTGAGCGGCTGCTGCCAGCGGCCATCCGCCCCAACCAGGACGGTCAGACCCATGTCCACACCATCCAGCATCAGGCGAAGCCGCGCCCCGGGAGTGGCCCGGCCCACCAACTGGATCCCATCCCGACAGGTGCTTCCCTGCCGAAGGAGCGGCAACCCGTCGCCTGTGCGGAAGCCCATCTGCACGAAGGGCGTCTCCTCGATCCCGGTGGCGGCGCTGTCGTTGCCTGGGTTGGCGTCGTTTTGGCTGCTGACCGTGACCGTGGCCGTGTAGCGGCTGCCCCCGGTCAGGCTGCGTGCCCCGGTCTGGGGTTGCCAGCCCACCAGGATGGAGCCGCCCGTGCCCGGCGCCAGGTCCCCCAGAGCGAAGACGATCTCGCCGTCGCCGGGGCGTACGGCGTTGTTAGGCAGGCCCGGGGCGGAGACATGGACCAGTTGGGGCTGGCCGCCGAATCCGGTCAGCTTTTGGGTGATCTTCACATCCTGCGCCTGGGCGTTGCCCTCGTTGCCGTAGGTGATGCGGAACTGGGCAAAGCGTTCCGTGTCCAACGAGGTTTCGTTGCCGAAATCGGGCTGGTTGACCCACGTGCTGCTCTGCGCCACCACGACGTCCGCGGTTCCGGGCGGCCGCCAGAGGTAGTCCTCGGTCTCACCCAGGCGGTAGCCCTTGGCCGGTCCCCGACCATCGCCGTAGGTGCGGCTGGGCAGTTTGGGCGACTTGGCCTCGCTCAGGGTGATGCGCAGCCACGCGGCTTGGTCCGTCAGGCTGTCCGGCCAGAGGGCCTTGACGTTGCTCACCATGCTCACCAGGTTGTTTCCCGGCGTGAGCTGGCCCACGCTCACCGGATGGTCGATGACGATGTGCTCCAGGGCCAGGTCGCCGGGCTGCTGGCTGCACGGGCCGGTGTCGTTCCAGTCCCCGTCCCGGTTGCCGTCGATCCACACGTTCAGGTAGAGCACCTGGATGTTCCGCTTCAGCAGAGCCTGCTTCGCCTGGTTGTTGAGCAACTCCACCCGCACCTGCATCCGAGCCGGTTGGCAGTTCTTCAGGGCGACAGAGGAGAGCTTTAGCCCGTCGTCGAAGCGGTCCCGGCCGGCCGCGTCCTGGCCGGGCAGCAGATTGTTCGTGGGGTCCGCGTCCGGGCCCGCGTCGGCCTCAGCCTCCATGCTCACCCGGGGACCCAGGTGCACGGGCCGGGGATAGCGGTGCAGGGGGCCTGCAGCCTCGCCGGGCAGGCGGGCAAAGACCGTGGGGAAGCGGGCCGTGACGCCCGGGTAGGCGGTCATGGTCTGGCCGGCGTGGTTCGTGCTGTCCGGCGCGTCGCCCAGATCGTTGGGCCGCACGGGGACGGTCACCGTGACCTGGCCGGTGGGATCGGGGATCGGGCCTGGATCCGGGCAGGGGATGCGGGGCTGGCCAGGGCCGCCCTCGCCGCAGCCAGCAGCCAGCCCGGAGCGGGCCTGTTCCGGCCCGGTGGTGGCGCAGGTACGGCCGTCCCCGGTCAGCAGGCAGTAGACCACGCCCACGGTCAGGGAAACGTCCCCGTCCAGCAGGCTGTCGGGAGAGATGGCGCGGCCGGGCTTGATGGCCTGGTCCACGCTTCGGCTCTCGCCTGGGGCCAGGGCCAGCAGGGTGATGCGCTGGGCTGGCCCGGCGCCCATCTGGCTGGAGCCGACGGCCAGCAGCCGGGGACGGCTTACGCCCAGGAGCACCGGGACCGGCGCGTCGTTGCGGAAGGTGGTGCGCAAGGTCAGGCCGTGGCCAGGCAGGAGGCTCGGATCGTAGGGCGCCCAGGCCGGTGCGTCGGTCCGCATCACCTGCTGGTTCACCTGGATGTCGTCCAGGGTGGCCAGAGGGCAGTGGACCTGGATCTCCCGGCTGGCCTGCTCCGTCTCCCCACTTGGACGCTGGGCCACCGCGAGGATGGTCAGGACACGAAAGCCGCCCCAGCAGTGATCCACCCGCACGGGCACGCGCAGGGTGAGCTGGCCGCCGTTGTCCAACGCGCCCTGCCACGCCACCGTATTCCCGCGGCGGCGCACCTGGAGTGGGTCCACCGACTGGGCCGGGCTCTCGGAGAGGATGGTCCGTTCGGCCAGCTTCAGGCCCCTAGGCAGGGTGGTCGTCACCCCGGTGTTGACCGTTCCACTGCCGCCGGTGTAGGCCAGGGTCACGGTGAGGGTGAACGCGTCCCCTGGCCGGACGGACTGCCCTGCTGGAACGCTGGTGTCCACGGTCAGGTCCAGGGACGGCGCGGCCAGGACGGGGAGGGTGGAGAGTAGGGAGTAAAGAGCAATGAGTAAGACCGGTGCGACGAGACGGGTCCACATGTCTCGGTGATGGCTGTTGAGGGTAGTCATGGTCTGTTTCCTTATCATCAACGGCGCGAATGCGCGGCAGAAAAATTGAGCTTGCTCGTTTCTGAGCATCCTGTTTGTCGCTTACTCCTTACCCTTTACTCCTTACTCATCCTCGTCAGAACGGACATTCTCCATCCCAGTTGAAATCCGCCTCGGTGGTCGAGCCCTTCAGGGGAATGACGAAGTCCAGGGTCAGGATGCACTTGATGCAGCCCTTGTCCTCCCGAACCTTCTGTTTGGTGGTCCACTTCTCCGGTTCGCAGAAGCCGCAGCCGGCCCCGGCCCAGGCGTCGCCGGTCAGGTCCAGGGCGTTGCTGCCGAAGTCGTTGTCCAGTTGCAGGGTGACGCTGGCCTTGACCGCGGCCACACAGAGGGCCTTGCCCGTGGCGTTGACCCCCAGGCGCACGCCCCAGGCGTTGTTGGGCTGACCTGCTTCGGTGAAGACCCAGAAGGCCACCTCGCCGCCGCCGCTGATGCGCACGCCGGGGCAGCTCCCCAGCAGGTCGAAGATGACGATGTTGTTGGCGTAGAGCTGCATGTACGCGCCCTGGATGACCATACCGGGGTCCGGGTCCATAGCCGCCATGATGTCGCCGTACTCCTGCTCCAGCACCGGGCTGCTGGGGTCCAATCGCCCGAAGAGGAAGGCCCCGCCCACGTTGATCCTGCCGATGGTCTCCAGCTCCACCCACAGGTCCAGGCTGGCGCCGGTGTAGAGGAGTACAATCTGCTGGTCGTCCACGGTGAATCCGGCCACGGCGCCGGCCTTGTCCACCGTGGCCGCCTGGGTCTCGATATCGTAGAGGGTCACCCCGCCCTCGATGCCGTAGCCCAGGTCGTCCAGATCGAAAAGCAGGCGCATGTCCGCGTCCAGGCGCACATCCAGGTCGGCCATGGTGGTGCCCAGGTCCCGGGTGTTCAGGTAGACCGAGCCGTTCGGGTCCCACTCCATGGAGAAGTCCCCGGCCAACAAGGTCTTGGGCTCTGGGCCTGCGGGATCCCGTTCGTTGTCGTAGACGGTCACGTAGGCATCGGCCTGGAGTAGGTCCAGCTCCCCGCCGATGATCCGGCCACTGCTGTCGGTGACTGGGCGCACGGTGGCGTCGCCCCGCACCCATTGGAGTTGCAGGGGCGAGTTGGCCAGCTTCTGCTGGAAGAGGGGCAGGCCCACGTGTACGTCCGCGAAGGCGCCGTCCGTCAGCCAGTCGGAGACGATGCCCCCGTGGGCCTCGGCCTTGGCATCCACGTCGTCGATCAGCGTGCGGTAGTCGTCGAAGCCTTCCTGTTTGGCCAGGTAGGCGGCCAGCTTGGCCTCCAGTGCACAGTCCCAGCCGGCCCCGAAGAGGCTGAAGAGGGGCCCGTTGTCCCCGCCGCTGCCGGAGCACCAGTCCAGGAAGCGCTGCTCCAGCTCGGCCCGGGAGCCCGCGGGGTCGTTGCCCGGGAGGGTGACCCAGGCTTCGTTCGCGGCCAGGAACATGCCCGTGGCCGAAGGAAAGCCGAAGAAGATGCGCTCTGTGTCCGGTTCCACCACCAGGGCGTTGGGGATCTCCGCGATGATCACCTCGGCCAGCTTGTTGTCCAGCACGCTGATGTCCCGTCCCTGGGAGGTGGCCAGGCCCACCCAGCGACTGGCCACCCCTGTGCCCTGGGACTGGGCGTAGAGCAGTTCGTACTGGAGCTGGATGTCCAGGGCCGGGCTGAAGACATGCTCGGCCAGAGGCCGCTTGTCGAAGCCCACGTAGGGGTCCCCGCCCAGCAGGTACATGTGGTCCGCGTTGGGGTCTGTGGCCTCGCCGAAGAAGGGCAGGTAGACCCCCGCGCTCAGCTCTACGAAGCCCCCTTCCAGGCCGGGTGTGGCCGTGCAGCCGTTCTGTTGGGGCAGGCAGGGCGCGGGCGCCAGGGTGGCGCTTCGATCCCAGCCCGGCCTCTCCCGCAGATTCAGCGCCGGGTCGTAGTCGCTCAGGCGCAGGTCCTGCATGACCACGTAGAAGTCGTCCACAGTGTAGACCGTGTCCTCCGGGTAGACTTCTCCGTCGTAGGGGGTGCCGTCCGGGTTGAAGGCCAGGGCCATCTCCACCAGGGGATCGCCCCTGTTGCCGTCCAGCCGTTCCAGGTTGGCGATCTGGGCCTCCAGCTCGATCCAGAGCTTGTCCGCATCATCGAAGAAGATGGCCCAAGGGAGCACGGTCACCTGCCAATAGTCCAGGTCCTCCTCCTTGGGCAGGAGCGCGCCGCCCACCACGCAGCCAGCCTCGTCCAGGAGGAGCTGATCGAACTGGAAAATGGCCTCCGCGGGGTAGGGCAGGTAGAATTTGCCCGCGGACGCGCTGTCGTAGGGCCAGTTGCTCAGCCAGCTCTGGGCGAAGCGGCTGATGCGGAACTGGTAGTCGGCTAGGGTGGCGGGCAACGGGCTGGCTGGCTGCATGTTCACCACCCCACTGACGCCGCTGCGCCGGACGTAGAGGTCCACGTCGCTGCCGCCGGTGAAGGGAAAGGCCAGGGGTGAGGGAGCCGCAGGGGTGGGGCAGGGGGTCCAGTCCAAGTCATGGCCGTAGGCGTTGAGGCCGGGCTGGGCCCGCTCATCGCCGGGCAGGCCACTGGCCGCCGCGCCCAGGGAGGCGGGCCAGCTCACGTTGGGCAGGCCGGAGGTCATCACCGGCGGGATGTAGAGGGCGTAGTCCCCGTCGTAGGCCCGGAATTCGGTCCAGGTGATGGTGTCCGTGGACGTGACCGTGCCGGTGATACCCCCGTTGGCCGTGATGTCCAGTTGCACGTAGTTGCCGCTGAAGCTGTTCAGGGCGAAGCCGTCCGTGTCCTTGCGGTAGTCGAGGCTGAGGCTGTCGCCCACCAGTTTGCGGGTAAGCCGCCCCTGGCTGAGTTGGCCGTCCACGAAGCGGAAGCTGCGTGCGCTGCTGCCTACCTCCACACCGAAGGGGTAGGCCGTGGTGTAGGTGTGAGGGAGGACGCTGACCCAGCAGCCGTTCAGGCCGTCTTTCACGCTGTAGGTGGCGTCGCCCGTTCCCGTGCAGAGGCCGGTCTTGGCGTCTGTCGCCAGGATCTCCATGAAGCCGTCGTTGCGGTAATCCAGCGTCCCTTGCTGGCCCGCAAGCTGCATGAAGCGGTCCCGGTAGAGGGTACAGGTGCTGCCGAACTGGACACCTGTCTCGTCAATGGTGAAGTCGCTCGTGGGCACGACGGTCAGGGACCAGTCCCGCACACCGAAGGGGAAGACGATGCTGGTCTTGGGCGTCAGGCAGGTCTGGCTCACCGGGAGTACATGGCTGAAGCGCAAGGTGTCGTCCTCGATGAGGACGCCCTGGGAGGCGGCCTCCACCGGGTAGCCGGGGCCATCGGTCTGGAGCTTGTAGGGGGTGAAGTCCGGGCCGAAGTCGTAGATGCGTACGGTGGCCTTGGCGCCGAACTTGTCCAGGGTCATGTCCTTCACCGTGTAGCGCACCCGGTTGGTCCGCTCCACGGCCATGGTCCCCAGGAGCACATCGCCGCTGCCTCCGCTCACGTTGCCGTTGCCGTCCGCGCTGACGCCGGAGAAGGTCACCTTGACCGGCGTATTGGCGCCCGGGCTGGGCCGTAGGGTCACCTGGCCGTTGCCGGCCAGGTTGCCCGCGGTCTTGTTACTATAGCTGGTGACGGTCACGTCCCAGGTTCCAAAGCGGAGGGTGGCCGGTGGGTCGCCCGGTCCTGGGGTGAAGGTCCCCGATTCCGGCGGCGTGTGGGCCACACTGGGCAGAGGCTTGTCCGGGATGGTGGCCTGGATCACGTTTGACTTGGCGGTGATCTCGCCCCGGGCCGTGACAGGATCGATGTTCGTTCCGTCGAAGGTCCCGGCGGAGATGCGCACCAGCTGGTAGTAGGCCGTGTCCCCGGGATGCACGTCGAGGTCGTAGAGGTTATCGGTGATGCCGATGATGGGGCTGATGGGCGTGAAACCGTCCACGCCGTTCTGGCTGCGGAAGACGATGTAGCAGCACTGTCGGTTGCCGTTGGTGGCGGAGGGATCGTCGATGGTGATGGCCACGCCGTTGCCGTCGGGCGGACCGCTCACCCACTCCACCTGGATGGTGAAGCTCTGCTGGTAGCGTTCGGACTCATCCAAGCCCACGTAGCGGGCCGGGTAGGGTCTGGACGCGGCCCTGTTCCCGGCCACATCCACCGCCTCCACCGCGTACCAGAAGATGTTGTTGCTCTGTAGAACGGAGCTGCTATCGATGAACTCGAAGGTCCGATCCGCCTCCGGCTGGCCGTTCACCAGGATCTCGCCGATCTGGGACATGGCGGCCACGTCCGTAGGTCGATCCTCGCCCTTGGCCCGGTAGACGATGAACTTCTCCAGGTTCTGCTCCCCGACTGTGGTCCAGGTCACCCGGCCCTGGAAGCCACTGTCGACGCGGGCCTCCAGGATGGCCGGCGGGATGAGCTGTTGGGCCACGCCCGGGCTCAGGACCCGGGTGAGGGTGAAGGCAGAGGCGTCACCCAGGTTGCCCGCCTCGTCCACCCCCCGGATCTCGTACCAGACGGGGGTCTCCCGCAGGGGCGCGTAGTCGTCGCTCCAGGAGGTCCAGACGAAGCTTTCCCCAGGGGAAACGTCCACCTGGTCCACCAGCACGGCCACGCCGTCCAGGCTGAACTTGCGGTAGACCTCCACCGTCTCCACGTCGTCGTCCTCCAGGAAGCAGATGTCCTTCGGGTTGCCCAGGATGTCCATGGTGCAGGCGATGGGCGCGGCCGGCGGGTAGATGTCGTCCACCTTGCTGACCTGGGGCGCACTGGGTGCGCTCATGTTGCCCCGTTTGTCCACGGCCACCACCCGGTACCAGTAGTCTTGGTGCTCTTGGAGGCCACTGTCACTCAGGACCATCTCCTCCCTGCATACATCCGGCGTCAGGATGTCGATCCGCTCCCACTCGTCCGGCCAGACGGCCAGGGCGCTCTTGGCCCGGTAGAGCTCGAAACGCTGCCAGTCCTCGTTGCCCTCCACCGCAGGGTCGAAGGTGAAGACCACTTGCACGTCCGCGGGGTTGCCCTTGCCGTTGTATACCGTCTCCACCCGTAGCAGGTCCGGCGCGCCAGGGGGCCGGTAATCCGGGGGTTGCAGACAGGTCTGAGGAGAGAGGCTCCCGTCCTGCTGGAGCAGGTCCAGGGAGGTGACGCTGTAGCAGTACATCCTGGATGTGTCCAGGTCGAAATCGGCCCAATGGTACTCGAACTCGTGGGCCTCCACGCCGTAGGCCAGGCGACCGCCGCTCACGTCCTCGGGGGCGCTGACGTCCTCAGGCTGGGGCTGAGGGAAGACAGGATACTCGTTGATCCGCTCCCAGCCGCTGCAGTTGACCGGGCCGGGATCGCAGGTGCGCCGGTAGACGTTGAAGCCGTTCTGCCAGACCGGGTCCGTCTCGGGCAGGTCCAGGTCCAAGTTCCAGGTGAGATAGATGTTGGCGTGGGCCTGCCGCAGGGCACGTAGGCGCACCGCGTCGTTCAGCGCGCCGCTCGAGGGAACAGGCAGATTGGCCTCGATCTTCGAGCCGGCGTCGAAGGCATTGACGCCACTGGGATTGGGCAGGCGAGTGGGCCGGGTCGTGTCCACCTCCACCGGCCCCAGGAGGATCTCGTCAGGTTGGCCTGCCCCCACCCGGATCCAGTAGCGGTGGACGCCTGTGCCGCTGAAGTCGGTGTCCAGATAGCCCAATCCGAAGACCTGGGCCACGCCGGGGTTCCGGCTGGCCAACCAGGAGACCAGCATGGGGTTGTCCCCAGCCTGGACGTAGGCGTGGATCTGGGAGATGCTGTTCAGGGGAATGGGGTTGCCGTCCCCGTCCCGCTCGTAGCCGTTGCGCAGGGTCTCCCAGTGCTCGTCCAGGAGGGGCAGAGCCGTGGCGTCGTCGGTGATGGGGGAGACGGTGGCCACGATGCCCGCGCTCCCCACACCGGCGCTGGGGGAGCCGGCCGGGGCCGGCTCCCGCAGGACCTCCACGGGGGTGGTGTAGAGGTCCACGGCGTCAGTGAGGGCCCAGCGCAGGAAGACATTTCCGGCCGAATCCACCCCGTAGCCGAAGCGGCCTTCCTCGGTGGCGGCCCGGGTGGCTCCTCGCCAACGCCGCCGGCCCTCCTGCAGGTCGGTCAGGTCCACCACACCGTCGCCGTTCAGGTCCAGGCGAGCCGGATCGGTCCGGGGCGTGGACTGGATGGCCCCCGCGATCTGCTGGAGGTCAGCTACGTCGATGCGGCCGTCGCAGTTCACGTCTCCCTGAACGCAGGGCTCCCCGGAGGACTGGGCGTAGGAGGTGGCCGCCACAAAGAGGACGAGCAGGAGCATTCCCGCAATGGGAAAGGCGTAACGAAGGCTGAGCAGATGGCGTCTCATGGCAGGCTCCTACGGATTGTTGCTGATGCTGGGCAGATAGAGGCGATGGCCGCCGGCGCCCAAGGTGAGTTCGGTGGATTCCAGGAGGGGCGTCACCGCCTGGCCCTGGCGATCTGTAACCAAGCCGTCGGTCAGGCCGATGGCGGTGGTCCCGGTGCGTCCGGTAGGCTGGAAGTGGAGCAAGGCGACCACGCCCTCCCCGTCCAGGCCTGAGGCCCGGCCGTAGGAGACGGCACCCAGGTTCACTCCGCCCAGGGTGGGCCGGGGTCCCAGGAGCAGCACGCAGCGCTTTCCGGACGGGTCACAGTCGGCCTGGTCGTTGCCCAGGCCTGGGGCCGCTTCCATGTCGGCCAGGGTCAGGAAACTTGGGTCGTAGGTCAAGGTGAGCTCCCAGGCGGCCAGAGCCGTGGCCTCCAGCGCGTGGAGTTCCACGGTCACCGGGGCCAGGGCGGGCAGGTCGTCCGTGGGGGCCACCAGGCGCAGGGTGGGTGCGGAGGCCGCGGATGGCCGAACACTCCCTAGGAAGGCGACCAGGGTCAGGGTCAAAAGGGCGGCCGCGAGGGCCAGAATGTGGGTGCGGTTCATGGGTTCCTCCGTCGGAGATCGCCTCGGGCCCTGTACGCTATCTGCTCACCAGGGGCAGGTGGATGGAGAGGGTGTCGTCGTCCTGGATGGTGCCGGTGGCCTGGCCGTCTGCCAGGATCCCGTTCACCGGGTTGCTCAGGGCGAGGGTGAAGGTCTCATCGGGTTCGTCCACCGCGTCGCCCAGCACGGGGACCTGGATGGTCCGGCGAGTCTCGCCGGGGTTGAAGGTGAGGGTGCCGCTGACCGGCGAGTAATCGCTGCTGGCGGTGGCCGTGCCATCGCGGGTGGTGTACTCCACGGTGGTGGTCTTCCCCGAGGCTGGGGAGAGGGTGACCGTGAAGACCGCGTCCACGCTGCCGGCATTTCCCTCCTCCAAGCTCACATCGGCCACGCTCAGGGAGGGAAGGCCGTCGTCATTCAGGATCGTGATGATCGCGCTGGTGGCCTTGATGGAGACCGGGTCCGGGTTCCGGAGACGCACGGAGAAATTCTCGTCCTCCTCGAACGCGATGTCCCCCAGGATGGTGACGGGGATCTGCTGCCCGGTCTGGCCCGGGGTGAAGGTCAAAGCGCCCGTGGCGGTGATGTAGTCCACGCCTGGAGTGGCGAAGTCAGGACCACAGCAGGCGCTCGCGGAAAGATACTCCACAGTGACGGTGAAGGATGCCGGTGTAGTCAGGGTCACTGTGAGCACGGTGGAGGTGTCGCCGCTGTCCCCTTCCTCCACCTGGATGCTGGCGCCCATGGACACCTGCGCGATGTCGTCGTCCTGGATGGTGCCGGTGGCTTGGCCGTCTGCCAGGATCCCGTTCACCGGGTTGCTCAGGCTGAGGAAAAAGGTCTCGTCGGACTCGTCCACCACGTCACCCATCACCGGGACCCGGACGGTCTGGCTGGTCTCGCCGGGGTTGAAGGTGAGGGCGCCGCTGACCGAGGCGTAGTCGCTGCCTGGGGTGGCCGTGCCGTCGCGGGTGGTGTAGTCCACGGTGACGGTCTTCCCAGAGGCTGGAGAGAGGATGACCGTGAACACCGCATCCACGCTACCGACATTTCCCTCCTCCAAGCTCACATCGGCCACGCTCAGGGCGGAGAGGCCATCGTCGTCCACGATGGTGGCCTGCCCGATGGCATCCTGCACATCCCCACCCTGGGGATTGCTCAACACCAGGCTGAAGTCCTCGTCCGGCTCCTCGTCCACATCGCCCAGGACGGGCACGCTGATCGTCCTGGTGGTCTCGCCGGGGTTGAAGGTGAGGATGCCGCTGACCGGTGTGTAGTCGCTGCCTGCGGTGGCGGTGCCGTCCTGGGTGGCATAGTCCACGGTGACCGTCTGGGCGGAGGCAGGCGCCAGGGTCACGGTGAAGACTGCGCTGCTCGTACCGCTGTCTCCCTCGTCCACCACCACGTCGGCCACACTCAGGCTGCTGCGCAGTTCGAAGGCGCCTTTGTCGCAGATGGCCGTGCCGCTGTTGTCCCCATCCACCGGCCGGGCCACGCCCCGCTGATCCGTGGCCGGACAGTTCGCGGGATCCCCGTTATCCACGGCAGCACTGCCCGGCATCAAGGCATGAGTCCAGGTGCTTCCGCCGTAGTCGCCCAGGGGCTCCAGCAGCGGATCGGCGTTCTGGAGATCGCCGGTGCCGGTGAACTGGCAGTACGTGTCGTCGGAGAGGTTGTACCCGGCAGAGGCCCAGGTGCCGCCGGCCAGGCAGTTGCGCCCTTCGTTGTTGGCCACGATGCTGTTGTGGATGGTCATGCTACCCGAGTTGTACACGCCGCCGTAGACGACGAAGCTCGACTTGCTGGACTGGTTGTGGACCACAGTGTTGCTCTCCAGCAGGGTCTCGGCGTTGGTGAGAGAGGCCAGGCCGCCTCCGGTATCCGCCTCGTTGTCGCTGAGGGTCACGTTGGTCAGGGTGAGGACGCCGGAGTAGTTTAAGAGGCCGCCCCCGTAGTAGCTAGGCGCCTGGTTGCCGACAAATGTGCTACGGAGCACTTCCACCGGACCGTTGAGCATGTTCAACCCGCCGCCGCCCTGGCTGGTGGCTTGATTGTCCCGGAATGTGGTGTCCACGATGTAGGCGGTCGCGTTGTTGTAGATCCCACCTCCGCCTGTGGCTTTGTTGCCAGCGAACAGACTATCCGTTACCGTCAGGTAGCGGGTGTAGCTGGGATGGCCAAAGCCATAGATGCCCCCGCCTAAGCTTGCAGAGACGTTGCTGATGACCTGACTCTCCTGGAGCACAAGTTGGTTGTTGTTGTAGATGCCGCCCCCGGAGGACTCGGCAGTGTTGCTCATCACCCGCACTCGCTGCAGGGTCATCTCGCCGAAGTTGAAGATGCCCCCCCCTTTGTCATTGCCGGTGGCCAGGCCGTTGCGCACGGTCAGGTCGGCCAGGGTGACAGCCAAGGTGCCGGTGATCACCCGGGCTCGCTGGCCCCCATCGAGGATGGTGGCTTCCATGCCGGCGCCCACCAGGGTGATGTCCTGGAGGTCCAGGTTGGCGTCGTAGATTCCGACGGCGATCTGGACGGTATCCCCCGCTCCAGCCCTGGTGACCGCCTCAGCCACCGTAGCGCAGGCGGTGGTTGGGGTCTGACAATCGTTGCTATCGCTGCCCGTGGCCCCATCCACGTACCAGGTGGCGGCTGTCGGCCCGGCCAGGACCAGGCTCATGTGCAGGACGGTTAGGAGCAGGGCGCTGAGGATAGCGATAGGAAACAGGCGGTCCAGGCGCCACGTTCGGCGAGGGGTGAACTCGTGCATGGTTGGGTCCTCTTCTCGTCTGTGGAATGGGTTGCCAGGATCAGTCATTCACGATTTGAGCCAAACAGAGGAGTGAGCAGCCTCAGATGCGGCATCGCCCCTCTGGGATCGGCATCTGAGGATGCCGACTCCGCTACGAATTCGTGAACTGCTGAGGATAGAAGCGTTCGTCCAGACGTCTGGTCTCAGTGTAGGGCCTCGGTGTCGGATGACTGTCGGAGGAGGGCGCTCCAGCCGGCCGGTAGGTCTTACCCCGGTGACATGTCCACCGTTCATGGCCAGGCGACGATTCTCTCGGGGAGTGTTGCCCGGTCCCTGTGTTCTTGTGGGTACTCGGTGGGCACGCGCCGGGGCGCGTCACGAGCCGCTACGGATGCGCGCGGAAGCGTGCACTACGAACCGTCCACTACGAACCGTCATCGTATTGCGATTTGCTGAGGGTCAAGATGTTCGGACTTTCGGAGTCACCTGGGGGTGCCCCGATCCTGCTGTAGCCAGTTCTCCAGCAATGCGAGAAGGCCGGCCAGGGACTGGAAATAGTGGATCTGGGAACTCCGCGTATCCTGCAGGGAGCCGCGGAGCACGGATTCACCTTCGGGCACGGGGTGTCCCTCATGCCATATGCGCAGCACAAACACTCGCCTTGGGGATGTTGTCACACGGGCTCCTTGGTGTTCTGGGTAGAGAACGATGTCGGAGATGTTCCCAGTCTATTGAGGAGCTGTCGGAGCAGTCTCGGAAGGAGGAGGCAGGAGGCCGAGAGGGGCAGGAGCTGGGTGACAGGTGGGAGTTTCCTACCTGTGGAGAGGGGCGTCTCTTCTCCCTATGGCATCTCTTTCGCGACCCGCGCGGGAAAGGAGATCCCCCGTTCGACCAGGGTCTGCATGTCCCGGAGGATGGTGCGACGGCTGACATCCAGGGCCTGGGCCAGGTCCGCGGCTGTGGGAGCTCCGCCTTGGGCCTGGGCTTCGACCAGGAGCCGGGCCAGGACGTTCCGTCGCCGTTCGGGGCCGCTGGCAAGGCGTAGATCCTCCGGCGTCTCCAGGGTCCAGGTGACGGAGATCCGGTCCGCGGGCGTGAGGGGGCGTCCTGTGGGGGCATCGGCCCGGGCGATCTGGGCAGTCGTTCGTCGGATGTGGCGTTCCCGGGCCTCCTGGAGCCGTTGGCAGTTGTCGATCTCCTGGGCGAAGCGTTCCCGTTCCTCGAGTTCCAGCGCGGCCATCTGTTCGTCCTCGGCCTCTTGGGCCTGGAGGAGGAACTCCAGGGCTTCCTCTGTTCGGCCCTGGATCCATCGGACCCAGTATCCAGCGACGTACAGCCCTATGCGGACATCCGGCGGGGGCAGGTCGGGGAGCTGGGCGAGGCTCTGGAGCATCTGGTCGAGGGCACTTTCGGCTGTCTGGGATGCTCCCTGTCGAGCCGCGACGTAGGCCAGATCGCTCGCGGTGAGCGCGGCGGTGAGGTGTTCTCCCAGCGAGCGCCGCACGTGCAACGAGGCCTCCAGAGCGGCCTGGGCATCGGCCAGGCGCCCCATGCGGAGGAAGGCCTGTCCTCGACAGTACTGGGCGAAGCCCTCCAGGCGCCTGAAGCCGATCTCCACGGCGATCTCCAGACATTCCTCCAGGCAGGTCAGAGCCTCCTTGAAACGGCGGAGGGAGAGATAGGCGCTGCCCAGGTTGTTGAGGTCCACCCCGATTCGGAGGCGGTGGCCCAGGGGACGGGAGATGGCCAGGGCCTGGCGGTAGCAGTCCAGGGACTGTTCCACCCGGCCCATGCGCATGGCAATGCCCCCCAGGCTGCTCAGGTTATGGCCTTCTTCGGCCCGATCGCCCAGCTCCCGGCAGAGGGCCAAGGCCCGCTCGTGGTTCTCCTGGGCCTTGGTGAAGCGGCCCAGTTCCAGGTAGACTCCGCCCAACAAAGTGAGGGTACGCACCTCACCGTGGAGGTCACCGATGCGGCGGTAGAGCGCGGCGGCCCGACGGTGCAGGGTGAGCCGCTTCTGGAGCTGTCCTGTGTTGTGGGCCACCATGGCCAGAAAGTTCAACGCCTCGGCGACGCCGGCCCGGTTCTGGGCCTGGGCGTAGAGGGCCTGGACCCGCTCGCCGTGGGTGCGGGCAGCCTCGTACCGCCCTCTCTGGTTCTCCAGACGCCCCAAAGCCAGGAGGAAGGCGGCCTCCAGGGCTGGATCTTGGGCGCGGCGGGCATGGCCCAAGCCGGTTTGGATCCGGTCTCGGGCAGCATCGAGCTGCCCCTGGGCCCGGAGATATCCTGTCCAGAGCAGGGTCACCTGGGCATGGCGGCGCCCGTCGCCCAGCTTTTCGGCCAGGCAGTCCAGTTCTTCCAAGGGTTCCACCAGCTCGGCCCAGCGCTCCAGGGCCTCTAGGCTCTGGGCCTGGCCATATCGAGCCTGAAAGCGGTCGATGGTCTGTTCTGGGGGCAGGACATCCAGGGCGCGCTGGAAATGGGCCTGGGCTTGGGCGAAGCTGGCCATGGCCAGAGCCCTCTTGCCAGCCTCCAGCGCGTGGAGGGCGATGGCCGGGAGATCCTCCGCGCCCTCCGCGTGGGAGAGGAGGACCTCTGGACCCTCCGCGGCTCGATTGCGGAGAACCCGGAGGGCCGCGGCGTGATAGGTGCGGCGACGCGGACGCGGAATCCGGGCGTACACCGCGGCCCGCAGGGTGTCGTGGACAAAGCGATAGAGTGTGTCCTCGGGGATCAGGAAGCGGGCCTGTTCCAGCTCCCCGGCCCAAACCGGCAGCTCCTGGGCCGGCAGGGCTGCCTGGATGCAGGTATCGTGCCAGTCCAGGTAGGCAAAGCGCTGGCCCAGGATCGCGGCCAACTCCACGGCGCGGAGGGCTTCGGGCGAGAGGTGCATCAGCCGCTGCTCGGTCAGATCTTCCAGGCCCAGGGTTTCGGCGTTCAGCAGACCGGGGGGGTTCAGGAATGTCAAGATGGCCAGAGGATTGCCGCCTCCTCGTTCGTGGAGGTAGGTCACCCATGCGTCCTTGTCCCCGGCGGGATCGGTCCCCGAGCCAGGAGGTGTTGTGGCGTGGCTGTGGCGGGCCAGTTCGGCCACCTCATCCCAGGTGAGGCCGGCCAGGTGGAGGACTGAAGCCTCTCTCCGGTCCCAGGAGAGCACCTGGGACCAGGCCGCTTCCTGGCGGCGGAGCGCCTGGGGACGCGCACTGAGAACCAGCAGCACGCCGATCTTCTGCAGCGCGGGCTCCACGGCCGCCAACACCGGCCACAGGGCCGGGTCCGCCCAGTGGACGTCCTCCAGGATCAGGAGGTGGGGAGCGATCTGGTGGAGGCCTTTCAACAGCCGGACCAGGGCCATGGACAGGTCCTGGTTCATTTCAGGAGGGCCTTTCCGCGGGGGCTCGGCGAGGTCTCGGTCCACCGGGATCTCCTGGGCCAGTCCGGGGAACAGGGGGCGCAGGGCCCGCAGCCAGTGCGGCCGGAGCAGTTGTTGGAGCTGTTGGACCCGGGGTCGGGAGAACAGGCTCTCCAGGGCCTGTGCCAACGGAGCGTACGGCGGTGGATGGAGGTAGGCCTGGCTGTGTCCCCAGCTCACCTGCCAGCCACGCCAGTCCGCCGCGCCGGCAAGTTCTTCCAGCAGGCGGCTTTTGCCGATCCCGGGTTCCCCCAGGAGGGTCACCAGCCCTCCGTGGCCCCGATAGGCTCGGTCCAGTCGGTCCAGAAGCCAACGGCGTTCCGTCACCCGCCCCACGAAAGGAGGGGGTGCTGAGGAGGTCGGGGCCGCATGGAGGGTCAGCTCACGCTGTAGGCGTTCGGCCAGTTGCCGGGTGTCCTGGCTCGGTGAGATGCCGAGCTCCTGGTTCAGGTGAGTGGCAAAGGCGCTGTACTCCTGCAACGCATCCGCGATGCGCCCCTCCCGGGCCAGGCAGCGCATGACCCCTTGACAGACCGTCTCCCGTAGGGGGTCCAGGGCCAGGAGGCATCGCCAACAGTGCAGGGCCTCTCGAGGGCATCCGGCCGCCTCCTCGTGTGTGGCCAGCCGTTCCAAGGCGTCCAGGAAACGCTCGTGGAGGTGGGTCCGTCGGGCCAGGATCCAGTCCACGTAGAGGCCTGGCAGAAGCTCGCCCCGATAGAGCTCGATGGCCTCGCGCAGAGCAGGAGCCGTGTCCTGGGCAACCCGTTGTTCGAAGCGCCATACATCGGTCCACAGGCTCTCCTCTGTCAGGGCCAGCGCAATGGAATGGCGGTCGATGGACAGCCAGTGCTCGCCCAACACGGTGTGCAGCCGATAGAGCACGTCGGAGAGCCGGCGGCGAACCCTTTCCGGGCTTCCTTCGGGCCACAACAGTTCGGCCAATATCTCCCGATCGTGCGCCACTCCGGGATGGAGGATCAGGTATGCGAAGAGTTGGAGGACGTGGCCCTTCGGGATCGTGAGCGCTCTCCCCGAATCCACCACCTGGAGATCCCCCAGCAGGTAGACATGGCGAGAGGGTGGCATGGCCTTCATTGGTCCGTTATCCTTGTTTCCTCGATCCGGCTTCTGTCGGAAGGGGGGTCCTGGGAGGTGAGGCCTGCGAGGCGATCCAGCTCACCCGGCCGCCATCCGATGAAGCGGCCTCCAGCGGCAGTAAAGGGTCTGGGGCTCTGGAGACCACTCTATCATCGCGCATCGAGCGCTGTCAAGACAACGAGATGATACAATGATGACAAAAATGACAAGATCGCAGCCGGGCTCCCCCGAACAACCCTGTTCCTGGACATGGGGATCGATTTTTTTCCTGAGGAAGGGGCGCCATCTCCGATGGAGGCGGTGTCATGGAAGTGTCGCCCTGGAGGGCGCTCTCCTGGGGGGGCATATTTCAGCACCTTCGGTAAGGGAAGGCTCTCTGTCCACGGTCGCCCCCCCTCTGGCCTTCCTGTGCGGGGGAACCGTGTAAGGGACCCCTCGCTCTCTCGGGGGGTCAACGCGTGCCCCCCCAGGACCGCATCTCTCAGGGCCCCCCTCTGCCGGGGGTATCGTTCAGGATCGTCGGTAAGGTGGGGGCTCCTGCGACGACTGGGAGGAAAGCGGGGTTTTTGTGGCAGAGCCCGACCATCGTGAAACATACACCACGGAGCTCTTCGAATTCCCCGGAGAGGACAGGATGGGGTACAATGCAGGGGCCCGTCTGTACAGAGGCATATCCCCGTCCTCGGTCGGCTGGACAGGCCGAGCCATCGCTGCCGAGCCCCAGCGGGCTTGCCTGGAGAAAGGAGCGAGATCCATGGCCATGACGCACCAGGAGGCACTGGACCTGATCCGGGAGCTGCTCAAGGCCCCAGATGAGGAGAAGTTGATGCAGATCGTGACCCTGAACCTCCCCCGGATCGACGGCACCTTCTTCGGGGTGCTCAACCAGTCGGTGGAGCAGCTCCGGCGGGAGGGCAAGGGACACATCGCGGATGCCCTGGAACGGCTGGGGGACAGGATCCTGCGCATGCGGACGCTGATCTGAGGGGCCTGGGGCGTCCATGTCCCGGCCAAAGCGGCCTGAAAGGGAAGCGGGGCGCCCCCTCCGGGGCGCCCCGCTGTTTCCAGGACCATGTGCCCGTCGCCGCGGCGCTAGGCATCCATGCGGAAGAAGTGCATGGCCGCGTTCCACAGGTTGCGCACGCTGAACTTCGTGGGATGGACCCGCCGGCTGATCATCCAGCCCTTGAACAGCTTGTGGATCCACCAGTAGACCGTGTCCACCACCTTGTTGTGGGGCAGCTTGATGAGCTGGCGGATCACCGGCTCCAGCCAGGGATACTCCACGCCGATGGCGAACCAGCGCTGCAGGTGCTCGATCTGGCGTTTCTCCTTCTCGTCCTCGAAGACGATGATGGAACGGTCCCAGGCGATGGAGGAGATGTCGTCGAAGGTGCCCACCATGAAGTTGTTGTCCTGCGCGTACTTGCCCAGCTCTGTGCCCGGGTAGGGTTGGAAGAGAAAGGCGTGGGCGTAGGAGATCCGGGCCTCCGCGTTCAGGCGCATGGTGTCCAGGTCGTCCTCCAGCCGGCCGGAGGGCAGCCCCAGGATGTTGGTGGAGGTGACGTGGATGCCCGCGTCCCGCAGCATGCGGCCGGCCAGGACGATGTCCTCCCGGGACATGTGGCGCTTGAGCACGTCCCGACGGATCCGGTCGTTGGCGGCCTCGATGCCCATGCTCACCGTGCCCGCGCCGGCCTTGGCCAGCAGATCCACCTTGTGGGGCCAGCGGACCAGCAGGTCGGCCCGGACGTTGCAGAAGAAGGGCAGCCCCACCTGTTGGGGCCACTTCTCCGCGAACTCCTCCAGCCAGTCGTCGAAGATGATGAACAGGTCGTCGATGAAGACCACCTGTTCCAGGGGCCACAGGGAGCGGACCCAGTTCACCTCGTCGATGATGGTGTCCACCGGACGCTGGTTGCCCCGCTTCTCCTTCTTGTAGATCTGGTAGTAGGCGTGGTTGAAACAGTAGGTGCACTGGTAGGGGCAGCCCCGGGAGCCCATGAAGTGCTTCACCGGCGCGTCCCGGCTGTACTCGTGTTTCTCGTAGATCAGGTGGCGATCCGGGTGGGGCAGGGAGCCCAGGTCGTGGATCAGGGGGCGGACCGGGTTCTTCACGATCTCGTCCTCCAGCTTGATCCACAGGTTGGGGATGTCCGGGCGGACGCGACCCTCCTCCAGGGAGTTGGCCAGGTCCACGATGGCCCCTTCCCCTTCGCCCACGCAGATCGCGTCCACCCCAGGCTCCTCGATCATCTCTGGGAAGAAGGTGGGATGGGGCCCCCCGAAGATGGAGAAGACCCCCTTGCCGTTCAGGGCTTCCCGGATGCGACGGTTTAGCTCGTAGTAGTACTGGTGGGAGCCGGTCATCACGCTGAACCCCAGGATGTCCGGCTCGAACTCCAGGGCCACCTGCACCGGATCCTCCTGGGCCGCGATGGCCAGCCCCACCTGGTGGCCGGCCTGCTTCAACACCGAGGAGAGCTGCATGATGCCCTGGGGCTCGTAGTCGATCTGCTTTTCCACAAAGAGAACGCGCATGGGCTGGTCTCCTCCTGCTCAGTGGGCTGTCATCCCCGGTGGGCGGCCACCTCCCTACAGGATACGACACCGTCGGATGGGGACACGGGCGCCACCGGGGGCAAGGGGGGGCCTCACAGGGTGCTCTTCTCTCGGCATGCGGCACCGGTTGCTGGGGTGTGGATGCTATTGTAGTCAAAAGGCCTGCCCTCGTCAAATTTATCTGAAACTTCTGCCAAAAATCCGTGTCCGGCCGGACCTCACACGGCCTGGGCCACCAGGATCAGCCGTTCGCTCCCGCTGTCCAGGGGCGCCCCGTGGAAGTCGCCCCACCGCTCCACCACCTGAAAGCCGCTTCCCTCCAGCAGCAGGGCCAGCTCGTCCGGCCACAGGTAGCGCAGCAGGAAGGGGAACTCGGTCCGGACCACCGCGCCATTCGGCCGGACCTCCTCGTAGATGAAGAGGACGTGGATCCGCTGGGTGGCCACGTCCACCCGGCGCACCACCCACTTGTGGACGGGATGGCCTGTCTCCGGATCGGTCCAGGTGTCGGCCAGCTCCTGGAGGCCGTCCACCCGGGCCAGCTCGGGAAGGTGTGGGAAGAAGAGGTCCACCAGGAGGGTGCCGCCCGGGCGGAGATGGCGGCGGGCGTTCGCCAGCACAGCCCGTTGGTCGGCCTGGGTGGCCAGGTGCATCAGGGTGTTGCTGACACAGCAGGCGAAGTCGTGGTCCCTGCGCGCCAGGTCCACCGTGCGCAGATCCGCCTGGACCAGCACCACCCGGTCCAGGTATCTCTGTTCCTGGAGCTTGCGCCGGGCCTGGGCCAACAGGCCTGGGCTGCTGTCCACCCCCGTCACCTCACACCCCACGGCCGCCAGGGGGAGCAACACCCGGCCGGTGCCACAGCCCAGCTCCAGGGCCCGTCCCCCGGCCTGTTGGGCCAGGTCCACGATCAGGGGCAGGTCCTCCGTGTGATCCCGGTAGTCCGCATCGTAGAACCGGGCGATGCGGCCGAAGGGGTCGGTTTCGGGTATCATATCCATGCGGGTACTCTAGCATGTGGAGACCGGATCCGGGAAATGGGATCGCCGCGGTGGACGCCCCCCGGCAGAGGCCCGAGGGAACGGTCTTCGAGTCTGCCAACGGTCGTGAGGTCGGTCACCATGTTCTCCTTTCCGGGATTGTCCGTCCAGACGGTGGGCTGGACCATGGCAGCGCTCCTGGCCATGGTCCTGGCCGGCTGCAGCCCCCGGGCCGACGCCCACCAGGCCTCCGCGGATGTGGTGGCCGAGCTGTCCGGGCCTTCGGACCCGGGATTCGCCCGGGCCCTGGCTCCCCGGCCCCTGGTCTTTCCCCAGGACCATGGCCCCCATCCGGAGTTCGCCACGGAGTGGTGGTACTACACGGGCAATCTCCAGGACCCGGAGGGACAGGACTACGGCTACCAGCTCACCTTCTTCCGGACGGCCCTGGCTCCCCAGGACCCGGACCGCCCCTCCCGCTGGGCCACCACCCAGGTCTACATGGCCCACTTCGCGTTGACCAGTGCCCCGGCCGGGCGCCATGTGGCCTTCGACCGTTTCAGCCGAGGCGCCGCAGGCCTGGCCGGTGCCCAGGGAGTTCCCACCTTTCAGGTCTGGCTGGAGGACTGGCAGGTCCAGCAGGTGGGACCGGGGCGATATCGGCTCCAGGCCCGGGAGCCCACGGCCGAGGGCCTCATGGCCCTGGACCTGGACCTCCGGGAGACCCGGCCTCCGGTCCTCCACGGCGACCGGGGCCTGAGCCAGAAGGGGCCCGAGCCGGGCAACGCCAGCTATTACTACAGCCTGGTCAACCTGGAGACCACGGGGGTCCTGACCTTTGCCGGCGAGGCGGTGTCCGTCCAGGGGCTGAGCTGGATGGACCACGAGTTCGGGACCAGCGCACTCAGCGGGGATGCTGTGGGCTGGGACTGGTTCAGTGCCCAGCTGGACAACGGGATGGTCCTGATGTTCGGCCGTATCCGCAACGCGGACGGCTCGTCACAGCCCCACTTCGAGGGCACCCTCCTCTACCCGGACGGACGTCAGGTCCGCCTGGCCCCGGAGGACTTCGAGCTGCGGGCCCTGGGGAGCTGGACCAGCCCCCAGACGGGCATCGTCTATCCCCAGGGGTGGCAGGTCCGTTTCCCTGCCCATGGCTTGGAGCTGCGGATCGAGCCCATCGTGGCCGACCAGGAGATGCGGGTGAGCTTCGTCTACTACGAGGGGGCCACCCGGATCTGGGGGACCTTCCAGGGGGCACCGGTGCGGGGGCGGGGCTTCGTGGAGCTGACCGGCTACGGGGGCCGCCGCAGCGCCCGCTGATCGGCCCCCCGGGATCGGCGATTGGGGAGGCCTGGGCCCCCGTGCTAGAATGAGGTGCTCTGACCGAGGTATGCCCAGCCCTGCTGGACGAGGCAAAGGCCATGACCGCTGAGCCCATACCGGTGGCGTTGCCCGAACCCTGGCGTCGGGCCGCGGTGACGGTGGTGATCCCCACCTACAACGAGGCCGACAACATCGGCCCCATCACTCGGGCCGTGTTGGGCCTGCCCCTGCCCAATCTGCGCCTGATCGTGGTGGACGACAACTCGCCCGACGGCACCGGGACCCTGGCCGAGGCCCTGGCCAACCGGGAGGATCCGAGCCGAATGGTGGTGATCCGCCGTCGGGGCAAGGCCGGCCTGGGCACCGCGTACATCGAGGGCATGCGCCGAGCCCTGCACCTGGGCGCGGAGTTCGTGGTCCAGATGGATGCGGACTTCAGCCATTCGCCGGACTACATCCCCCAGATGTTGGCCGTGAGCCTGATCACCGGCGCGGACGTGGTCATCGGCAGCCGTTACGTGCCCGGCGGCAGCCTGGACGAGCGCTGGAGCTGGTGGCGGCGTCTGTTGAGCTGGTGGGCCAACGCGTACAGCCGGGCCATCCTCCAGATCCGGGTGCGGGACATGACCGCGGGCTTCAAGCTGTGGCGTCGGGAGGCCCTCCTGGGCATTGGCCTGGACACGGTGCGCAGCAACGGCTACGTCTTCCAGGTGGAGATGGCCTACCTGAGCGAGAAACTCGGCTACCGGGTCATCGAGCTGCCCATCCACTTCGAGGACCGCCGGATCGGCCAGAGCAAGATGGACGTGCCGGTGAAGCTGGAGTCGGCCTGGCGGGTATGGGAGCTGCGGTGGCGCCACCGTCGGCGGATCCGGCGTGGGCGTCCAGCCCTGGCCTCGGAATCGGGCCATCCCCTCCTGTCGTCTGCCCCGGTGCCCAACGTGGAGCGCGAGGCGTGAGCCGTGGGCCGTGATGTGTGGAGCGTGGCGTGGTGAGGCGGATCTCCGGCCTGCGAAGGGAGCTGTGGCCGCTGGCGGTGCTCCTGGCCCTTGCCCTGCTCTGGTTTGCCCCGGTCCTCTTCCTGGGCCGGACTCTGCTGCCCTACGATAACCTCTACACCTTCGAGCCCTGGCGCAGCCTGCGGCCGGGCCTGGTGCCCCACAACGGCCTCCTCAGCGACCTGGTGTTGGAGAACGCGGTGTGGAAGCTCCACATCCGGCGGACCCTGGCCCAGGGCCAGCTTCCCCTCTGGAACCCCCAGATCTTCACCGGGCTGCCCTTCCTGGCCGCGGGCCAGTCCAGTGCCCTCTATCCCCTGAGCCTCCTGTTCTACGTGCTGCCCCTGGAGGCCGCCTACGGCTGGTTCACCGCGCTCCAACTGGCCCTGGCCGGATGCAACATGTACATCCTGGCCCGGGTCCTGGGGCTGCGGCCTCTCCCGGCCCTGTTCAGTGGCGTGGTCTACCAGTTCAGCGGCTTCATGGTGGTGAGCGTGGTCTTCACCATGGTGATCGCGGCCGTGGCCTGGCTTCCCCTGCTCCTGGCCATCGTGGAGCGGGTGATCCAGAAGCAGGAGGCCAAGGGGCTGACCCGTTTCCGGCCCGTGCCCTATGTGGTCCTGGGCGCGGGGGTCCTGGGGTTGGTGGCCCTGGCCGGCCACCCCGAGTTCTACTACTACACCCTCCTGGTCACGGGCTTCTACAGCGCAGCCCGTCTGCTCCTGGCCTGGCGCAGGCTGCGGGCCAGGAACCAGGGGGCTCCGTCCTCACGGGGTCGGTCTCCCCTGGGGCGTGTCCTGGCCCTGGCCCTTTGGCTCCTGGCCCTGGCCCTGCTGGGGGTGGCTGCCGGTGGGGTGCAGATCCTCCCCCTGTACGAGCTGGTGACCCTGAACTTCCGGGAGGGCTCCGCGAGCTATGCCCAGGTGGTGGGCTGGGCCTGGCCTGTCCGCCAGGTGTTGACCTTCTTCCTGCCGGACATCTTCGGCAACCCCAGCCACCATGCCTGGTTCGACCTGTGGAACCTGCGCTGGGAACCGGTTCGGGTCAACGCCCTGGGCGAGCCCATCGACACGGTCTTCTGGGGGATCAAGAACTACGTGGAGGGGGGCAACTACTTGGGCCTCCTCACCTGGTTGCTGGCCGCGGTGGCGGTGGTGACCGCGGCGAGGAGGGAGGACGGCAGCACCCGGTCGCGTCGTCCCCCTCACGGCCCGCCCACTGGTCAGCTCGTCCCCGCCACCTGGATCTTCGCGTCCCTGGCCGTCATCTCCCTCCTCTTCGCCTTTGGCACGCCCCTGTACGCCCTGCTCTACTATGGCCTGCCCGGCTGGAACCAGCTCCACAGCCCCTTCCGCTGGGTCTTTCCCTTTACCCTGAGCATGGCGGTGTTGGCAGGGATCGGGCTCCAGCAGATCCGCGCACGGCACGGGGGCTGGGGTCCGTGGCAGGGCCGGGCCCCTTTCTCGGTGCTCCCTGGGCTGATCCTGGGCTATCTGCCTCTGGCCGCCGTCCTGGCCGGCCTGGCCGCGCTCCTGGCCGTGGTGGCCAGCTATTTTCTCCCAGCCCCTTTCATCGCCCTGGGAGAGCGGGTCCTGGCTGCCAGCGACCTGGCCCGCCGTTCCTTCGCGGACGGCCGCATGTTCTGGGGGTACCAGAGCGTGAACCTGTTCAAGTTCGGGCTCTTCGCCCTCCTCAGCGGCGGGATCCTGTGGGCTCTGAGGAGGGGGCAAGGGGACGAGAGCCGCCTGGGGGGCTGGAGATGGGGGGGAGGCCTGCTCGTCCTCATCGTCTTCCTGGATCTCTACGCGGCCCACGGCCGTTTCAACCCGGCCACGGATCCCTCCCTTTCCCCCTTGGTGAACGTGCCGCCGGTGGTGGCGTTCCTGGAGACCCAGGGCCGTGAGCCGGCGGGGGATGGGAGCTCCCCGCCCGGGCCGCTCTCTCCCTGGCGTTTCACCACCTTCGACCTGCCCGGGGCCAAGACCTTCAACGCCAACGTGGGCATGTACTACGGCTGGCACGACATCCGGGGCTACGACTCCATTATCCCCCGCCAGTACGTGGCCCTCATGGAGCGGATCCAGGACCAGAGCGGGGAGCTCCTCTACAACCGCATCGCTCCCCTCTACGCCCAGGGCCCGCGGCCCCTGGAGGTGTTGGAGAACCCCCTGCTGGACCTGCTCAACGTGCGCTACCTCCTCACCGAGACGGAGCTCCCCGGGATCGCATCCTGGCGTCTGGTCTACCAGGACGGTTCCATCCGGGTGTACGAGAACCTGGAGGTCTTTCCCCGGGCCTTCCTGGTCCCCCGGGCAGAGGTGGTGCCTCCGGAGCAACAGCCCCTGGTGCAGGCGGATCTGCGCCGGGTGGTCTTCATCGAGGAGGCCCCGGCCGATCCCAACGGGCGGATATCCTCCAGCCCCCAGGTGGCCGAGGCCCGGATCAGCCGCTACACGGCCAACGATGTCTTCGTGGACGTGAACCTGAGCGATCGGGCCTGGCTGGTCCTCACCGATGCCTACTTCCCCGGCTGGAAGGCCTATGTGCGTCCCTTCGGCGGCGACGAGAGCCAGGAGGTGGAGCTGCCCATCTACCGGGCCTACGGCGCGTTTCGGGCAGTCTACCTGGCCGAACCCGGGCCGTGGACCGTCCGCTTCGTCTACAGCCCCATGAGCTTCAAGCTGGGCCTGTATCTCTCCTTCCTGGCCGGCATGGCCGGGTTGCTGCTGCTCCTGTGGTGGGGATGGGGCCGCTACTATCGGCCGGAGGTGGAGACGGACGAGGTGCGGACGGTGGCCAAGAACTCCCTGGTGCCCATGGGATTGAGCCTGGCCAACAAGGCCATCGACTTCGCCTTTGCCATGCTCTACGTGCGCATCCTGGGGCCCGAGGGCACCGGCAAGTACGCGTTCGTGGTGGCGGTCTACGGCTTCTTCGAGATCGTCAGCCGCTATGGCCTGGGCACCCTGTTGACCCGGGAGGTGGCCGCGGACCGGAACCAGTCCAGCCGCTACCTGACCAATGTGCTGGCCCTGCGAACCGGCCTGTGGCTGGCCAGCATGCCGGTGTTGGCCCTGGTCACCTACGGATACTGGGCCGTGGGCACGGTGGGAAGGGAGGAGATCTGGGCCATTGCCCTCTTCGGCCTGGCCATGCTCTTCGCCAACTGGGCCGATGCCTTCAGCGCGCTCTTCTACGCCTTCGAGAAGATGGAGTACCCCGCGGGCCTGAGCAGTGCCACGGCCCTGATGAAGGTGGCCCTGGGCGCGCTGGCGTTGCTCCTGGGGTGGGGCTTTGTGGGCCTGGCCGGGGTGAGCCTGGCCATGAACGTCCTGCAGGGGATCTGGCTCTACCTGCTGGTGCGGTCCACCCTGTTTCCGCCCCAGTGGCGGTGGGATGGCCGGCTGCAGCGCTGGATGCTGTCCACCAGCGGGCCGTTGATGATCAACCACCTGCTGGCCACCATCTTCTGGCGCATCGACCTGTGGATCCTGCGTCCTCTAGCCGGGGCCTTCAGTGTGGGGCTCTACAGCGCGGCCCTGAAGTACCTGGACGGGCTGAACATCATCCCCAGCACCTTCACCTTCGCGATCTTTCCCCTGATGAGCCGGTATGCCCGGCGAGAGCGGGAGGGACTGCTGCGGGCCTATGTCCTGAGCGTGCGGCTGCTCCTCATGGTGAGCCTGCCCCTGGCCATGACCATCGCCGTGTTGGCCGAGCCCCTGATCTACATCCTGGGCGGCGTGGAGTTCCTCCACGTGCCCGAGACCATCCAGGTCCTGGGGCGGACCCTCTCCTACCGGGGAGGCTCGGCCCTGGCCCTGCAGGTGATCATCTGGAGCATCCCCATCGGCTTCGTGAACAGCGTCACCCAATATGTGCTCATCGCGGTGGACCAGCAGCGCTACCTCACCAAGGCCTTTCTGCTGGGGGTGGCCTTCAACGTGGTGGGGAATCTCCTGTTCATCCCCACCTTCGGGTACCTGGGCGCGGCCGTGGTGACCATCCTCTCGGAGTTCAGCCTGCTGCTCCCCTTCTACTGGAGTGTCCGTCGCCATGTGGGGAAGGTGCCCTGGTGGGACCTGGCCTGGCGGCCGGCTGTCGCGGCCCTGGCCATGGGGGGCACCATGTTGGGCCTGCAGACCATGGGGATCTCCCCCTGGATGGCCCTGGTCCCAGGGTGGGGGATCTATGGGATGGCCCTCCTTGTGGTCGGGGGGTTCCGGGGCGAGGACATGGCCCTCCTGGCTCGGGCACTGCCGTTTGGCCCCCTGCGCCGCTTCCTGCCCGCGGTCGGGTGATCCGGGGAACAGACCTCAGGACAGGGGCCGTTTTCGGGGCAAGCCCTGTTGGCGGGGATACTGGCGGGGCGTGCGTCGAACCTTGTGGATGAGGAGGATGCGCCGTTCTTCGTCCAGGAAAGGGACCGTGACCGGCGCGAAGCGGACCGTCTCGCCGCCCAGCTTCTCGATGGCCCCCCGGGCCTCCATGAACTCCTGGGCCGCGCCGGGGCCCTTGTAGGCCACCACGTAGCCGCCTGTCCGGGCCAGGGGGAGCAGATACTCGGCCAGGGTGTTCAGCCGGGCCACGGCTCGGGCCACCACCAGGTCGAACTGGCCCCGAAAGGCCTCGGTGCGCCCCACCTCCTCGGCCCGGCCCTGGACCACCCGCACCCGTCTCAGCCCCAGCTCCTGGACCAACGTCTCCAGGAAGCGGACCTTCTTGGCCGTGCCGTCCAGCAAGGTCAGCCGCAGGGAGGGCCACACGATCTTGAGGGGGATCCCCGGGAAGCCGGCCCCGGTGCCCACATCGATGGCCTGGAGCGGCCGTTGCGGCGGCAGGGGTTCCCCCAACTCCTGGGCGATGACGGGCAGGCCGGCCAGGGAATCCAGGAAGTGTTTGGTCTGCACGGCCCGATATTCGGTGATGGCCGTCAGGTTCATGCGTCGGTTCCAGTCCACCAACAGCTCGTAGTAGCGTCGGAACTGGGCCACCTGTTCGTCCGAGAGGGGGATGCCCATCTGTTCACAGCCCTGGCGCAACAGCTCCATGGCTCGGTCCTCTGGGGATGTCTGGGGTTCGGGTTCCCGGTCGTCGACCGTCATTGTACCATCCCCACCCGGATCCACCACGCGGCGGCTCGACCCTGTCGGGCCTTTCCCGAGATAGCCGATATCCGCCGATATCCGATAGAACGTCGTGCCGGCCTGGGAGCCCCCGCTCCGGACACCGACCCATCCGCCATACCCCCCGGGAGATGCCCCTCTTTTGACAGGGGCCGCGTCTTGTCCGTATAATGCATCCAGGCTTTTTGTTGGCCCAATTTAGAAAAATTAGGGGCTGCCATGCGCACGTTCTGTGGTCTGACCACCGATGGAATGCTCGACTACCTGGCCGCTATCTACCGCCTGAGCGGCCAACATCCCAAGATCACCACCGGTCTGTTGGCCGACGAGATGCACGTGAGCCCTGCTGCAGCCAGCAGCATGCTGCGCCGCCTGGAGGAGGCCCACCTGATCCAGCGTTCTGGCTCGGGGGGCATTGTGCTCACGGAGCAGGGACGCCTGGCTGCCCTCCAGCTCATCCGCCGCCATCGCCTGTTGGAGGTCTTCCTCATCCAGGTGATGGGCTTCACCTGGGATCAGGTGGACGCGGAGGCCCATCGCATGGAACACGCCATCAGCACGGCCTTTGAGGATCGGATGGACGCCCTCTGTGGCTATCCCACCCGTTGCCCCCACGGGGATCCCATCCCGGCCAAGGACGGTACCATGCCGCCGGATCCCTCGGTGCCGTTGCTCTCTCTCCAGCCGGGGCAGCTGGGCATCATCCGCCGGGTGACGGCCCGGGATCCCCGGGTGCTGCGCTACCTGGCCCAACTCGAGCTGCTCCCGGGCCGATGGGTTCGTCTGGTAGAGGTGGCCCCGTTCAACGGGCCCGTGACCTTGGCCCACGTGGACGACGAGCTGGAGGACGACCGGGAACGGGAGCCCGTCATCCTGGGCCACGACCTGGCGGAGATGCTCCATGTGGAGCTGGCGCCGGCCCTCACCGCCGGGCCCCAGTCCCTGGCCGATTCCACTGATGTCCCCGATCCGCTGTCCCTCAGCCAGTCCTCCACCGCCTGAACCGAGCCATGGGCGTTCGTAGATACCGGGCCGCGGGCGGCGTGGTCATCGACGACCGCCCGACAGGCTCTCTCCCCGGTCCCCGGATGCTCCTCCTGGAGCGTCCCAGCCGGGGAGAGGTACGCCTTCCCAAGGGCCACATCGATCCGGGCGAGGAACCCCTCCAGGCTGCTCTGCGGGAGACCCGGGAGGAGACCGGGTACGCGGCGCTGGAGGTGCTGGACGACCTGGGCGCGCAGACCGTGGAGTTCGATCACCAGGGCGATCGGGTGATCCGCGACGAGCACTACTACCTCTTGCGCCTGCTCTCGGGACAGCAGATCCCTCGTCCTCCGGAGGACGAGGCCCAGTTCCGAGTGCGTTGGCTTCCCCTGGAGCAGGCCCCCCAGGCCCTCACCTTTGCGGCCGAACAGGAGGTCGCCCGGCGGGCCGTCCAGCGATACCGGGCCCTGCAGACCGGGAGCTGAGCCCGGCCACGGGGAAGTCGCTTCCCCGCGCTGGGCCTTCTCTGCCCCGGGTTGTTGCGCCCTCGTCTGCTTGGATGCCTTCGTGGGGGCGAGAACCCTCCCCTCTGGGTAGCCCCTTTGTCCCCATATCTGCTATAATGGCAGACGATGGTCGATCTCCTGCCCCCGCGCCCTGCCCATCCTCTTCGCCACGAGGTGGAGCTGAAGCTTCGCCTGGAGGACCCTGAGCTTCTGGAAACCCTCCGGGGCTCCCACGTGTTGTGGAGGCGGTTTCCTCGGGGCCCCCTGCATCGGGAGGTCCACGAGGATCTCTACCTGGACACCCCTTCCTGGGACCTGTGGCAGCGGGGCTGGGCTCTGCGGCTGCGTCGGAGAGGCGACGGCCCCCCCCGGCTGACGGCCAAGGCTCTCCAGCTTCCGGATGCCCGGGGGGTGGCCCGCCGCGCGGAGTGGGAGGCCTCTGTGCCGCCGGAATGGGCTTCCGGGATCTTCACCTGGGACCAGGTGGTCGCGTCTCTCCCGGAATGGGCCGCGACCCTGGAGGCGGTGACGTGGACTGGGGAGCTTCCGCTGCGTCCGTTGCTGACGTTGCGCCAGCTTCGAGAGCGGGCCACGGTCCATGGGGGGCCGGGGGGGGAGGCCTTCGCGGAGCTGAGCCTGGATCGGGTTCAGGTCGTGGCTCCAGAGGATCCCCACGGCCGCGTGGTGGCCGAGTTCCACGAGGTGGAGTTGGAGCTCCTGACCTCGGGAGAGGCCGCGCCCCCGTTCCACGCCCTGGTGGAGGGGTTGAGCCGCCTCCCTGGGGCTCTCCCGGTGCAGACCAGCAAGCTGGAGACCGGTCTCCAGGCCCTGGGGCTCCACCCACCCTCCCGATCCGGGCCGAAACGCCCCCGGTGGGAACCCCACAGCCCCCCCACGGCCGTGGCCCCGCGGAGAGGCGGAAGGCGCCTGGGGCCTGCCATGGTTCTGTTGTCCCTTCTGGGCCTGGTTGTGGCCGCGTGGCTCCTGGCCAGCGTGGCCGGGCTGCTGGTGGGCATGGCTGCCTCCACCGCGGCCTCCCCCGGGCCTTCCCCCGCTGCCCTGGCCCTGCTGGTGGTGCCGGGGGGCACGCCCGCGGCCACGCCGGCCTCCATGCCCTCTGCCGCGGAGCTGGTGGCGCTGGTGGAGCACACGCCCGTGGAGGGCGGAAGCTCCGAGCGGCCCTCCGCGGTGACGGAACCCGGGGCGCCCTTCGGCCGTCTTCAGAGCACCGCCCCGCGGGCGCGGACCTATCGGGATCTCTTCCAGGCCGTGGCTGCCGAGTTCGGCCTGGACTGGCGCCTGCTGGCTGCCCTGGCCTATCGGGAGAGCCGGCTCAACCCCTGGGCCCTGGGACAGGACAA
Organism: Caldilineaceae bacterium; assembly: GCA_026989655.1. Classification (GTDB taxonomy): domain Bacteria; phylum Chloroflexota; class Anaerolineae; order Caldilineales; family Caldilineaceae; genus JALSIX01. Next base: position 34,567 of record JALSIX010000085.1, read on the forward strand.
CGACATGGGCCTCATGCAGATCATCCCGGAGACCTGGGCCGAGTTTGCCCCGCTGTTCCAGGCCACGGATCCCTTCGACCCGCAGGACAACGTCCGCGTGGGGGCGGCGTATCTGGTCCATGTCCGGGGTCTCCTGAGCGACATGGGGTACCCGGAATGGCCCTGGGCTCTGGCCGCGTACAACTGGGGGCCCGAGAACGTGGCCCGGGTGTTGCGCAACGGCGCGGATTGGAACCGGATCCCCGGGCCCCAGCGTCGATACGTGGACGACATTCTGCGGGCGGCTTTCGGCATGGGAGCGATGGGCCCATGAGGATGGATTGGGAACGCTTCGAGGAGCTGGTGGTGGAGGCCATCGAGGGATTGCCCCAGCCCTTCCTGGATGCCCTGGAGAACGTGGCCGTGGTGGTGGAGGACTGGCCCGATAGAGAGGCCCTGGCCTCGGTGGGCGTCCACCGTCGGGAGGACCTGTTGGGGCTCTACCAAGGGATCCCCCAGACCGGGCGCACCACGGGCTACACCCTGGTGCCCCCCGACAAGATCAGCATCTATCGGTACCCGATCCTCATGCGTTGTTGGACGGAGGACCAGGTCCGGGACCTGGTGGGCCGGGTGGTGCGGCACGAGATCGCCCACCATTTCGGCATCGACGACGATCGGCTGATAGAGCTGGGCGCGTACTGAACGCCCCGCACCACCGGGGCCACAGCCCCGGTCCGCATGAAAGGCAGGCGAGCATGGACGAGGTGAACCCCTGTTCCCGTTCCTGGCGGGTGTTGGTGAGCGGCCTGTTCCTCTCCCTGGTCCTGTTGGCCGGATGCTCTCTGCCCTTCCTGCCTCGGACCCCCCAGTTGCCCCAGATCCCCGGGATGCCCGACCTGCCCGATCTGGGCCAGCTCCCCGATCTGCTCCGGGATCTGGGGCTGCCGGACCTGAGCGGCATTCCGGGGTTGCCCCAGCTCGCGGATCTTCCCGGGGTGGACCTGGGGCCGAACGCCATGGCGTTCGCGGGCCCCACCGAACGACGCCTGGCCATCGGCGACCGGATACCCGGGACGGACATCCAGCTGGTGGCCGTGGGCGATCAGGGCGCGGAGTTCCGCATCGCGGGGCTGCGGAGCGTGCGCACGGTGGGCGACTCCCTGGATTTCGACGGCGACTGGCCTGGGATCCAGGGGGTGCGCTACAGCCTGCGCCTGCGCATCTATCGGGTGGGCGAGGACAGCGTCCGGGTTGCCGGCGTCCATCGTCTGGTGGTGGAGGGGATCCAGCCTCAGGCCATGCCGGTGACCCTGTCCGGCACGGTGCTCAAGGTGCCCTACACCGGGAGCGCACGGGTAGGCGAGACCTTGAAAGGCCTCACGTATGGGTACGGCGGCCAGGAGGAGCGGGGAGCCCGGGTCACCGGCATGCCCCAAGAGGAGTACCCCTATCGCAAGGTGGGCGACAGCCTGCGGTGGAGCGGCTACTTGCGCCCGGACATTCCCATTGAGTACAATCTGCGTGTGGCCTTCGTGGGGCAAGAGCGCTTCCAGGTCGTCGGGGTGGCCAGCCTCCAGCTCCCGTGACCGGCGGGTCGGCTCCCCATCCCCCGTGTTCGCCACATTGGCCGACCGACAGGATGACCATGACCACCCATTCCGACAAGCCCGCATCTGCCGAGCCCATTCTGGAGCCCACCGCTCCCTACACCCTGAGCCCCATCCGGCTGGAAGGCCCTGGCAAGCTGGTCCGGGCCGTGCCCGCGGAGTACTACAACATCGTGGACACCGGGGGCACCCCCTTGGCAGGCCTCCTGATCCTGTTCGACCGTCAGGGCGAACCCGTTCGCGCGGAGGTCCAGCTCCACGACACCACCGCGGGGAGCGCCCAGGAGCTGGCCCTGCGCCAGGCCGAGACCCTGTTGCGTACCCGCTACCACGCGCGGCACGCGCTGCCCATGTACGTTACCCGGCTCCAGGTGGAACAGCCCCACATCCCGGTGACCCTGGAGGGCCCACCGCCCTCCCGATCCCTGCCCTCCTGGCTCCGTTCGACGGCGATCCTGGTGTTGGTGGCCCTGGTCTCCCTGGGGGCAGGGTGGTTTGCCCGGGGCAGCACCGCGCCGTCCGCCCCGGTGTCGGCCGAGGCTCCGTCCCAGCCAGAGGAGGATTTCGCCTCGGGCGCGGTGGCGGAGAGATCGCTGGGTCAGGGGGCCGAGGCGCCAGCCCAGCCCGACGCGATCTTCCCGGCCCAGGACCTGACCCCGATCGCGCAGAGGTTCTCGCCGGGGGGAACCCGGATCGTGGAGACCAACGATCTGCCGCCCAGCCGCAACGCCATTCCCATGGAGGTGGGCCAGCGGGCCCAGGTGTGTGGCGGCTGTACGGTGTACGTCCGCAGCCAGCCCGGCGCGAACGATGGGGAGGTCCTGGGCTACCTGGAGGGCGGTGACATCGTGGAGATCCTGAACGGACCGGTGTGGCGGGCCGGCGAGAGCGATACCATCGTCTGGTGGTATGTGCACCGTCTCCGCGACGGTCTGGAGGGGTGGACCCCGGCCAACACCAGCCGGCTCACCCTGCTGTTCCCCCTGGAGTAGGCCCCTCCAGGAACACCAGTTGGTCCGTGTGGATCCCCAGGCGTACCCGGGTTCCCACCTGGAGCGGCCACGCCCCCCCTCGACGGCCCAGGTGGGTGGGCAGGATGAAGGCCAGCCGGTAGTCCTGGCCGCCCTCTCCGTGGACCTCCAGCTCCATGTGGTAGTCGCTTCCCCGGAAGGAGAGAGCCGCCACCCTTCCCCAGATCGCGCCGGCCTCCCCTTCCTGGCCCAGATGCTCCGGGTCCACCTCCGGCCGGATCAGGAGGAGCCCCTCTCCGGGGTGGGCCGATTCCGGCAGCCGAAAGGTGCCCAGGGGAGTGAGGGCCTGGCGAGGATGTTCTGACGGCACCCGGGCGGGGACCAGGTTGTTCAGCCCCAGGAAACGGGCCACGAAGGGGGTGGCCGGTCGGGCATAGACCGCCTCTGGAGTCCCGATCTGGACGAACTCTCCTCGGTGCATCACCGCGATCCGATCGGCCACCGCGAAGGCCTCCTGTTGGTCGTGGGTCACGTAGAGGGCCGTCACCCCGACCTCTTTCAGGATGGCCCGCAGCTCCACCATGAGCCGTTCCCGCAGGGTCCGGTCCAGGCTGCCCAGGGGCTCGTCCAGCATGAGCAGCCGAGGGCTGGGGGCCAGGCTGCGGGCCAGGGCCACCCGCTGGCGCTCGCCGCCGCTCAGCTCGAAGACGGTGCGTCCCGCGTAGCCTTCCAGGTTCACCAGGGCCAGCATCTCCGCGACCCGGCCGCGGACGGCGGCCTCCTTCCAGCCGGCCATGCGCAGGCCGTAGGCCACGTTGTCGTACACGTTCAGGTGGGGAAAGAGCGCGAAGTCCTGGAACATGAGGCCGAAACGGCGCCGATGCACGGGGACCTGGGCCAGGTCCTGGGAGCCGAAGTGGAGGGTGCCGCCGTCCGGCTCCTCCAGTCCGGCCACCACCCGCAGGAACGTGGTCTTGCCGCAGCCGCTGGGACCCAACAGGCACACCAGCTCGCCGGCTTCCACGTCCAGGCTGACCCCCCGCAGCACCGGCTGGCTGCCGAAGGACTTGCGGAGTCCACGCACGCGCAGCAGGGCCATGGCCGCCTCAGAGCTCGGAGACCGCGTCCAGGCGGAAGCGTTCGATGACCACGATGCCCGCCGCGGCCACGGCCATGAGCAGGGTGCTCATGGCCAGGGCCTTGCCGTAGTTGAGCAGGCCCGGCTGGCCCAGGGCCCGGTAGATGACCACGGGCATGGTGGGGAAGTCCGGCCGGGAGAGGAGCAGGGTGGCGCCGAACTCCCCCAGGCTGATGGTGAACGCGAAGACCGCGGCCACGATGGCCGCGCTTCGGAGCAGGGGCACGTCCACGGTCCACCAGACCCGGGCCGGCGACGCGCCCAGCACCGCGGCCGCCTCCCGGAGCCGCGGGTCCAGGCCTCGGAGTGCCGGGAGCAGGGCCCGGACCACGAAGGGCGCGGCGATGAGGGTGTGGGCCATGGGCACCAGCCACAGGCTGGCCCGCCAGGGGCCCATGGCCACGATGTAGCCGAATCCCAGGGTGACCGCGGAGGTGCCCAGGGGCAGCAGGAACACCGGGTCCAGAAGGGCGGCCAGCCGGCTCCGGGGACGGGCCAGCAGGTAGGCGCTGGCCGTGCCCAGGAAGAGGCCGAGGACCACCACTCCGGCCGCTACCAGCAAGGAGTTGCCCACGGCCGTCATCGGCGGCACGAAGAAAGCGCTGCCGTAGCGGTTCACGGCCAGCTCTCGGTAGTACTGGAGGGTGAACCCCTGATCCCCTAGGGTGAAGCTCCGCCAGGCCAGGGCCAGCAGGGGGGCCAGGAGAAAGGCCAGCCCGGCCACCAGGCCCCCGGATACCAGAAGCCACTCCCCCCGCTGCCGGGGCGCCCGGGCCACGCCCTGGGCGGGGCGGAATTCCAGGGGCAGGCTGGCCCGCCGCTGGATCCGGGTGTAGAGGGCCATGATGGCAAAGGTGAGGAGGATCTGGACCAGGGAGAGGAACGCGGCCACCGGGAGGTTGAACAGGCTCACCGCCTGTCGGTAGATCTCCACCTCCAGGGTCGCGTAGCGGAGCCCGCCCAGGATGAGGACCACGCCGAAGCTGGTGAAGCAGAAGAGGAAGACCAGCAGGCCCGCGGCCACCGTGCTGGGCACCAGCAGGGGAAAGGTGACGGTCCACCATCGGCGGGCCGGATCCGCGCCCAAGACCGCGGCGGCCTCCTCCAGATGGGGGTTCAGGTGGGCCCAGAAGCTCCCCACCAGGCGGACGACCACGCCCACGTTGTAGAAGACATGGGCCAGGAGGATGATCCACACGGTGCCCAGCAGGCGGAGGGGCGGTCGGGGCAGGTCGAACAGGGCCTGGAGCCAGATGTTGAGCAGGCCACTGGGCCCCACCAGGGCGGTGAACGCGGTGGCCACCACCACGGTGGGCATGACGAAGGGGAGGGTGGTCAGCGCCCGGAGGAGGGGCTTGCCCGGGAACTCGTAGCGGGCGAAGATGTAGGCCAGGGGAAGGCCGGCCACCAAGGTGAGCCCCGCGGACGCGGCCGCCTGCCAGGTGGTGAACCAGAGGACCTGCCAGAAGAGGGGCCGCTGGACCGTCTCCGCGATGCCGGTCAGGGTCCAGCGTCCTTCCGGCGCGAAGCTGATCCGGAAGATGGCCAGGAGCGGGTAGAAGTAGAAGGCCGCCAGGAAGAGCAGGGGCAGGAGGTAGAGCAGGTAGAGGAGTGGATGGGTGCGTCGCATCTCGCCAAGCCGTTCCGTGGAGATATCCGGGGGGTGGTCGGCGGCCCACCGACCACCCCCTTCCAGGCCGCTCACTCACGCATGACGTCGGTCCAGGCCTGGATCCACCTCTCCCGGTTCGCGTCGATCTGCTCCGGGGGCAGCTCCACGGGGTCCTGGGGGATCTCCGCGAACTGCACGAACAGCTCGGGCAGGGCCGCGTCTGGGTTCACCGGGTACACGAACATCTGGAGGGGGATGTCCTCCTGGAAGGTCCGATCCAGCATGAAGTCCACCCAGGCCTGGGCCAGTTCCAGTTTCTGGGTGCCCTTCACAATGCCCACGAACTCGATCTGGTGGAAGGTGCCCCTGGGCGGGTTGATGTTCACGTTCTGGGGCTCGGTGCGGCCGTCCGTGGCGAAGAGGACATCGGCCGGCGGGCTGGTGGTGTAGCTCACCACCAGGGGACGATCTCCGGTGCCGCCGGAGCCCACGGTGAAGTGTTCGAAGTAGGCCTCGCTCCAGCCGTCGGTCACCAGGACATCATTCTCGCGCAGGGCGCGCCAGAAGTCCAGGTAGCCGGGGTCGCCGAAGTAGCCCACGGTGGTCAGCAGGAAGGCCAGCCCGGGCGAGGAGGTGGCCGGGTTCTGGACCACCAGAAGCCCCCGGTACTCGGGCCGGATCAGGTCCTCCAGGGTCTGGGGGAGGGGGATGCCCTGCTCCTGGAACCAGAGCCGGTCCGCGTTGATGTTGACGAAGCCGTGGTCCACGGGCAGCAGCCGGTGTTCCGGGTCCAGCTTGAACTCGTCCGGGATCTTGGCCAGGAGGGGCGACTCGTAGGGCAGGAAGATGTCTGCCTGCAGGGCCCGGCTCAGGAAGGTGTTGTCCACGCCGAAGAAGACGTCGGCCAGGGGCGCGTCCCGGCTCAGGATCATCTTGTTCAGGGCCTCCCCCGCGTCGCCCAGGCCCAGGTACTGGAACTTCACGTTGTACATCTCCTCGAACTGGGCGATGACCTCCTGGCTCACGTTGAAGGAGTCGTGGCTGGCCAGGACCAAGGTCACCGGCTCCTCCGGGGCCGGGGCCTCCGCGGCCTGCTGGCCGGCCAAGGGCGGAGGGCCCGGGATGGACTGACATCCGCCCAACATCAGCCCGGCCAACGACAGGAGCCACAACAGGGACAAGGTGTATCGTCGCATGGTCGACCTCCTGGATGCTCGGTTTGGTCCACGAAAAAAGGGCCACCCGACCGGGGTAGCCCTTTCCCACACCTACCTCCCTTCGCTGGCATTACCCAGATCAGGTTCACGGGTCGGCAACAGACCGGTTGCCCTCTCAGCCTGGCGCTTCCAAGCTCCCCGGGTGGCTATGCAGTTGTCCGCCGGCGGTCAGGAAGCCGGAGCCGGCCTCTCCGTCGCCGGGGCGGCATGGATCCCACCGCCGTGCAGGGCTATCATAGCACAGGATCGGGCCCTCGGGCAACATCGGTGGGAAGAGAAAGGAGACAGTCGGCAATGTGCCCGGATGACGGCACCGAATTGCCACAGGGGCCGTTCTGAGGCAAAATGGAGGCGGATCCAGGAGAGAGAGCCATGCGTGTCTCCGTGGTCGTCACCGTCTACAACGAGAGCACCAGCATCCGCACCCTGCTGGACTCCCTCTGCGCCCAGACCCGTCGGCCAGACCAGGTGGTGATCTGCGACGGCGGCAGCACGGACGACACAGTGGCCCAGATCCAGGCCTACGCAGGCCGGTTGCCCGGCCTGCGGGTGTTGGTGGAGCCCGGCGCGAACATCAGCCAGGGACGCAACCGGGCCATCCAGATCGCGGACGGCCCCATCATTGCGGTGACCGACGCCGGCGTGCGCCTGGACCCCCGCTGGCTGGAACGTCTGGTGGCGCCCTTCGAGTCCTCCCCTGCCCCAGGGGAGACGCCTCTGGCCGTGGCCGGCTTCTTCCTTCCCGATGCGGACGGGGTCTTCCAGACGGCCATGGCGGCCACGGTCCTCCCCCTCCACGGGGACATCCGCCCCGAGGGCTTCCTGCCCAGCAGCCGTTCGGTGGCCTTCCTGAAGCGGACCTGGGAGCAGGTCGGCGGTTACCCCGAATGGCTGGACTACTGCGAGGATCTGGTCTTCGACCTCCAGGTGAATCGGCTGGCCCCGGGCCGGGCCACGGCCTTCCAGTGGGCCCCGGATGCGGTGGTCTACTTCCGCCCTCGGGCCACCCTGGGCGCGTTCTGGCGTCAGTACTACCGATACGCCCGAGGAGACGGCAAGGCCGATCTCTGGCGGTGGCGACACGCGATCCGATACCTCACCTATCTGGTCCTCCTGCCGGCCCTGGTAGGCCATGGCCTGTGGGCCCGGAAGGGCCGGGCCTTGGGATGGGTGGGGCTGGCCGCGGGGGGCGTCGCGTACTGTGCCCGCCCCTGGCAGCGGCTGTCCGTGGTGGGGCGCGCGCTCTCTCCGGGAGAGCGGTGGCAGGCAGCCCTCTGGGTGCCCGTGCTCCGGGCTGTGGGGGACCTGGCCAAGATGGTGGGCTATCCGGTGGGCCTGTGGTGGCGTTGGCGGAACCGGGCTCGGGCCGAGATCCACTGGCGTCGGCCCCGGGAGGAGGTCCATGCCCCTGTTGATTGACGGCCACAACGTCATCGGCGCCGGCGTGTTCGAGGACATCCGGCTCCAGGACGAGGACGACGAGCGGCGCCTGGTGGACCGGCTTCGGGTGTGGAAGAGCCGTTACCCCGGCACCATCACGGTGGTCTTCGACCACGGCATCACCGAGGGGGTCTCCGGGGACCTGAGCGGCGGTGGGGTGCGGGTGATCTTTGCCCGCACCCCACAGGAGGCGGATGACCTGATCCGGCAGCGGCTCCGGCGTCCTGCCCGGGGCCTGGTGTTGGTCACCGGCGACGCGGCCCTGCGCCGAGAGGCCGCGGCCCACCGGGTCCCTGTGTGGCGGCCCCACGAGCTGGTGGAGCGCCTGGGACGCCCCCGACCTGTCCGTCGGCCCCCGGCCCGAGAGCCCGGCACGGAGGAAGCGCCTCTCCTCTCGGAGCAGGAGGTGGCGGAGTGGGAGCGGCTGTTCGCGGCCCGGGCCCGGAAGCGGCGACGCCGCGCCCAGGGGCGGGGTCCCTCCCGTTCCGCTCCAAGGAGGCCATAGCGGTGGAACAGCCCCGGCCAGAGTCCACGGAGGAACCCGCGTCCATGGGGGACGGGCGGCAGACGGTTCGGGCCTTCCTGGTGGAGGCAGAGCCCCGGCTGGGGGGGCTGGGCCATTGGATCCTGGCCTCTCCCCTCCTGATCTACCTGGGCTGGCTGTGGGTGGATCTCTTCATCTACTTCAGCCCCATCCCCTGGGCCTGGGTGGAACGCTTCGTCGGGGTGGCGGCCTACCTGCTCCTGGTGGTGTTGCCCTTGGGGAACCTGGCCTTTTGGGGGGTCACCTCCCTTCCCCACCTCTTCCAGCACGCAGGCTGGGATGTGCAGCTCCTGGAGCCGGTTCCCCCGGAGAAGATCTACCTGGTTCGCTACGCGTACCAGGGGCGGGAGCGGGCTCCCCTGACCTGGCATCGGGCCTGGGTGCGCGCGGCCCAGGGGTGGGTCTACCTGGAGATCGCCGCGGTTTTCCTCGGCTTCGTGGCCATGGTCCTCCTCTTCTTCAGTGCCGTGGAGTTCGGTTTTGGGCGACGATAGCAGCGATCATGTCCGGATCTCGGCTCTTCCTTCGGCAGATCTCCCTGGTGGCCCTGGCCCTGTACCTGGTCGGATGCGTGAGCCTGGTGCCCGAGGCGTTGCAGACTCCCTCGCGCGGGGATCCGGGAGATACCTCTCCGGTCGGGCCTGGGGCCGTCCCACCGGGGGAGCCTCTGGTGGACGCGGAGGGCCTGGACTTCGCGGAGCGTCGGGTGGTGGCGGTCTACGAGCGGGTGGCCCCCTCGGTGGTGAACATCAACACCCAGATCCTCCGTCGCGGTTTCTTCTTCCAGGTGTTCCCGGAGGAGGGCGCGGGTTCGGGCTTCGTGTTGGACCGGGAAGGACACATCCTGACCAACTTCCACGTGGTGAAAGGGGCGGCCAGCATCGAGGTCACCTTGGGCGAGGATCGGATCTTTCCTGCCCAGCTGGTGGGCGCGGATCCCCGGACGGATCTGGCCGTGTTGCGCATCGACGCGCCCCGGGAGCTGCTGGTGCCGGTGGAGCTGGGCAGCTCGGCCAATCTCCGAGTGGGCCAGCGGGCCATCGCCATCGGCAACCCCTTCGGCCAGTTCAGCCGGACGCTCACCATCGGGGCGATCAGCGCGCTGAACCGTACCCTGGAAGGCCAGGACGGTCGGCCCATCAGCGGCATCATCCAGACGGACGCGGCCATCAACCGGGGCAACTCCGGAGGCCCCTTGCTGGACAGCTCCGGCCGGGTCATCGGCATCACCACCGCGATCTTCAGCCCCACCGGGGGCAATGTGGGCGTGGGCTTTGCCGTGCCGGTGGACACCATCAAGCGGGTGCTGCCGGATCTCCTGGCCCTGGGCTACTATCGGCACCCCTTCCTGGGGGTGCGCTACGCGTACCGCATCACCCCCACCCTGGCCCAGGCCCTGGATCTGCCGGTGGACTCGGGGTTGCTCCTGGTGCAGCTCTACCCGGACAGCCCCTTGGATCGCGCGGGGGTGCGAGGCGCCCAACACCAGGTGGTCCTCCGGGGGCAGCGGTTCTACGTGGGCGGCGACATCCTGGTGGCCATCGATGGCCAGCCGGTGCGGAGCCTGGAGGAGCTCCAGATCCAGATCGAGGAATATCGGGTGGGGGACTCGGTAACTGTGGCGTTGCTCCGGGGAGACGAGCCCTTCCAGGTGGTGGTGACCCTGGACCCGGAGCCCCGGCCGTGAGGGGAGCCCGGGGTGAGGGCCCGGGAGACAGGAGGCCATGAACATGGAAGAGCCCAGCCCGGCGCCGTCTGCCTGGCTGTTGGCGCTCATCTGGCTGGCCCTGGCCGCCTTCAGCGCCTACGTGGCCTGGCAGCTCTACGCGGCCCTGGTGGTGTTGGCCGCGGTGTGGCTGGACAGCTCCCTGCCTCGCCCCTTTGGGTGGAACAGCGAGGTGTTGGTGGGCATCGGCAAACTGGCGGTCCTGGGGTTGGGGGCCCTGTGGTTGGCCTTCACCGTCCACGCCGAGCGGGTGTTGTTCCGGGCAGACGGCTGGCCGCCGCTGTTCCGCCGGCTGTTCGTCTGGTCCGCGGTTCTGGCCTGCCTGCTGGGGGTGGCCTTCGCCGCGGTGGCCGCGGTGGGGTGAGCCCTCAGCGCAGGTAGTAGGTCATGTGCTGGAAGTGGATTACGGGATCGATGTACTCCACCCGCACGGACGGGGGGACCTTCAGGGTGGTGGGCGCGTAGCAGAGGATGGCCCGGATCCCGGCCTCCACCAGCATGTCGGCCACCCGTTGCGCGGCATGGGCCGGCACCGCGATGACCGCGATCTTCACCCCCTCTTCCCGGATCCGAGCACTCAGCCGGGCACAGTCCTCCACCACCAGGCCCGGAGCCACCTCCTTGCCGATCTTCCCTGGGTCCTCGTCGCAGATAGCCACGATCTGGAACCCTCGCTTGGCGAAACCCTGGTAGTTGGCGATGGCTGTGCCCAGGGAGCCGGCTCCCACCACCACCACCGGCCAGGTGTGATCCACGTTGAGGATCTTCTCCAGTTGGCGACAGAGATAGGTCACGTTGTACCCGGTCCCCTGTTTGCCGAACTCGCCGAAGTGGCTCAGGTCCTTTCGGATCTGCGCGGAGCTGATGCCCAGGATCTGGCCCAACTCCTGGCTGGAGGTGATCTCCTTGCCCTCCGCGGTCATCTGGCGCAGGGTTCGCAGGTAGATGGGCAGGCGCCCGATCACGATGTCGGGGATCTCGTCCCTGCGGGGTTTCTTCCGGTTCCGGGTTCGGTTGTTTCGGGCCGGGGGATATGAAGTCGAGGACATAGCGGGCTCCTCGGGTCGGGTGAGAGGCTCGGCTCAGCGGCTGTCTCCAGATGTCGTATGGGATCCATTTCGTACATTTTATCACAATTCAAGGTGCCACCCAATCCGCGGGCAGTGCCGATGCCCTGGGTGGGGCTCTCGGACCGGCTCCAAGGCCATTCCCGAGATCGTGGAGATGGAGGTGGTCCTGTCTCATCAAGGGATACGGACCCCTCCTCTATGGGGAATGTCGACGGGGATGTCGACCATGAAGGGCCGATCACCTTGTAGTATAATGGGGGGAATTCGTCCGAGCAGGGAGGCCCCGAGCCCCAGAGGCTCGGGGAAGGAGTGAGGCCCGACATGGCGCAGGGAGAGGCCCCCGCAGCCCAGGTGGACCGCCCCGGTCCGACGCCTGGTTTCTCCGGCCACATGGGCGAGGACGAGGCCACCGAGGGCCGGTCGTTGTCGGCCTTCACCGTGGCCTTCTTCGCCACCTTCGGCGCGCACACGGAGTGGCTCCACACCCCTGGGGGGCCGGTGTTGGCCGTGGACCTCCCGCAGGAGCTCCAGGAGCACTTCGGGCGCCCTCACCTGCGCCTGGTCTTCCACAACGCGGAGGTCACCCGGGAGACGGAGCTGGTGGCCTATGGCAGCCGCCTCTTCGACCGGATGATGGACTACCTGGTCCACCGGGGCTCGGCCACGGTGCTGCGGCTGCCGGTCCGCCACCCGGGCGCGGAGGAGCTCCTCCAGGGGCTCCGACCCCGGAACGGATGGATCGGGGATCTCCGGCTTCGGGAGCGGACTCGGCTTCTCTGCCTCTTCAACTGGCACATCGCCTACCGGGCGGACGAGAAGTGGGAGGAGCTGGTCGCGGTCCTGGTGGACCAGGAGGGACGACGGCTGGGCCTGTGGGGGGCGGAGGGCGGTCCAACCGTGGAGCGTGAGCCCTTCTCGCCGGAGAGGCTGCTGGCCGATGGGCAGCCCATGGGACCGGAGGCCCCTGGCCCTCCTCCACTTCCGCCCATGGCCCATCTGGCCCGGTTGGCCCGCGAGGCCCGGAAGCACGCGCTGTACTACGCGGACGTCCGCTCGGTGGAATACGAGGCTGCCGTTCTCCCTCGGCTGCACAAGGTCCTGGCCCGGCTGACGAGCTACTACCAGCAGCAGATCCAGGAGATCCGCGCGGACCACGACCCGGACGGCACCCAACGGCGGCATCTGGCCGAGGACCTGGAGCGGAAGGTCGCGGAGGAGGTGGAGAACCACCGGCTGCGGGTGCGGGTGACCCTGGTGAGCTACGCTCTGTTCCACGTGCCGGTAGCCGAGGCCCGGATGCGGCTGGAGGACGGGACCCAGTCCGTCTCCGTGGAGGTCCGGCTGGACCGCTACACCGGCGTGTTGGAGCCGCCTCCCTGCCATGCCTGTGGCACGGCTCTGGACACGGCCTGGCTCTGTCGAAACGGCCACCTGGCCTGCGACGGGTGTGTGGAGACGTGTGCGATCTGCGCGCGGACCGTGTGCCGAGGCTGCGGGATCCACCGGTGTCCCGTCTGCACTCGGGGGCACTGTGATGCGTGTAGTCATCTCTGTTGGGCCTGCGGCGAGCAGATCTGCCCGGACCATGTAGGACACTGCCCGGTCTGCCGCGATCCGGTGTGCCATGGTTGCCAGGAGCGCTGTCGGGCCTGTGGGGTCCGCCAATGTCGCAGCCACCTGGTGGTGGATGGGGTGAGCGGGGCCTACCTCTGCACCGACTGCGCGGTCCGGTGTCCGGGGTGCGGAGACTACGTCCTGGAGGTGGACACATGCCAGGTGAGCGGCCAGCGGTTCTGTCGTCGCTGCGGGGACGCCTGTGTCCGTTGTGGGCGTTGGGTGGGGCTTGGCTTGACTCTGCCCGACGAGGCAGGGCGTCCCGTGTGTCCCCACTGCCTGGTCACGTGCTCTGGGTGTGGTCAGCGGGTGGTCCACGGTCTCGCCTGTCGGGTCTGTGGGCAGGCGGGGTGCGAACACTGTCTGTCCTCCTGCATGACCTGCGGTGAACGTCTCTGTCCCGACCATGCCCCGGGGTGTGGGGTCTGCGGTCGGGAGGTGTGCGAGCGCCATGCGCTCTGGGTGGGCGATCCGGCCCAACGTCTGTGTGACGCGTGCGCTGCCGCCTGCGCCATCTGTGGCTCCGGCCACGCCCTGGAGGATGCTCGGACCTGCGCCGTGTGCCACGAATCCTATGGGCCCTGTTGTGTGGAGGGCGGGGTGTGTCATACCTGTCGGGAGCTGGCCGCGCGCGGCGAACCGGTGGCCATCCTGGAGGAGCCGGTGGTGCAGGACCCACGGGTGGCCCACGTGGCCGGGCGCTACCGCTGGGTCAGGGCGGCCAACCGCCGGGTGCGCCTCTATCTGGGGCGTTTGCCCCAGGACGAGCTCGGGATCCTGCCCGCGGTGCTGGTGGTGGCCGCCGGGGAGAAGGTCCACCTGGTCCGGCGGCTGTTGGTGCGCCATCTGCTGGGACGGGAGGGAGAGAGGTGAGCCCTGGAACTCCGGCGGCGAGCGCCCTGGAGCTGTCCGCGGCGGCGGCCCGGGCCCGACACCACCTGGAGGACTGTCTCCTGTGTCCGTTTCGCTGCGGCGCGGTCCGGTCCACGGGCCAGGGGGTCTGCCGGGTCTCGTCGGTGAGCTACATCGCCCGGGAGATGTTGCACCTGGGGGAGGAGACGCCTCTGCGGCCGGCCCACGCCATCTTCTTCAGCGGCTGCACGGCCACCTGCCGTTTCTGTGTCGCGGCCTCCTTCGCCTTTCGCCCCACCTATGGCGTGCCGAGCACGCCGGCGCAGTTGGCCCAGCGGATCCGCCTGCGCCAGGAGCAGGGGGCCCGCTCCATCTGCTTCATCGGCGGGGATCCGGTGCCCCACATTCCCTTCATCCTGGAGACGTTGGCGGTGTTGGGGCCGGATCGTCGGGTGCCGGTGGTCTTCAACAGCAACTTCTACATGAGCCCCCAGGCCCTGGAGCTGTTGGCCCCGGCTGTGGACATCTACCTGCCCGATCTGAAGTTCGGCCCGGGGTCGGGTCTGGAGAGCTGTGGCGAGCGGCTCGGCGGCATGCCCAACTACTGGGCGGTGGTCACGGGGTGCATTCAGGAGGTATGGGCTCGGGGGGCTCGGGTCATGGTGCGCCATCTGCTCATGCCGGGCCATTGGAGCTGCTGCACAGAGCCGGTGCTCCACTGGCTGGCGGAGCGTCCGGGATTGGAGGTGAGCCTGCTGGACCAGTACGTCCCTCCTGTCCGGGCCCAGGGCCGTCTGGCCGGGTTCCTCGCCCCGGAGGAAGGCGCTCGGGCCAGGGCCCTGGCCCGTCGGCTGCGGCTGTCGTTGGTGGGGTGAGCGCTCCCGGGACCTCAGCCGGCCTGGGCCTCGGACTCCTCCAGCTGACGGCGGGCCGCCTCGGTCAGAGGCAGGGGACGGAAGCTTGCGATGGGCCGGCGACGGCCGTTCTGCAGCCCCTGGGACTCCTCGCAGATCGCGCCGGATCCGGTGGCCACCACCGTCTCATCCACAGGCAGGGTGGTGTCCACAACGCTGTTCACCGATCCGTACGGGTTCTCGACCCAGCCGTCCGCGTGGTAGTCCGTCTGCCATTCGCCGTCCACCAGGTAACGGAACTGGTACTGTCGGCCAGCGGGCAGTTCCAGCACAGCCCGCCAGACACCGTCTCGTCCCTGGATGAAGGGCGTGACATGGGTCTGCCAGTCGTTGAAATCGCCGACCAAGAAGATCCGATCGGCCCAGATGCAGGCGGGGAGCTCGAAGACCACGGTGACGTACCCGGGTTTGCGGGATGGCATCTTGTGGATCATGGAAGCGGGCCTCCTGGAACCGACTACCTCCCTCCACATGCCATCATAGCACATCGCGAAGCGCCATTTCAAGAAGATTTGTATGCATTTCAGTATAAGTTCTGTCGGCCATCTTCCCTGGGCCGATCGGCATAGGGCGATCGCCCGAGAGGGCCGTTTCGGGGAGAGGGCTCCTGGCTCCAGGGATGGGCGTCTCCGGGTGACCCTGGACATCGGTCCCGCGGTCCACCAGGGGGCGGGGTTGGCCCGGTATGCGGCCCGGTTGGCCCTGTACCTGGCCCGGGAGCACGCCCATCGGCTCCAGGTGCACCTGTTCTTCAACGCCCACAGCGGCCATGGGCCGCCGGATGCCCTGGGCCACCTCCCACGGACCGCCGTGCAGATGGGCCAGCACGCCTGGCGTCTGGGCGCCCTGGCCAGCCAACTCCTCGGCCGGCCGTGGCTGGAGCGGCACCTGCCCTCGGGGCATCTCTACCACGCCACCGAACACCTGTTGCCCTGTCTGAGGCGGCCCACGGTCCTCACCGTCCACGATCTGATCTTCGAGGCCTACCCCCAGCATCACACCTGGACCAACCGGGCCTTTCTGCGGGTGGCCATGCCCCTCTTCGTGCGGCGGGCCACGGCCATCCTGGCGGTGAGCCGGCACACCCGGCGGGATCTGGTGGAGCGTTACCGCACGCCTTCCACCAAGATCCACGTGGTGTACGAGGGGGTGGACAGCCGCTTCGCCCCTGTAGGCCTGGCAGGAGTCCGGGCCCTGCGACAACGGTACAGCCCGGACCGTCCCTACCTGCTCATGGTGGGCACCCTGGAACCCCGGAAGAACCACATCACGGCCTTTCGGGCCTTGGCCCGGCTGAAGGCCCAGGGCTTTCCCCATCGGCTGCTGGTGGTGGGCGGCCGGGGTTGGCTGTTCGAACCGGTGCAGCGCCAGGTGGAGGCCCTGGGCCTCCAGGGGGATGTGGCCTTTGTGGGCCGTGTGGCGGACGCGGAGCTCCCCGGTCTCTACACGGGGGCCGATTGTTTCCTGCTCCCCAGCCTCTACGAGGGGTTTGGCCTGCCCCTCCTGGAGGCCATGGCCTGCGGTGCCCCTGTGGTCTGTTCCAATGTGAGCAGCCTGCCGGAGATCGCGGGCTCTGCAGCCCTGTTGGTGGCACCGCAGGACGACGAGGCCTTGGCTGAGGCCGTTCGACGTGTCCTGACCGAGCCCGGATTGGCCGAACACCTGCGCCAGGCCGGTCGGCTGCGGGCCGCTCCGTTCCGCTGGGAGCGGACTGCAGCCGAGACCCTGGCCGTGTACCAGGAGGTGGTGGACCGAGCCCGGACCAGGGCGCCACGTTGACATTGGACCGGGCTTGTGTTACTTTCCCAGGGTCGACCCCAGGTACATCTTGTTCCGGTAACTCGTTGTTCCGGTATCTCGACAACGGAGTCCCATGGCATCCCCCGTGATCCAGGTCCACGACCTGCGCAAGATCTACATGGTGGGCGAGCGGGAGGCCGGCGTGCTGGCCGCGGTCCGCAGCCTGGTCCGGCGTCGCACCCGTGCCATCCGGGCGGTGGACGGCATCACCTTTCACGTGGATGCGGGGGAGATCGTGGGCTTCCTGGGGCCCAACGGCGCGGGCAAGACCACCACCCTGAAGATGTTGGCCGGCCTGCTCCACCCCACGGAGGGCGACGCCCGGGTCCTGGGCTTTCGCCCCTGGGAACGAGACCGGGAGTACCTGCGCCGCATGACTCTGGTCATGGGCCAGCGCAACCAGCTCATCTGGGACATCCCGGTCGTTGACTCCTTCGAGCTGAACCGGGCCATCTACAACATCCCCCCGGAGGCGTATCGGCAGACGGTGGAGGAGCTGGTGGCCCTGTTGGAGCTGGGGCCTCTGCTCCACAAGCCCGTACGCAATCTCTCCCTGGGCGAGCGGATGAAATGCGAGATCGCGGCCTCCCTCCTCCATCGGCCCCGGGTGCTCTTCCTGGACGAGCCCACCATCGGCCTGGACGTGACCATGCAGCGGCGCATCCGGGGCTTTGTGGCCGAGTACAACCGGCGCACCGGGGCCACGGTCCTGCTCACCAGCCACTACATGGCCGACGTGGAGGCGCTGTGCAGGCGGGTCATCGTCATCCATCACGGCGTGCTCCTCTTCGATGGGGCCCTGGAGGCCCTGGTGGAGCGCTTCTCCCCGTTCAAGCTCATCACCGTGGAGCTGGCGGACCTCCCGGCCCGGGATCTCTCGGCCTACGGCCAGGTGGTGCGCCAGGACGAGGGAACCGTGACCCTGCGGGTCCCCAAGGCCATCACGCCCGAGGTCACCGGCCGCCTCCTGGCCGATCTGGAGGTCCTGGACCTGACCGTGCAGGATCCACCCATTGAGGAGGTCATCGAACAGGTCTTTGCCCAGCCCGAGGAGACGACCTTGGCGACGGGCAACGGGGAGCTCCGGCCGGAGCTCCTGTAGGGAGGGTTCTTTCGGGGCCACGTGTCCTTCCATCGCCGACCATGACCGCCATCCTGACCCCGTTCCAGAACCTCTGCGCGATCTACCGGGGCTTCTTCCGCACCTCCCTGGCCGTCCAGTTCCAGTACCGGGTGGCCATGCTCATCTGGCTGTTGGGCGGGATCATGGAGCCCCTGGTCTACCTGGTGGTGTGGACCACAGTGGCCCAGCAGCAGGGCGGGGCCGTGGGCGGCTTCACGGTCCAGGAGTTCGCGGCCTACTACATCGGTGCCATGCTGGTGAACCACGCGGTCTTCACCTGGATCATGTGGGAGTACGACTACCGCATTCGCAGCGGGGAGTTCTCCGCCACCCTGCTCCGGCCCATCCACCCCATCCACCGGGACATCGCGGAGAACCTGGCCTACAAGGTGCTCACCCTGGCGGTCATGCTGCCGGCCGCGCTGCTCCTGGCCTGGATCTTCCAACCCCGCTGGGCACCCCAGCCCTGGGCCCTGGCCCTCTTCCCCCTGGCCCTGGTCCTGGCCTTCTTCACCCGTTTCTTCCTGGACTGGAGCCTGGCCATGGCCGCCTTCTGGACCACCCGGATCAATGCCATCAACCAGGCCTACTTCGTGGTGCTCATCTTCTTCGCCGGGCGGGTGGCCCCCCTGGATCTCTTCCCAGAGGCGGTGCAACGGCTGGCCCTGGTCCTGCCCTTTCGTTGGATGTTGGCCTTCCCGGTGGAGCTGATCCTGGGGCGGCTCACCCTGGCCGAGGCCCTGGGCGGGATGGTCGCCCAGCTCATCTGGATCGGCCTGGGCCTGATCCTGGCCCGCACGATCTACCGGGCGGGCATTCGCCGCTACGCGGCCTTCGGCGCGTAGGGCGAACGAGGAGGGGACGAGCCCTGCACGCTTTCCCATTTCACGCTTCACGTCTCACGTCTCACGTTTCACGCTTCACGTCTCACGTCTCACGTTTCACGCTTCACGTTTCACGTTTCACGTTTCCCGCATCACTCGACCATGCACTACCTGCGTCTCTTCCTCACCTACCTGAAGCTGGGCCTCCTGGCCGAGCTGGAGTACCGGGCCAACTTCTGGATCCAGTTGGTGCAGACGGCCATGGAGCTGGCCCTGGCCCTGGGGGGGCTGGCGGTGGTCTTCCGCCACACCGGGGATCTGGGCGGCTGGCGTCCCGCGGAGCTCCTGGCCCTGTTGGGGGTCTATTTCCTCATCGGCGGCCTGATCCGCACCATGGTGCGTCCCTCCATGCAGAAGTTCATGGAGGACATCCGCAAGGGCACCCTGGACTTCACCCTGACCAAGCCCGCGGATGCCCAGGTGTTGGTGAGCATCCAGCGGTTCGAGCTCTGGAAGATCACCGATGTGGGGGTGGGGATTGCCCTGCTGGCCATCGCCCTGGGTCGTCTGAGCGACAGCGTGGGGCCTCTCCAGGCAGCCATGTTCGGGCTCACCCTGCTCAGCGGTGGCCTCATCGTCTACAGCGTCTGGCTGATCCTGGCCACCTTCTCCTTCTGGTTCGTGAAGGTGGAGAACATCCTGGTCATCTTCATGACCATGTACGAGGCGGCCCGCTGGCCGGTGACCATCTATCCCCCATGGCTGCGTTGGATCCTGACCTTCCTCATCCCGGTGGCCTTCGCCACCACCGTGCCGGCCCAGGCGGTCACCGGCCGGATGGATCCGACCACTTTGGGCATCGCGGCCGGCATGGCCGGGATCCTGTTGGTGGTCTCCCGGGCCTTCTGGCTCTACGGCCTGCGTTTCTACTCCGGCGCCTCTGCGTGATGGGGGGGCGACAGCCGCCTGGGAGCCGTATCCTGTCCATCCAAGGAGTCCTGCAGATGCCACGGATCGTCTCGTTGATCGCCAGCGCCACGGAGATCGTCCATGCCCTGGGCTTCGGCCCCGACCTGGTGGGGCGCAGCCACGAGTGCGACCACCCGCCCTCGGTCCAGGAGCTTCCGGTGTGTACCGAGCCCCGCTTCGATGTCCAGGGCTCCAGCGCGGAGATCGACCGCAGGGTCAAGGCCGTCCTCCAGGACGCGATCTCGGTCTACCGGGTCCACAGCCATGTCCTGGATGCCCTCCGCCCCGACGTGATCGTCACCCAATCCCAGTGCGAGGTCTGTGCGGTGAGCTTGAGGGACGTGGAGGAGGCTCTGTGCCGGATGGTCTCCTCCCGGCCCCGGGTGGTGGCCCTGGAGCCCCACAGCCTGGCCGATGTGTGGGATGACATCCGGCGGGTGGCCCAGGCCTTGGGCGCTCGATCCCAGGGCGAGGCCCTGGTCGCCCGGCTCCAGGAGCGGATGGAGGCCGTTGCCCGTCGGGCCCGGGGGCTGCCGGAACGTCCTCGGGTGGCCTGCATCGAGTGGCTGGATCCTCTGATGGCGGCGGGGAACTGGGTGCCGGAACTGGTGGAACGGGCCGGCGGCCGGGATCTCTTCGGCCGGCCCGGGCACCATTCTCCCTGGATGACCTGGGAACAGCTCCTGGACGCGGATCCGGACATCATCGTCTGCATGCCCTGTGGATTCGACATCCCCCGTACCCTGGAGGAGCTGCCCGTTCTCGCCCGGCGTCCGGGCTGGTCTCGGCTTCGGGCCGTGCAGACCGGGCGGGTCTATGTCACCGATGGCAACGCCTACTTCAACCGGCCGGGGCCCCGGCTGGTGGAGTCCCTGGAGATCCTGGCCGAGCTGCTCCATCCCCAGGTCTTCGCCTTTGGACACCAGGGGAGCGGCTGGGTCCGGGTCGACGGAACCGCCCGGGCCCCTGTGGACGTGGAAGGCGGTGTGATGTGACGGAGGAGGTGAGCATGCGCATCGCGGTGAGCGCCGATGAGTACACCCATCTGACCCGGGTGGTGTTGGAGGAGCTGGAGGCCCGGGGGCATGAGGTCCGATACTTCGGGCCGGAACCGGGCCAGGAGGCGGACTGGCCGGATGTGACCGCGGAGGCCGTGCGCCAGGTGGTCCGTGGAGAGGCCGACGAGGCCATCGTCATGTGTTGGACCGGGACCGGCGCCACCATCGCGGCGAACAAGGTCCGGGGCGTCCGCGCGGCCCTGTGCCACGACGCGGAGACGGCCAAGGGGGCTCGTATCTGGAACCACGCCAACGTCCTGGCCTTGAGCATGCGGGCCACCTCGGGCCCTATTGCCCGGGAGATCCTGGACGCGTGGTTCGACACCCCCTACAGCACGGACGAGTGGAACCGGACCCAGATGGCCAAACTGGCCCACATCGAGGCCCAGGAGGCCGGGGGAACCCCCTAGCCTGGGCCTTCCTTCTGGGGGGCGTGCCCGGGGAAGGGGCCCCGGCTCGACGTCCCCCGCTGGCCACAGCCCACCTCCAACGCGACGAGGGGCACGGCTTTCCGTGCCCCTCGTCCGGTCTTCCTGAGGACGGCGATCTGCCTATCCCCGAGCCCTGTCCCGGGCTGCCTTGAGGGCCCGCTTGCCCAGGGCCTTGGCCAGCTCCTGGCGGTAGCTCGCGGAGGCGTGGATGTCGCCCACCGGATCGGGGACGCGCAGATGGTCCTCCACCGCGGCGTCGATGGCCCCGTCGCTCAGGTCCGAGCCCACCAGGGCCTGGGCCACCGCGGCCGCGTCCACGGGCCGGGCCGAGACACCGTTGAAGCAGAGCCGAGCCTGGGCGCAGGAGCCGTCGGGGTTCAGGGAGACGATGGCCGCGGCGCCGCACAGGGCGTACCCGGAGGCCGGGTGTTCGAATTTCAGATAGCAGGAGCCCGTGCCCTGGCCCAGGGCGGGCACCCGGATCTGGGTGAGGATCTCGCCGGGCTGGAGGGTGGTGGTCATCAGATCCACGAAGAACTCGGCCGCGGGGATGGAGCGGCTGCCCTGGGGGCCTTCGGCCTGGAGGGTGGCGTTCAGGGCCACCACCACCGCGGGCAGGTCCGAGGCCGGGTCTGCGTGGGCCAGGTTGCCGCCGATGGTCCCCCGGTAGCGGACCTGCCGATCGCCGATCTGGGCCGCGGCCTCGGCCAAGAGCGGAGCTGCCCGTTGTACGGCCTGGGAGGTGGCGATCT
The DNA here is from genome assembly GCA_026989655.1 of Caldilineaceae bacterium. Lineage (GTDB taxonomy): Bacteria > Chloroflexota > Anaerolineae > Caldilineales > Caldilineaceae > JALSIX01. The sequence goes on from JALSIX010000085.1 coordinate 56,211, forward strand.
CGTGGTGGGTGGTGCACGCGCCGATGCGGAGCTCCCCGCTGTCCAGGGCCTGGATGCCCCGGAGATCGGGGATGCGGCCGATGTCGATCACCGCGGCGGGCGCGGCCAGGCGCAGCTTCATCAGCGGGATCAGGCTGTGGCCACCGGCCAGGACCTTGGCCTCGGGGCTGGACTGGAGCAGTTGGACCGCCTCCTGCACCGAGGTGGGGCGGTGGTAGTCGAATTTGGGCGGGATCATGGCGTCTCCTCCTAGGCTCCGTGGATGGCTTTCCAGACCTTCTCGGCGGTCACCGGCGGGTTCAGGTGGGTGACGCCAAAGGGACGCAGCGCGTCCACCACCGCGTTGACCACCGCCGCGGTGGAGGCGATGGTGCCGGCCTCGCCCACGCCCTTGACGCCCAGAGGGTTGTGGGGGCAGGGGGTCACCGTCCGATCCGTCTCGAAGGCCGGCAGGAAGTGGGCCTTGGGCACCGCGTAGTCCAGCATGGTGCCGGTGACCAGGTTGCCCGACTCGTCGTAGACCGCGCCCTCGTAGAGGGCCTGGCCCACGCCCTGGGCGATGCCGCCGTGGATCTGCCCGTCCACGATCAGGGGGTTGATCACGTTGCCCACGTCGTCCACGGCCACGTAGCGCTTCAGCTCCACCTGGCCGGTCTCCGGGTCCACCTCCACGATGGCCACGTGGGTGCCGAAGGGGAAGACGAAGTTGGCCGGATCGTAGAACGCGGTGGCCTCCAGGGCTGGCTCCAGCCCCTTGGGCAGGTTGTGGGCCAGATAGGCCTGGAGGGAGACCTCGGCCAGGGTCTTGGCCTGGTCTGGGGAGCCCTTCACGTAGAACTTGCCGTCCTCGAAGACGATGTCCTCCTCCGCGGCCTCCAACAGGTGGGCCGCGATCTTCTTGGCCTTGTCCACCACCCGGCGGGCCGCGGTGGCGATGGCGCTGCCGCCCACCGCGGCGCTGCGGCTGCCGTAGGTGCCCCAGCCGTGGGGGATGGCCTCGGTGTCCCCCTCCACGATCTCCACATCCTCGTAGGGCACACCCAGCTCCGCGGCCACGATCTGGGCGAAGGTGGTCTCGTGGCCCTGGCCGTGGCCCGAGGAGCCGCTGTAGACCGTCACCTTGCCCGTGGGGTGGACCCGGACCACCGCGCTCTCCCACTGGCCGGCCTGGGCCCCCAGCTGCCCCACCAGCGCGGAGGGAGCCAGGCCGCAGGCCTCGATGTAGGTGGAGAAGCCGATGCCCAGGTAGCGGCCCTGTCGACGGGCCTCCTCCTGTTCCCGGCGGAACTGCTGGTAGTCCACCTTCTCCAGGGCCTTCTCCAGCGCGGCCTCGTAGTTGCCGCTGTCGTAGACCAGGGCCACCTGGGTCTGGTAGGGGAACTTGTCCGGCGGCACGAAGTTCCGCCGGCGGAGCTCCACCGGGTCCATCCCGGCCAGGTGGGCACACTCGTCCACCAGCCGCTCGATGACCAGTGTGGCCTCGGGCCGGCCGGCGCCCCGGTACGCGTCCACCGGGGTGGTGTGGGTGAAGACCCCGGTCACGTGGCAGTAGATGTGGGGGATGTCGTACTCGCCGGAGAGGAGGGTGCCGTAGAGGTAGGTGGGCACCGCGGGGGCAAAGGTGGAGAGGTACGCGCCCATGGCCGCGTAGGTGTTCACCCGGACGCCCAGGATCTTGCCCTCCCCATCGATGGCCATCTCCGCGGTGGTCACGTGATCTCGGCCGTGGGCGTCGGTCTGGTAGGTCTCGGTTCGGGTCGCGGTCCACTTCACCGGTCGGCCCAGCTTCATGGAGGCGAAGGAGACGATGGCCTCGTCCACGTAGTGGTGGATCTTGCTGCCGAAGCCGCCGCCCACCTCCGGCGCGACCACCCGGATCTTGTGTTCCGGCAGGCCGATGGAGGCCAGGCTCATGAGCAGCCGGTGGATGTGGGGGTTCTGGGTGGTCATGTAGAGGGTCAGCTCCCCGGTGGCCGGGTCGAAATCGGCCAGCGCAGCCCGGGGCTCCATGGCGTTGGGGATCAGGCGGTTGTTCACGATGTCCAGCTTGGCCACGTGCGCGGCCTGTTGGAAGGCCGTGTCCGTGCCCTCCCGGTCTCCGATCTCCCAGGTGAAGGCCACGTTGTCCGGGGCCTCTTCATGTACGGCGGGCGCACCGGGCTCCACGGCCTGGCGGACGTCCGCGACCGCGGCCAGGGGCTCGTAGTCCACCTGGATGGCCTCCAGCGCGTCGTGGGCCGTGTAGCGGTCCTCGGCCACCACCACGGCCACCGCGTCCCCCACGTAGCGGACCCGGTCCTTGGCCAGGATGGGGTGGGCCGGGGTCTTCAGGGTGGGGAGCAGCCAGCCCACGGGCACCACGCCGGGGATGCCCGCCTCCTCCACGTCCTGGGCGGTGAAGACGGCCAACACCCCTTCCAGGGCCAGGGCCTGGCTGGTGTCGATGTGGCGGATACGGGCGTGGGCGAAGGGGCTGCGCAGGATGGCCGCGTAGGCCATGCCCGGGAGCTGCAGGTCGTCCGTGTACTTGGCCCGTCCGGTGATGAGCTTGGGGTCCTCTCGGCGCTTGATGGCGGAGCCGAAGATGCCTCGGGTACCGTTTCCGTGGGTCATGGCTCAGCTCCTTTCACTTTCCCATGGCTTCGGCCGCGATCTGGACGGCCCGGACGATGTTGTGGTAGCCGGTGCAGCGGCACAGGTTCCCCTCCAGCCCCTCCCGGATCTCCGCCTCGCTGGGGGATGGATGGCTCTCCAGCAGGTCCACCACCGAGAGGATCATGCCCGGCGTGCAGTAGCCACACTGCAGGCCGTGGGCCTCCCAGAAGGCTTCCTGCACCGGGTGGTACTTGCCGTCCTGGGCCAGCCCCTCGATGGTGGTGATGGAGCTGCCGTCGGCCTGGACGGCCAGCACGGTGCACGATTTCACCGCGTGGCCGTCCATGAGGACCGTGCAGGCACCGCATTGGCTGGTGTCGCACCCGATCTTGGTCCCCGTGAGGCCCAACACGTCCCGCAGGAAGTGGACCAACAGCAGCCGGGGCTCCACCTCCTGGCGGACGGTCTGGCCGTTGACCTCCAGTTGGATCGGTACTCCCATGGCGCATCTCCTTTCGGTGGATGGGCAAACACGGCATCACGGTAGAGCGGTAGGGATGGGGACCGGCCTGGACGCCGGTGCCGACCCGAGGTTCGACGGGGGGCCCTGGAGCCGCCCCGGCCAGGGGGATCATCGGAAGAGCAGCCACCAGAGGAGCAGCACCGCGATGACAGCCAGAAGCACCAGGATGGCCGTCTGCGGGGTGATCCGGCTCTCCCGCACCACGTCCTTGACCACGTCCTTGGCCACCTCGGTGGCCACCTGGGTGACGGTGGGCGCCTCCACCTCCGGCATGGGGGGGGCCTCCTCGCCGGCTGTCTCCGCGCGCACCCGGGCCTGGATGATCCGGTCCAGGTTCTCCAGGGCCTGGCGGGTGAGAGAACGGGCCGTGCTGTCGATGAGCCGTTGGCCCACGCTCGCGATACGCCCGCTGAGCTGGGCCTGGCCGCTGTAGTGCATCACCGTCCTGCCGTCGGAGGCGCTCTCCAGGCGGATGTCCCCCTCGCCCCGCACGTAGCCGGGCCGTCCCTGGCCTTCCATCTCCATATGGTAGCCGTTGGGCGGGTCCACCTCCGTGAGATTGATCCGGCCCTGGAAGGTGCCCTGGACCGGGCCCACTCGGATGTCGATCACCCCGGCGTACTCGTTCTCCGCGACCTGTTCCAGCTTCTCGGCACCGGGGAGGACCTTGGTGAGGACCGCGGGATCCAGGATGGCCTCCCACACGGCCTGTTGAGGGGCGTCGAACGTATAGGATCCTTCAAGTCGAACCATGGGTATGGCACCTCGTGTACGGTGGACTGTGGATGATGGAACTGCCGTGCGCGCTGGGCTGCCCGTGGAAACAAGAGGCAGCGCGATGAGGGTGTTCAAGGATCTGGGACATGCAGCAGGCTCACGGACGCCGCTGCTCCGACGTCCACCCAGGGCGTTGGACGCTCCCGGCCCTGGGCCGCCTGCCCACCACGTTTCTCGGGGGCCCATCCATTATAGCGTCGGGGTTTCTGAACGTCAAAATTACCTGAAGGAACTCGGCCGAGCCGGAGGGACAGGGGCCCTGGATGGCCGGTGCCTACCCGGGGCCGGAAAGGAGGGGTGCGCCTCGGGAACGCGCGCGGGAGCGTCTCCATGGCCTCTTTCCTGTGGTACAATAGGGGCACCTGCCGCGCACGTCCGCCCAGTTCGCTTCTCCGCCGGGCTCGGGAGCCAACAGGAGTCCACACCATGGAAGCTCGACCTCTTCCCGGACGTTTTCCGCCCGTCCCCACATGGCTCTGGATCGGGGCTCTGGCCCTGGTGTTGGTGGCAGGGTGTGGGGGCCGGGCTGAGGAGGTGGCACAGGAGGCCACCCCCACCCCCTCACCCCCTCAGACACTCCAGGTCGAGCCCTCTCCGCCCCTCTCCCCCACGGGGGAGACGCCCGTTCTGCCTCCCACTCCTGGGCCTGACACGGCCCCACCGACTCCGGAGACCCAGACGCCCCAGGCCGAGACTCCGGCGGCGGTCGCGTCGCCCACGCCCGTGCCGCCCACCGCCACGCCCACCCCAACCCGGACCCGGCCCTGGGTGGTGGGCACACCCACCCCGACCCCGACACCCACCCCATCCGTGGAGCCCGGGACCCCTGTGCCCACCGTGGCCGGGACCGCCACCCCCACCGCCACACCGACGGCCACCTCCACCCCTGGGATGGGCA
>JALSIX010000086.1 GCA_026989655.1 Caldilineaceae bacterium
TGCAGGGGGGGACGGTCCCCGTGCCCCAGCCACTGGAGGGATCTTCGAAGTCGTCCCGGTAGGTGGGCACCGTGGGCGTGGGGGTGGGGGTGAAGGTGGGCGTCGCGGTGGGCGTGTCCGTGGGGGTGGGCGAGGGGGTGCCCGGCGGCAGCGGAGTGTTGGTGGCCGTGGGGGTAGGGGTCTTCGTGGGGGTGGGGGTGAAGGTGGGCGTCGGGGTAGGGGTGTTCGTGGGCAGCAGCGGGGTGCCCGTGGGGGTCACCGCGGGCGACGGGAAGGGCGTGAAGGTGGGCGTCGGCGTGGCCGTGGGCGGCACGGGTGTGGGGGTGTTCGTGGGTGTCGGGGTGGGGGCCACCCCGCCCCGGCTTACCTGGGGCAGGTAGATCCGCTGGGCCGGCGGCGTGCCCGAGGGCCGTGTGGGGGTCGGTGTGGGCTGGGCTGCCAGGAACACCCGGAAGACGCTGCGGCCGTGGGTGGCCGCGAAGAGCTGGCTGCCATCCGTGGTGATGTGGAGGTCCACCACGGCCACGTTGGGCATCCCGTTGTCGAAGGGCTCCCAGGTCTGGCCGTCGTTGGTGGAACGGAAGACGCCCACGTCCGTGCCGATGTAGAGGGTGTTGGGCCGGACCGGGTCCAGTACCACGGAGAGGACCGGCACGTCGGGCAGGTTGCCACTGATGTCCTGCCAGGTGTTGCCGCCGTCGGCGCTCTTGAAGACGTGGCCCTTCTGGCCCGGGGTGTGGACGTTGAAGCCGTTGAAGACCACGTAGGCGGTGTTGGGATCGGTCTGGGAGACCGCGATCCGGGAGATGAAGCGGTTGGGCAGCGGGCTCTTGGTCACGTCCTGCCAGGAACCTCCGGTGTTCCGGGTGACGTGGACCTTGCCGTCGGAGGTGCCCACCCAGATGGTCTTGGGATCCGACGGTGCCACCGTGATGGCGGAGACCATGCCCTGGCCCTTGGTCAGATCGCCGCTGATGGGGGTCCAGTTCTCGCCCCGGTCCGCGGTGCGGTAGACCCGGTGGGTGCCGAAGTAGAACACGCCCCGGGTGTTGGGGTCCCCGGCCATGGGCGGATAGAACAGGGCCCGATCCTGCTGTTCCACGCCCTTCATCTTGACGGGCCAGAAGGCGTCGTCACAGGCGCTGGGACAGCCCTGGTTGCGCTGGAAGCTCTTGCCGAAGCGGGTGCCGTACCAGATGGTGGGGTCGAAGGGATCGGCCAGGGAGAAGCCGCCGTCTCCCACGTCCATGGCCGTCCACTCGGTGGTGCGGGCCTGCAGGTCCACGTAGGCCTTGTTGTTGTCCTGCATCCCGCCGAAGAGATAGCGCGGGTTGCGGGGGTTGTCCAGGGCGATGCCGGTGAACTGGAGGGTGGCCAGGTTGGTGTTGCGGTTCTGCCAGGTCTTGCCCCCGTCCGTGGACTTCCAGACGCCGCCGTCGTTGCCGATCCACACCACGCTGGGGTTCGAGGGCGCGAAGGCGATGGCATGCATGTCCGGGTGCAGGGTGGTGGCGGGGGAGGTGTTGGGCGAGAGGTCCTCCCAGGTCTGGCCCGCGTCGGTGGAGCGGATCACCACCTTGCGGATGGAGAGGTCGCTGTCGTTCTGGCCGCCGTACAGGGCCATTCCGCCCAGGTAGATGGTGTTCGGGTCTCCGGGGTGGATCTCCACCACGTGGGAGTACCAGCACTGGCTGCCACAGAAGTTGTACCCCGTCTGGACCTGGGACCAGCTCTGGCCGCCGTCGGTGGAGCGGAAGACCAGGGCGCCGTTGTACCGGTTCGGGACGGTCACCTCGTAGCTGGCCACCAAGATCTGGGGGTTGGACGGGCTGATGGCCAGGAGAACCCGACCGATCTGGAACTGCCGGGGGCTGGGAAGGCCGTTGACGAGCTGGCTCCAGTTGGTGCCGCCGTCCGTGCTCTTGAACACTCCGTAGCCCCAGAAGGCCGCGTAGACCACGTTGGGGGTTCGGGGATCTATCTCCAGGTCACTGGCACCGAAACAGTTGGGGTCCCGACAGGCCAGGAGCGCCTCCCAGGTCTGTCCCCCGTCCTTGGAGCGGAAGATCCCCCGAGGCGGTGTGGCCACCCCGGGGATGCCGGCACGGGACGACGCCACGTAGAGGGTGTTGGACTGTTGGGGATGGACCTGGATGCGGGCAATGGCCATGCCCGCGAACACGTCCCGGCCCAGGGAAGTCCAGGTCTGGCCGCCGTCGGTGGAGCGGAGGATGCCCGCGCCGTAGTAGTTGTCCAGGCCTGGGGTGGGCTCGCCGGTCCCTGCGTAGAGGGTGTCGGGGTTGCCCGGGTCCAGGGTCAGGGCACCGATGGCCAGGGAGGGCTGGTCGTCGGTGAGGGGCGTCCAGGTGTCGCCGCCGTCGGTGGTCTTCCACACGCCGCCCAGGGCCAATCCCAGGTAGACGGTGTCCGGATCGCCGGGATGGACGGCGATGGCCCGCACCCGGCCGGTGACGTCCACTCGCTGGCGTCCCATCTGGGAGTTCTTCATGGGGGCCGGGCCCAAGTTCTCCCAGCGGGGCAGAGCGGCCGCGGCCTGGATGGGCCGCATCTCCTCCAGGGCCTCCACGGCCCGGGCGAAGCCGGCGACCGGGAGGGTATCCAGGGGGTAGGCCCGTTGGGCTACCAGGTAGTTGGCCCGTCGCTGGGGGCCGTCGCCTATGCCCTCCAGGGCGCTCGTCGGAGGCCGGGCCACGAACGGTTCGAGGTCCCTGTCCTTGGGTTTCCCAGCATGGACCGTGGGAAAGGCCGTTGGATCGGGCTGCCACCAGGCTGTGGACTCGGGCACCCTTTCCAGGGAGAGCACCTGATGCGGGCGCAGGGCGGGGGCCTTGGCGTTGTGTTCCGGCATGGGAAGCCTGCCGAGCCCTGGGGGCGGCCCCGAGGGCTCGGGGAGGGCCCCGGTGCCACAGGCCACCAGGAAAAGGGCCAGGATCCATATCCACTGTACGGTGAACCAAGACACGAACCAACGAGGGCGAGGAGTGGAAGCAGCAGAGGTGTCCACGATGACCTCCCTTCCGGTGTGCAGAGGGTGGGACGGCAACGGCTGCTCAGGGATCCGTGCACCAAAATGTGCCCTGCGGACACAGGAATCCAGGGGAATGATCGAGCACGGGCGGTCCGGACGGAGCCCGGAGGCCTCTGGGGCGGTTCGATGCCCGGGGACAGGCCAGGCCCCCCGCGGGGGTCGGACACCCGATAGGCGGCACGCTCAATACCTGCTTTGCTGCCATTGTATCCTGGATCTTCTCAGAACTGTCTCAGGAAAAAGGCACGGGTTCCGGGCCCAAGGGGCATCGCGAATTTGTGAAATCCAGAACTTGACGGGAGGGCCCTCTTTGGTATATGATACGATCTGGACGGCAGCTTTAGCGGTTTAGGCAATGTCGACCTGGGTTTCTGCCTCGGTCCCCCGGAGGCAGAAACCCTTCCCCGGTCTTTCTCCCCGGAGATCCGGGCGGCGAACTCGCTCCTTTTCGCCTCTCCAGCCCTGCCGTCTCTCCCTGCCTCCCGGTCCCGGGAGCGCTTCCTCATTCCCACCCTGCAGGCCAGGATCTCTCCACGGTGGAGGCAGGACCCACGATCCGGGTGTAGAGGGCCTCCTGACGGGCCAAGGCCTGGGTATAACGGCGGTGCGCCTGGGGGTCCGGGACATGGACGGTCCTCGATGGCGGTGGGAGGGCCGCCCTTCTCCCGTTCAGGGCCTCCACGGCCAGGAGCGCGGCGCCCCGGGCCGTGGCCACGTCGCCCTCCACGTGGTGCACCGCCCGCCCCAGCACGTCGGCCAGGATCTGGCGCCAGAGAGGCAGGGCGGCCAGGGCACCGCCGCTGGCCATGCCCGGAGCCTGGGGGGCCAGGAAGGGGGACAGGCGCTCCACCACGGCCCGCAGGCGCAGGGCCACGGCCTCCAGCCCGGCCCGCAGGATGTGGGCGGGCTCGGTCTCGTCGGTGAGGCCGTGGAGGGTCATGGTCGCGTGGGTGGCCCAGCCGGGACTGCGTTCACCCCGGAGGAAGGGCAGCACCGTGAGGCCATGGCTGTCCGGCGGGAGCGCGGCCGCGGCCGCCAGCAGTTCCCCCTCGGAAGGGGTCTGGAGCACCCTGCCCAGCCAGCGGTAGAGGGAGCCGCCGTCGGTCAGCGCGCCGCCCACCAGCCAGCGGGATCCGTCCACGGGATAGCGCCACAGGCCCGGGGGCAGCGGGGGGACCGCGCCCGGGTCCGATGTGGGGACCACCACTCGAGCCGCTGCGCTGGTGCCGATGGTCAGGGCCAGACGGGAGGGGTCTGTGCAGCCGCTGCCCACGCTGGCCGCCACCCCGTCGCCCACGGCCAGGAAGAGGCGGGCCTGGGCCAGCTCGGGCCAGCGGGCCGCGTGGTCTGGGGCCAATCCCTGCAGCCCCTGGTGGAACTCGCGGAGGGGGGGAAGGGTCTCTGCCGGGATGGCCAGCCGTTCCAGCCAGGGGGTGTGCCAGGTGCCGGTGAGGCCGTCGAAGAGGCCGGTCCAGCCGGCCTCACTGGTGCTCACCGGGGCGAAGGGTCGGCCGGTCCAGCGGGCCAGCAGGTGGGCGGCGCCGGTCTGCCAGCGGGCCACCCGGGCCAGGAGCTCGGGCTGGGTTCGACGGAGGTGGCGGAGCTGTGCCGGCGCGTAGGCGTTGTGCACGGGGACGCCGGTGCGCTGGTAGGTGGATGCCAGCCGTCCCTCCTGGGCCAGCTCCTGGCGCAGGGCCTGCGCGTCCTGGCCGCTGCGGGTGTCCGCGTAGGTCAGCAGGGGGGTGACCGGGGTACCCTGGGCATCCACGCCCAGCCAACACATGGCAAAGGAGGCCCAGGCCAGGGCCTGGACATGGATCTGGTCTCGGAATGGGCTGGCCCGGAGCTGCTCCAGACAGTGGTTGACCGCGGTTTCGACGCTTGCCACCAGCTCCTGGGGCGAGCCGGTGCCGTCCGGGGCCAGGGAGAAGGGGGACCGGCCTTCGGTCCCGGGCAGAGGGGTGCCGTCCTCCTGGAAGAGGAGACAGCGGACGGAGGAGCTGCCCAGGTCCAGCGCGGCGATGACAGGACGGCGGGCTGGGGGCACGGCTCAGGGCGCCTCTCCGCTGCGGCGGTAGATCTCCAGGGCCTGGGCCAGGTCCTGGAGCAGGTCCTCCGGGTCTTCCAGCCCGATGGAGACCCGATAGTGGTCGTCTGTGAGGCCGAGCTGACGCCGGAGCTCGTGGTTGCCGTAGTAGCTGAAGGCCAGGGGGGAGAGGAGGCTCTCGAAGCCTCCCCAACTGTAGCCCAGGTGGAAGAGGCGCAGGCTGTTGACGAACGCGGCCCGGGCCGCCTCGCCCCGGGGCCGAAGGCGGAAGGAGAAGAGGCCGCTGTCGCCCATGCACTGGCTGCGGTGGAGGGCATGGTGGGGGTGGCTTTCCAGGCCGGGGTGGAGCACCTCCACCACCTCTGGGTGTTCCTGCAGCCAGCGCGCGATCCGCAGGGCCGAGGTCTCGTGTTGGCGCAGCCGGATCGGCAGGCTGCGCAGCCCCCGGAGGGCCAGGTAGGCGTCGTCCGGGGCCAGGGAGGCCCCCAGGAGGGTGTAGACCCTCCGCACGGGGCGCATGGCCTCCTGGGTGCCCACCACCAGGCCCAGGAGGAGGTCTGAGTGGCCCGCGATGTACTTGGTACCGGAGTGGACGCTCAGGTCCAGTCCGAGGTTCAGGGGTTTCTGGTAGAGGGGTGTGGCCCAGGTGTTGTCGATGGCGGTCCAGATGCCCCGTTCCCGGGCCAGGGCGGCCACGGCCCGCAGGTCCTGGATCTGGAAGAGGCCGCTGGAGGGGGATTCCAGGAAGATCAGGCGGGTGTTGTCCTGGAGGTAGGGGCGGAGGTCCTGGGACGCCTCGGCGGGGAAGAAGGTGGTCTCCACGCCGAAGCGGCGGTAGAGGGACTGGAGCGCGGACCGGGTGGGGCCGTAGACGGTGTCCACGCAGAGGACGTGGTCGCCCGTCTGCAGGAGGGCGCTGAGGACCAGGTTGATGGCCGCCATGCCCGAGGCGGTGGCCACACAGTCGGCCCCGTGTTCCAGGTGGGCGATCTTCTCCTCCAGGATCCGGACGGTGGGGTTGCTGCCCCGGTGGTAGACGTAGGGGCGGCTCTGTTGGCCGGCCACGTGGGCCTTCCAGGTCTCGTAGTCGGGGAAGGCGAAGAGGCTCGCATGGTAGACGGGCGGGTTCACCGCGCCGTGCTGCTCCTGGGGCTCCTCAAAGAGGTGGGCGATCGCGGTGGATTCGTGCATGGCTTTCCCTCGGGGTGGGGATGGTGGATCCGGGGCGGGGTCCGGCACGGCACTCAGTCCTGACGGGCATCGGCCAGGTCGTCGTGGCGGAGGATCAGCCGTTCGAAGCGCTGTTGTGCTCGGTAGGTGGCTCGGGCCATGGTGGTGGTGGCGATGGGGCCCGTGATGAAGAAGAGGAGGATCAGGGCCACCATGCGGGGCAACTGGGATGCATCCCAGAAGTAGATGCCCGTGGCCAGCAGGATCCCGCTCACTCCCAGGGTGGCGGCCTTGCCCGCGGCGTGCATCCGGGTGTAGATGTCGGGGAGCACGTTGATGCCCAGGGCCGCGATGGCCATGAAGGCCACTCCCAGGCCGGCCACCCCCACCACCAGCAGACGGATCAGCTCCTCGCTCATCCTTCCATCTCCTCCTCTTCTTCCCCGGATCGCTCCAGGTAGCGGGCGAACATCACCGTGCCCAGGAAGCCCAACACCGCGGTGACAATGGCCCCCTCCAGCAGGACGAAGGAGCCGCTGTGGACCGCGAAGAGGGCGAAGATGGCCACGGCATGGATGGCGATCAGATCGAAGGCCACCGTTCGATTGGGCACATCGGGCCCTCGGTAGAGGCGGATGAAGCACACGGTGAGGGAGGCGGCCAGGACGAAGATCAGGATCCCGATGGCGGCCTCGAAGGTGGTGGGGCTCATGGTCGGGCCTCCTGTTGGGCCTGTTCCACGGCCTCCACCAGACGGCGCAGGCGGAGGATGCGTTCCTCGAACCGATGCGCGATCTCGGCCCGGAAGGCCTCGGGGTCGGTCACATGGATGGCGTGGACGTAGAGGGTGTCCCGGCCCATGGGGTCCTGGGCCAGGTCCACGCTGAGGGTGCCTGGGGTCAGGGTGATGAGGGTGGCCAGGGCGGTCCGATCCAGGTCGGCCTGGAGCCGGAGGGGGATGCCCACGATGCCGGGATGGAGGGGCCGCTGTCGGTGTCCTCGGAGGGTGCTCACCAGGTAGCGCAGGACCAGCCAGGCCAGGCGCACGTTGCTCTCCGCGATGGCGTAGGCGGCGAAGGCCAGGAAGCGGGCCAGGTGGAGGGCAAAGCGGCCGTAGTTGGGCTCGCCCAGGGTCAGGACCCCGAACCCCAGGGCAAAGCCGAAGAAGAGGTGCACCAGGGTATATTGGCCCGAGAGCGCGGGCCACAACAGGGAGATGAGCAGGTTGATGACGAGCAGCCGGGCCATCGCTCTACTCCTTCTGGGGGAGCTTGTCCAGGGGAGGGATGGTGGGATGGGGGGCGACGGCTCGGATGTAGCCCTCTCGGTCCAGGGTCTGCTGGGCCGCCACCTGCATCCAGCCGAAGGCCCGTTCGCCGCCCAGCCCCAGGGCCAGGCTCAGGAGGACCGTCCCGGCCAGAGGGGCCAGGACCCGGGTCCGCCGCCAGGGTTCCTCCAGGGGGCGGACTCGGCTGCGGCCTGGGCGGCGGTACCTTCCCCAGAAGGACTGCTGCCACAGGCGCATGATGTTGATCAGGGTGAGGAGGCTGGCCACCAGGCCGGCGGCCACCACCCACCAGTGGCCCGCATCCAGGATGGCCTGGAGGAGGCTCAGCTTGCCGATGAAGCCGCTGAACGGTGGGATCCCGGCCAGGGAGATGGCCGAGAGGAAGAACAGGGTGGCCAGCAGCGGGCGACGGGCGGCCAGCCCGCCGATGCTGGCCAGGCGTCCGCTGCCCATCTCCAGCTCCACAGCGCCGCCGGCCATGATCAGGCCGGTCTTGACGATCATGTGGTGGACCAGGTAGAGGAGGGCGGCGGCCAGCCCGAACCCGGGGGCCAGCCGGTAGATGTCCACGGCCACGGCCAGGCCCACGAACATGAAGCCCACGTGGCTGATGATGTGGAAGCTCAACACCCGGCGGATGGTGGGCTGGGCCAGGGCGCCCAGGGCCCCCGCCACCATGGTGACGCCCGCGAGGGTCAGCAGGAGCGGTTGCCAGGCCACCAGCAGCTCGGGGAAGAGGAGGGTGTAGCTGCGGAAGAGGGTGTAGATCCCCACCTTGGTGAGCAGGCCGCCGAAGAGGGCGGTCACCGCGGGGGGCGGCGTGTGGTAGCTGGTGGGCAGCCAGAAGTGGAAGGGCACCAGGGCCGCCTTGCTGCCGAAGCCCACCAGCAGGAGGCCGGCCAGCAGGGTCCGCACACTGGGGTCGGCCATGTCCAGCCGTTGGGCCATCTGGGCCATGTTCAGGGTGCCCAGGGTGCCGTAGGCCACGCCCGCCGCGGCCAGGAAGATGATGGAGGCCAGCAGGTTGAGCACCACGTAGTGGATGCCGCTGTTGGTCTGGGCGGGCTGGCCGCCCACGGTCAGCAGCACGAAGCTGGCCATGAGGAGCACCTCGAAGAAGACGTAGAGGTTGAAGAGGTCTCCGGCCAGGAAGGCCCCGTTGACCCCCATGACCAGCACCAGGTACAGGGGATAGAACCCCATCCGCTCCCGGTGGTAGTCCAGGGTGGCCATGGCGTAGGGGAAGACGGCCAGCGCGACCACGCCGCCCATCACCAGCATGATCGCGGTCAGGCCGTCGGCCACCACGCTGATGCCGAAGGGCGCGTCCCAGAGGCCCACCTGGAGGACGTACCGGCGGCCCTGGCCGATGGTCTCCACGGCCACGGCCAGGGCCACTGCCAGGTTCAGGGTCAGGGCCACCGTTCCCAAGGTCCGCTGGAGCCAGAGCCACCGCCGGAATCCCCATCGGCCGATGAACAGCAGCAGGGCTCCGGTGAAGAGGGGAAGGGCCACCGGAACGACCAACCAGTTCGGGCTGAAGCCGCTCACGGTGCCTCCTCTTCCATGGACTCGAAGGTGTCTTCCTGGGTGTGTCCCATCTCCTCCGCCAGCGCTGGGGGAAGGTCCTCCCGGTCGTAGAGGGGATCCACCTCGTAGGCCAGCCAGTCGTACGGGGGCTGGGCCCGGGAGGCCAGGTTCTCCTCTGGGGCGAAGGGGTCGTTCTCCCGCAACAGGGGCACGAGCTCGCCGTAGACCACATCCATCTTGGTGATGGTGAGACGTCGATGGACCAACATGATGACGAAGGCCGTGATGCCGAAGCTGATGACGATGGCTGTCAGGATCAGGGCCTGGGGCAGCGGATCGGCCATCTGCTCCAGGGCGCCGGTGGAGAGGGCCTGCTGGAAGCTCTCCTTGTCCAGGAAGAGGGGCGGGCGCCCCCGAGCCAGCCGGCCCGAGCCGAAGAGGAGCAGGTTCACGCCATGGCTGAGCAGGCCCAGGCCCAGCAGGAGCTTGATCTGCCCTCGACGCAGGATCAGGTAGGTGCCACAGGCGAAGAGCACGCCCACGGTCAAGGCCAGCACCCAGGAGGCCGGGAGGGACGGGATGGCACTCATTGTGGGGCGTTCCTCCTGCTGGCCTCCTCGGCCAGGCGGTTCAGGGTCAGCAGGTAGGAGGTGGCCACGCTGACCACCACCAGGTAGACGCCGATGTCGAAGAGCACCGGGGTTCCCAGCTTGAGTTCCCCCAGGGGGCCCAGGGAAAGCTCCACCCAGACGCCGGCCATGAACGCGCCCCGGGAGAGGCCCACCACGCCGGAGCCCACCGCGATGAGGAGCCCCAGCCCCAGGGCCCGGTTCAGGTAACGGCCCACGTCCCGGCGGACGCTCGCCTCGCCTCGGCTCAGGATCTGGAGCTCGAAGGCCGCGGCGGTCATCAGGCCCGCGATGAACCCGCCCCCTGGCAGGTTGTGCCCCCGCAACAGCAGGAAGATGGAGAGGACCAGCAGGACCGGCGTGAGGACCCGATCCAACATGCGCAGGTAGAGCTCAGGCATGGCGGGCCTCCGTGGGGGTCGGGGTCTCCTCGGGGGTGGGCCGGTCGGGCACGGTGGGGGATGCCGTGTCCCGCCGCAGCCGCCTGGGCAGGAAGACCGGGGGCGCGTGGTAGAGGGCGTAGCCGCCCAGGGCCGCCAGGGCCAGGACGGTGATCTCGCCCATGGTGTCGAAGCTGCGGAAGTCCACCAGGATCACGTTGACCACGTTCTGGCCGAAGGCCTCGGGCAGGGAGCGTTCCAGGAAGAAGCGGCTGATGGGCGCGTCCACCTGCAGGGACCCGCTGGCGTTCACCAGCACCATGCCGGCCCCCAGCAGGCCCGCGGCCCCGGCCACCACCCAGTTGCGGACCCGCCGCCAGCCGGTGATGGGCGGACGCCGGTCCTCGGGGAGGCGGTAGAAGACCAGGACCAGCAGGACCACGGTCAGCACCTCGATGAGGAGCTGGGTCAGGGCCAGGTCCGGCGCGCCGAAGAAGACGTAGAAGAGGGTGACCGTGATCCCCACCACCCCCAGGCTGATGATGGCCCCCAGCTTCCGCTGGGCGCGGATGGTCACCACCGCGGCCACCATGGCCAGCGCGGCCAGGATCCCCTCGGCCCAGGGCAGGCCCGGGTAGCCGGCCGGATCCGGCTGCAGCGCCTGCCATGGGTCCCCCAGCTGGGCCAGCCCGATCGCCAGGGGCACCAGGGCCGCGACCATCACCACGCTGGCCTGGTTGGCCAGGGTCCGGAGCTGCACGGCCCGGGCCGTCTGATCGGCCAGCCAGGCCAGCCCCTCCAGGAGGCGCTCGAAGGTGCGCGCGGCCTGGGTCCACGGGGGCAGGCTGTGCAACAGGCGACGCCAGGCAGCCCGGGCCAGGAAGAGGAGCAGGCCGGTCCCCACGAGGCCCAGGCTGGTCCACAGGACGAGGTTGAAGCCCCGCCACAGGGCCAGATGGGCCTCCACCGGCGCGGCCAGGACCGCGCCCGCGGCCAGGTCCACCAGAGGGGCCCACAGGCCGATGGTGAAGGGGGCCAGGGTGCCCAGGAGGACCAGGACCAGGGGGGCGGCCTGGAAGGCCAGGTTCGGCGGATGGTGTACGTGGGCCTGCTCCACGGCCTCGGACTCCGGACGCAGGAAGGCCTCCCACAGGAGGGTCAGGCTGTAGGCCACGAAGAGGGCGCTGGTGAGGCCGACCACCCCCAGCGCGATCCAGCGGCCCTGGGGCGCGTACAGGGCCACATCCAAGAGGCCCTCCTTGGCCAGGAAGCCGAACAGGGGAGGGATGCCCGCCATGGAGAGGCCGGCCAGCAGGGCCAGGGCCGTGGTCAGGGGCAGGTCTCGGTGCAGCCGGGCCAGGCGGCGCAGGTCCCGGGTGCCGGTGGCATGGTCCACGATCCCGGCGACCAGGAAGAGGGGACCTTTGTAGAGGGCATGGGCCAGGATCCCCACCACCAGGGCCACGGCCGCGGCCTCCTTGGAGAAGGCCAGCAGGAAGGTCAACACCCCCAGCTGGGCGATGGTCGCGTAGGCCAGGAGGGCCTTCATGTCCCGTTGGCCGAAGGTGCCCACCGCGCCCACCACCATGGTGGCCCCCCCGACCAGGAAGAGGGCCCAGAACCATAGGGGAAGATGGGCAAAGGCCGGGTGGAGGCGGGCCAGGAGGAAGACCCCGGCCTTGACCATGGTGGCCGAATGGAGGTATGCGCTGGCCGGCGTGGGCGCGGCCATGGCACCGGGAAGCCAGAAGTGGAAGGGGAACTGGGCGGATTTGGTGAACGCGCCCAGGAGGATCAGCAGGAGTGCCGCGAGGGCCAGGGGGGAATCGGCCAGCCCCGAGGTGGCCAGGAGCTGGCTGATGGTGTAGGTCCCGGCCTCCTGGCCCAGGAGGATGAAGCCGGCCAGCATGGCCAGGCCCCCGGCCCCGGTGACGATCAGGGCGTTGCGGGCGCCGTTCCGGGCCCCGGCCTGGTCGTGGGCATAGGCGATGAGGAGGTAGCTGGTGATGCTGGTCCCCTCCCAGAAGACGAAGAGGGCCAGCAGGTTGTCGGCCCACACCAGGCCCAACATGGAGACCATGAACCCGAAGAGCACCGCGTAGAAGTAGCCCTGTCGGGGGTCGTCCTCCAGGTACCAGTGGGTGTAGTAGGCAATGGCGGCGCCGATGCCGGTGATGAGCAGGCCGAAGAGCAGGGACAGGCCGTCCAGGCGCAGGGCCAGCTCCAGCCCCAGGCTGGGCATCCAGGCCAGGGTCTCCTGGAGCGGCCCGGCAGAGGAGGCCACGACGGGGATCTGGGCCACCAGCCACAGGGTCGCAAGGGCGGGGACCGCTGCGGCCATCCCCGCAAATCCGGGGTGGCGGTGCGGTCGGACCAGCCAGAGCAGCAGCCCGGTGGCGGCCAACAGGATCAGCCAGGTGAGCATCATTGGTGTGCTCCGGAAAGAACTACGGCGACATCGGTATCATCGGATGGGCGTTCTCGTCATCGACATCGGCATTATGCATGAATGATCATCAGCAGTTCACGAATTCGTAGCGGAGTCGGCATCTGAGGATGCCGACTCCAGAGGGGCGATGCCGCATCGGAATCGGTATCAGCAAAGGTGTTATGCAAAGCGGTGTCCTTGGAAACCGCCGGGAACGGCACCCCCTCTGTTTATCACAACCGGTTGCCTTTGCCAAGTTCTGCCAGGGGATGGGTTACGGTCCATCCAGGTGGTAGAGGGGAGCGGCGTCGGAGACCCCACACTGTATCCTGTGCTACCGGCCTCTGCGCCGTCGGCGCGTGTGCGGTTGCACACCGGCCTGCACCAGCGCCCTTATGTCCCGCAGCACCGTGCGTCGGCTGACTCCCAGCGCCCGGGCCAGATCGGCATCGGTGGGGACAGCGCCCTGGGCTGCCGCTTCCGCGAGCAGCCGCTGCAGCGTGTGCCGCCGACGCTCGATTTTGGAGGTGATGCGGTCGTCTTCCGGGGTGTAGAGGGTCCAGGTGACCCATGTATAATCCTGGTCCCTCAGGGAGCGTCCCAGGGGGACATCCACACGGGCCAGGCGCACCCGCACCCGACGTGTGTGGGCCTCCAACGCGGCGCGGACGCGGCGATTCATGGGATCCCGTGCCAGGAAGCGGGCGCGCGCATCCGGCAGCAGGAGCGTGGCCAGCTCGCGCATGGCTCCTTCCGCCCGTCGCAGGTGTTCGAGCGCGGTGGCGGTATGCCCCTGGGCCAGCAGCACGCGATAGGCGGCATAGTGCACATGTTGGTGGAGGTCGGCCCGGAAGTCGGGCTGGAGCAGCGCCAGGGCCATCTGTACGTGGCGCCAGGCCGCGTCCCCTTTTCCCTCTGCCAAGGCCACCAGGGCCAGGTGGGCCCGGGTGGCGGCCAGCGCGTCCTGTTCCCCCATGGTCTCCCAGAGGGCGCACGCCGTTTCGAAAGCCCGCTGTGACTCGGCCAGGCGGCCCATCTCCAGGAGGGTGACCCCCTGGCCGTGCAGGCTGTGGGCACGGGGAGGCCCACAGCCTGTGCCGCGGGCCAGGGCAAAGGCCTCGTTGAAGCAGGCCAGGGCATGCTCCAGCTCTCCCAGCTTGTAGTGGGTGAGGCCCACATGGCACAGCCCCAGCGCGATCCGCACCGGATTGTCCTCCGCTCGGGCAAGGGCCAGGGCCTGGCCTTTCAGTTCGAGAGCTGCCTCGTAATCTCCCAGGGTATCTGCCAGCGCGCCCAGATGGGTTAGGCTGACCTCTTTCATCCGGTGGTCGCCCATCCTGCCGCTGTGGGCTAAGGTGCGTTCCCAGAGGGCTCGGGCTTCGGGGTAACGGCCTGCCCTCTGGAGGGCGATGGCCAAGTTGCTCGCGGCACGCAGTTCGTGGTGCAGGTTGCCGATGGCTTGCTGGGCCTCCATGCTTCGGGTGTGGTAGACGATGGCCTCCTGGAGCCGACCGTGTCGTTGGGCCTGGATGGCCAGCATGCCTTCCACCCAGGCCACGCCGGGGTCGTCGCCCAGTCGGGCGTAGCGGTCGCGGGCCTGTTGAAGCCATGCATGGGCTCGGCCATACGCTCCTCGATCCTGCGCGGCGCGGCCGGCTATCTCCAGCAAGCGCGCTTCCTGGCGCAGATCTCCGATCCGGCGGGCCAGGGGAAGAGCGGCCTGGGCAGTGGCCTGGGCCTGGGAGAAAGCGCCTGTACTCCACTCCAGGTTGGCCTGGTGCCAAGCGGCCTCGGCGCGACGTCCATCGTCGTCCAGGGCCTCGGCCAGTTTCCACAGCCGGCGTATCGCTCGCCGCTGTGCCTCTCGCTGGGCGAGAACGTCCAGGGCATATGCCAGGCCCCGGGACGCGGCGTAGCGTGCGGCATGGTCGTCGGGGGGCAATCTGGCCAGCGCCTGCTCGAAGTATCGCCGGGCCGCCCGATAGCGGAAGCGTTCCAGCGCCCGTTCCCCTGCCTGTTGGGCATAATGGGCGACTTCTGCCCAAGCGCCTGCCTGCTCCGCGTGGTGGAGAAGGGGCAGGGGGTCGTCGGGGTGGGTCTGGCGCAGGACGGAGAGCGCGCGCCTGTGCCATCCCTGGCGCTCGGACTCGGCCAGATGGGTATAGATGGTGGCCCGGAGGAGCTCGTGGGCAAAGCGATAGCCATCGTCCTCCAGGCAGATCAGCTTGGCCTGCTCGAGCTCTCCCACCAGCTTCGGCAAGGTGCGCACCGCATAGCCTGCCTGTTCCAGCATGGCCTCCCAGGTGCTGTAGTCGAACTGCAGCCCGAGCACGGCTGCTGCTTCCAGGGCGCCTCGAGCTGGGGCCGCGAGGCGGGCCAGCCGGCGCCGGATCACCTCAACCAGGAAGGGGGGCGCAGCGACGGGGTCCAGGCTGCCAGCCTGCAACAAGGTCAGCGCTAGGAGCGGGTTGCCGCCGCTTGCGGCCTCCAGCCTGGCCACCCGGACGGCGGGATAGTCGGTCACGCCGCAGGCAGCCACCATCTGGGCCAGCTCCTCGCGGTTCAGACCCTCCAGGTGCACCACGGGGGTCCCGGCGCGATCCCAGGCCTGCACGGTGGACCAGGCGGGTTGGCCGCGCAGTTCATGCCCCCTTCCGCTGAGGACGAGCAGGACAGGGATCTCGGCCAGTGTGCCGGCCAGGGCCTCCAGCAGGGGCCACAGGGCCGGATCCGCCCACTGGACGTTGTCCAGGATGAACAGATGGGGTGCGATCTGTCCCAGACCGTGCAACAGGTGACCCACGGCCGTGTGGAGCCGATGCCGGTCCGCGCTGCCAGGTGCCGAGGTGTCCGTGTCTGGAATGTGGGAGGGGGGAAGCACCAGGCGGGCCGCGCTGGCCAGCCAGGCGGGTTGCATCAGTCGCGCCAGCTGTCTCCAGCGAGGTGTCGGCAGGGCCTGGATCAGGGCCTGCCGTAGAGGAGCATAAGGTGCCGGCGGACCCGGTGCCTCTTCCTTGCCCCAGGCCACCTGCCATCCACGCCAGGTCGCCGCGTGGGCCAGCTCCTCCAACAGGCGCGTCTTGCCGCTGCCTGCGTCTCCCAGCAGGACGAGGATGCCGCCCTGGCCGGCATGGGCCCGATCCAGGCGGGCCAGCAACTGCCCGCGCTCGGCCAGGCGCCCCACGAAGGGGGGGCGGTTGAAGGGGTTGTTCGTGGAGGTGGGCGCGCGGGCCTGATCCAACCCATTCTGGAGCTGTTCGGCCAGGGCCCGGGTCTCCACGGCGGGCAAGACGCCTAGCTCTCGGTCCAGCACCTGTGCCAGTTCGGTGTAGGCCGCCACTGCGTCGGTCAATCTCCCCATGCCCGCCAGGGCGCGCATGAGGCCGCGATGGGCCTCCTCGTGCAGCGGGTCGGCGCGGATCAGGCGGCGGAAGTGATGGGCGGCAGCCTGCAGGTCGCCCTGGTCCTCCGCGGTCTTCCCTAGGCGTAGGAGGCAGGCGAGGTACTGTTCGTGGAGAGCGGTGCGGAGGGAGAGGAGCCAGTCGTCGTAGAGCTCGGGCAGGAGTTCGCCGGTGTAGAGGGCAACGGCCTGTTGCAGCTCGGAGCACTCTTGGGAGGCGGCGAGCTGCTGAAACGCCCAGACGTCCACCCATAGGTCGGGGCCACTGTGCAACGCGATGCCGTGGCGTTCCACATCCAGCCATGTGGGGCCAAGGGCCTTGCGCAGACGATGGAGGAGGGTGTTGAGGTTGCGACGCATGCGGGCCGGAGGGGCATTGGGCCAGAAGAGCTCGGCCAGCCGCTCGCGCGTGTGGGGGGCTTGAGGATACAGCACCAGGAAGGCGAAGAGGCTCTGCGCTTTGGGGCTGGAAAGCCGGATAGGGCCCTGTGATCCCTCGATTCGCAACGCGCCGAAGAGACGGATCCGGCGCGGGCAGCTCGGAACCCGGGCACCGGTGGGGGCATACATCGCCGATTGTCCTTTCCTGGGGCTCTTCCTTGGAGCACGATGATGGATGATCTTAGATTGTTGTGGGTGGCGATGTCAAACCGAGGGGAAACCAGAAGGTGTACCGTGGGACAGGAGGGGAAAGGGGACCACCGGCTCCTCAGGAAAGGGGTTGGGTCCATGCATGGGAGATGTTCCTGGGGCCGTCCTGGACCCTGGGCGTAGCCGGAGATGTCTCCCTAAAGGCCCCGGGCCGAAACCTGGGGCCTTTAGGGGATGGGTTGCCGTTATCGGGCTACCAGGGGCAGGTAGAGGGAATATCCGATGGCTGTGTCGTTCCAGAACCCCCCAGTCAGCGTGTAGACGCCGCCGCCCATGGTGCCCGCATCCGGTTGGCCCATGGTGCCGCTGAGGACATAGGGGCCGCCGGAGGCGGTACCGCCTCCGGCATCGACGGTGCTCCAGCGAAGGCCATAGCCGCTGTCCGCTTGGGCCAGAGCCAGGGTGGCCAGGAGGAGCAGGGCGACCAGGAGGGTATAGGGCACCGCGCGTCGTCCCCTCATCGCCTACCTCCTCTGTGCTGCCGCCAGGCGAACAGGCCGACCAACAGGAGGAGGCTCGCCCCGGGCAGGAGGGTGCCTGGAACGGCCGAGGTCGGGCGGCCCTGCTCCAGCGCGCTCAGACGTTCCTCCAGGGCATCCATCCGGGCGCGCAGGTCCGCGTTCTCGGCCTCCAGCTGCGCGATCCGTGCCGTCTGCGCCTGGTTCTGTTGGTACAGCCCCTGGATGGCCGCCAGGGCCACGCCGTCGGCGTCCACGGTGGCGATGTAGGTGTCCTCCTCGCCCAGGCCGAAAGCGGCATAGAAATCCTGGGCCGTCGGTCCCATGTGGCGGATGGAGGCGTCCTGGGCCTTGTAGTTCCAGGTGGCGATGGGCAGTTGGGCCACCTGCTCCAGCACGGCCTGGGGATCCACCGGTGCAATGTTCTCCTTGACGTTGCGGTCGCTCAGGCTGGCCCAAGTGCCGGAGCCGGCGGACAGGCGCGCGCCGGTGGTGAGATTGGAATTGGTGTAGATGTAGAAGCCGCCGGAGGAGCGGAAGATGGTACGGTTGACAGTGTTGCAGGAAACGTTGGCGTTGGTGCTGTCGCCCCAGACAAAGCAGCCGGCGCTGTTCGCGTTGGCCCGGTGGCCGGCGGCGAACGAGTAGTTGCCGCCCGCTGAATTGTCAAGCCCGCCGGGGACCGTGGCGTAGAGGCCGCCGGCCCCGTTGTCCCGGCCCCCGCCCACGGTGGCGGCGAAGCCGCTGGCGGCGTTGTCCCGGCCCCCGCCCACGGTGGCGTAGCGGGCATCGGTCGGGTCTCCATCGCCGCTCCCGGCCCGGTTGCCGCCGCCGCCGGCGATGGTGCCGTAGTCGTCGAAGATTCGGTTGTTGGTGGCGTTTGGGTTGGAGGGGTCGGAAGGCCCGCCGCCGGCGATGGTGCCGTAGGCCGCGGTGACCCAGTTGTACCCGCCGCCGCCCACCGTGGCCCTGTTGCCGCTGGCGCTGTTGTTCTGGCCGCCGCCCACGGTGGCGTTGGCGCCGCTGGCGGTGTTGTCCTGGCCGCCGCCCACGGTGGCATAGTTGCCGGCAACGGAGTTCTGCTGGCCGCCGCCCACGGTGGCATAGTCGCCGGCAACGGAATTCTGCTGGCCGCCGCCCACGGTGGCTCTGTTGCCGCTGGCGGTGTTGGTCTGGCCGCCGCCCACGGCGGCCGCAAATCCGTTGGCGTTGTTGGCGACGCCGCCGCCCACGGTGGCATAGTTGCCGGCAGCGGAATTCTGTTGGCCCCCGCCCACGGTGGCCCTGCTGCCGCTGGTGGTGTTGGTCTGGCCGCCGCCCACAGTGGCATAGGTGCCGTTGGCCGTGTTGTTGTAGCCCCCGCCCACGGTGGCATAGGAACTGCTGGCCGTGTTGTTGTAGCCCCCGCCTATGGTCGTGCCGCTGCTGTTGGCGGTGTTGCTGTCCCCGCCGCTCACCGTGGCCGCGCTGCCGCTGGCGGTGTTGCCCTGGCCGCCGCCTACGGTGGCGTAGGGGGCAGTGGTTGTGTTCCCATCGTCGCTTCCGGCGCGGTTGTTGCCACCGCCGGCGACGGTGCCGTATTCGTCGAGAACCCGGTTGCTGGTGTTGGCCGGGTCACCGGTGTTGGATGGTCCGCCGCCGGCGATGGTGCCGTAGGCCGCGATGACCTGGTTGTACCCGCCGCCGCCCACGGTGGCGTTGGCGCCGCTGGCGTTGTTGGCAATGCCGCCGCCCACGGTGGCATAGTCGCCGGCAACGGAGTTCTGCTGGCCGCCGCCCACCGTGGCCCTGCTGCCGCTGACGGTGTTGCCCTGGCCGCCGCCCACGGTGGCGTTGGCGCCGCTGGCGTTGTTGGCAATGCCCCCACCCACCGTGGCCCTACTGCCGTTGGCGGTGTTGCTCTCGCCGCCGCCCACG
The DNA here is from genome assembly GCA_026989655.1 of Caldilineaceae bacterium. Taxonomy (GTDB): domain Bacteria; phylum Chloroflexota; class Anaerolineae; order Caldilineales; family Caldilineaceae; genus JALSIX01. Next base: position 18,948 of record JALSIX010000086.1, read on the forward strand.
GCGGCCGCATATCCGTTGGCGTTGTTGGCGACGCCGCCGCCCACGGTGGCGAAGGAGCTGCTGGCGGTGTTGCTGTCGCCGCCGCCCACGGTGGCCGCGCTGCCGCTGGCGGTGTTGTTGCTGCCTCCACCCACCGTGGCGGAGGGTCTATCCGAAGGTGTCCCGGCCCCATCTCCGACCTGGTTGCCGTAGCCCCCGCCCACCGTGCCGTAGTTGTCGGTCACCCGGTTGTGGTCGGGCCCACCGAAGCCGTCGTCCGGCGCGCCGCCCCCGGCAATGGTCGCGCCCACCACGCCGGCCACGACGCTGTTGTCGCGGAGGCCGCCGATGAGGTTGGGGGTGTTGTCAGTGGGCTCGATACGCAGGGCGCGCAGGTTGTTGACGCGAAGTTCCAGGGCCTGGTTGTCCGCCGTGCCCAGAAAATTGGTGGTGGGATCGGTGCCGGGATTGCCGCCGAGCTTCCAGTATCGTCCATCGGTGTAGTCCACGTCCAGGGACAAGGTGACGCTGCCGGAGGTGCCGCCTCCACTGAGTCCCGTTCCGGCGTTCACCGCGGTGATGTCTCCGTTGCCCGCGTTGTTGCCGCACGCCCACTGGCTGCCGTTCCACTCGGCGATCTGGCCACTGTTGCAGGATTGGGGAAGCCGGTACGTGCCTGCCAGGCTGAGCTGGGTGCCGTTGAGGGTGAGGCCCGTGCCGGCGGTGTAGGTGGTGTCGTTATCGACCCCGTCGGCGAAGCCGGCAGGGATACCGGTCAGGTTGCTCCAGGCGGTGCTTTCCGCATAGTCCGCATAGAGGGCGTAGGGGGTGGGATGGAGGGGCTGCCGGGGGGAGAGGGGGGTGTAGGCGCTGGTGCTGTTGCCTGGCCGCACACGGATTTCGAGCCACAACGCCGAGCCGTCGAACACGTTGCCGAAATCCAGGTCGACGGTGAAGAGGCCGTTGTTGAGGAGCACATCGTCTTTGGAGAGGGTGTTGCCCACCTGGGAGCCAGAGGACGGGGCGTTGAAGAGGGCGAACTGGAAATCGTAGGTGCCGTTGGCCGGGGCGCCGTTGTCGGTGAGGCGTCCTTGGTAGGTGAAGGCGGTCCCCAGGGAGGTCTGGGTGTCTGTCACGGTCTGTGGCGTGGACTGTTGCGCGTGGGTGGGGCGGGAGCTTCCCAGGCCGGCGGCCAGGGCAAGCAGGAGGAAGAAGGACAACCGGATTCTCGGGAGAAGGTTGGACCAGTGCATGGGGGGACGCTCCTTGGTTGGTTCTCCACCGTGGGGTTTTGCGTTGCCACGGTGCAAGGGATACACCTGCTTTCGTCGTTTTGGGTCCTCTACAGTTTCGGTCGTCTACAGCGGTTTGAACTGCCATGGTTCACTTGCCGGGCACCGGAACCGTGTACCCGATTCGGGGTCGGTGCGCTGAAGGGGATGCCGTAGCGTAACATGGGGGGTGATCGCCACCGATCCTCCGTGCGCGCGGCCCCAAGGCGAGGTGTTGTCGGGTCCTGGGCTCGGCCATTCTGGATCTAGGGTAGTGTGCGTCTATTTCGTGGGCGTCTCTTGGCTCTCTGCATTGGCGGCTGTTGTGACGGAATAGGTGGGAAGTGGGTGGTTGGTTGCGGGGGAGACAGAGATGGGTGAGGTGTTTGGGGGTGGTATTGTGACAAAGAGGGGATCCAGCCGGCGATGACCGTGAGAGCGTCCGGAGGAGATGGATGGAGAGCAGACAAGCCCACACGGCGTGGATTCGCGAACCGGTTGGGGCTGAGGTCGGGACCGTAGCCCGCACGGCCACCATGTGGTGAGGCCCGGATTCCAAATCGCCTGGCCGCTGGGAAGGAGGAGATGCCCTTTCCCGTGTCTCGTGGACGGCGTCCCGGGCCGGCTCTGCGGTGCTCTGTATCCAGTCTCAGCAGTTCACGAATTCGTATTCGTAGCGGAGTCGGCATCCTCAGATGCCGATTCCAGAGGGGCGATGCCGCATTGGAGGATGCCCACTCCTCAGTTTGGCTAAAATCGTGAATTACTGAGTCTCTTTGTCCGACTGTGCGGTGCACCCGCCCCGAACGGAGCGAGTGGACGGGGTGCAATCGCTTGTGGGCCCCGGGCGGAGCGGAGAGCTGGGATGGCATACCTGGGCCGCGCGTTAGCGCCGAAGCGGAGCTTCGGCGCTAACAAAGCCCTCTGCGGTGGGGCGGGGGAGCTCGGCAGGGATCATGGGCAGTCGGAACCCTTCACGGGTAGATGCCCCGAAGCTTGACCGCCTCCACGATCCGGCCGATGGCGATGGAGTACGCGGCGCTGCGCATGTCCATACCGGTGCGCACGGTGGTCATGATCACCTGTTCCAGCGCGTCCAGCAGCTTGCGCTCCATGAGCCGTCGGATCTCGCCCTCGTCCCAGAAGAAGGCCTGGATGTCCTGGACCCACTCGAAGTAGCTGACCACCACGCCGCCGGCGTTGCACAGGATGTCGGGGATGATCAGCACGCCTTTGTCCTGGAGGATCTGGTCGGCCTCGGGGGTGACCGGGCCGTTGGCGCCCTCCGCGATCACCCGGGCCCGGACCTGGGACGCGTTCTCGTGGGTGATCTGGCCTTCCAGGGCCGCGGGCACCAGGATGTCCACGTCCAGCTCCAGCAGCTCCTCGTTGGTGATGGCCTCCGCGCCGGGGTAGCCCACCACCGTGCCGGACTCCTCCGCGAAGCGCTTGACCAGCCGGGGATCCAGGCCATTGGCGTTGTAGATCCCCCCCTGGACATCGCTCACGGCCACCACCCGGGCGCCCCGTTCGTGCATGGCCCGGGCTGCCCAGCTTCCCACGTTGCCGAAGCCCTGGATGGCCACGGTGGCGTCCTCCAGCTCCATGCCCAGCTTCTGACGCAGGGTGGCCCGGATCACGTAGGTGATGCCCAGACCCGTGGCGTACTCCCGGCCCGCGGTGCCGCCCACCCCCACGGGCTTGCCCGTGACCACCGCGGGCACGGAATAGCCCTTGTGCATGGAGTAGGTGTCCATGATCCAGGCCATGATCTGGGCGTTGGTGCCCACGTCCGGCGCGGGGATGTCCATGTCGGGGCCGATGAAGATGCTGATCTCCGTGGTGTAGCGTCGGGTCAGGGCCCGGAGCTCCCGCTGGCTCAGCTCCTTGGGGTCCACGATGACGCCCCCCTTGGCGCCGCCGTAGGGGAGGTTCATCAGGGCGCACTTCCAGCTCATCCACATGGCCAGGGCCCGGCATTCGTCCAGGGTGACGCTGGGGTGGTAGCGGATGCCGCCCTTGGTGGGGCCCAGGACCGTGCTGTGGTGCACCCGGAAGCCGGTGAACATCCGGATGGAGCCACTGTCCATCACCACCGGGAAGTGGACGATCAGCTCCCGGCGGGGCATGCGCAGGTACTCGAACATGTCGTCGTCCAGGTCCATGAGCTCGGCCACGTGGGCCAACTGGGCCTGGGCCACCTCGTATGCGCTGGCTCGATGGACCGTGGTGTCGGTGATGCGTTTCTTGGGCATGGGCGCGGGATGGGTCACCTCTGGGAAGCGGTTCTCGTCCATGTGGATCACCCTGGGGGTGGGAGCATCGCCCGAGGCCTTGGCGCCGTTGGGGTGCTCGGCCGGGCTGGGGGGCCGAGGCGCGGCCTCCGACGGCCTGGCAGCCTGGGACTGGGCACGACGTTTCGCCATTGAAAACGCTCCTTTCGTCTCCGTCGACGAATCACAATAGGGGCCCCTGGGCCCGGACAACCCAGGAGCGCCCTTATCCTACCACAGGCGGCTGTGGGGCATGGTGCCGGACTCGTCCATCGCGGGGCACGGTGCCCCGGAGATGCCACCGGCCCTCCCTCGTTCAGATCCGGTGGACATCGTGGGGCAGGCTTTCCCGGACCCCGGCCGGGGTGATCTGGATGAACTCCGCGTGGCGTTGGAGCTCGGGAATGGTCCGGGCGCCGCCGTAGCTCATGCCAGAGCGAAGGCCTCCTACCAGTTGTTGGAGGATCTCGTGGACATGGCCCCGGTACGGCACCACCGCCTCCACCCCTTCGGGGACCACCTTGTCCCAGTCCTGGGGGTCCTCCGCGCTCTCGTCCTCTCCCTGCTCCGCGAGGCGCCGGTGGATGGCCGCGCCCAGGGAGGCCATGCCTCGGACCACCTTCACCTTCTGGCCGTCCCGGAGGACGGGTGCGCCCGGGGCCTCCTCGCAGCCCGCGAACAGGCTGCCGATCATCACCGTGTGGGCCCCCGCGGCCAGGGCCTTCACCAGGTCGCCGGAGGTCCGGATCCCCCCGTCCGCGATGATGGGCACCTGCCGGCCGCTCTCCTGCACGCCGGCCACGCTTTCCAGGATGGCCGTGAGCTGGGGAACGCCGAAGCCGGTGACGATGCGGGTGGTGCAGATGGAGCCCGGGCCGATGCCCACCTTCACCGCGTCCGCGCCGGCCATGGCCAGGTCGTAGGCCCCTTCCCGGGTGGCCACGTTGCCCGCGGCGATGGGGGTCTCCGGGAAGCGGCGGCGCAGTTCTCGAAGCTGGGCGAGGCAGTGGTCCGCGTGGCCGTGGGCGATGTCCAGGACCAGCAGGTCCACCCCGGCCTCCACCAGGGCCTGGGCCCGTTCCAGCTCGCCCGGGGTCACCCCCACGGCCGCGCCCACCCGAAGACGCCCCTTCTCGTCCACGGTGGCCTGGGGGTCCTGGGCGGCCTTCATCACATCCTTGGCCGTGATCAGCCCCACCAGGCGTCCCTCCTCGTCCACCACCGGGAGCTTCTCCAGGCGGTGCTGGTAGAGGACGGCCCGGGCCTCCTGGGGCGAGATGTCGGGCCCCACGGTGATCAGCCGTTCCGCGGGGGTCATCACATCCCGCACGGACAGGTGGTCGTGGGGGGCCAGGAAGAGGTCCCGCTGGGTGAGCATGCCCACCAGCCGCTCCCCCTCGTCCACCACCACCAGTCCCCCCACGTCCAGGTGGCGCATCTGTTCCTCGGCCTGGTGGAGGGGGGTGTCCGGGCCCACGGTGTAGGGGTTCTCCACGATATGCCCCTGGGCCCGTTTCACCTGCCGAACCTGCTCCACCTGTCGCTGGACGGACATGAAGCGGTGCAGGACCCCCAGGCCGCCCGCCCGGGCCATGGCGATGGCCATCCGGGCCTCGGTGACCGTGTCCATGTTCGCGCTGAGGATGGGGATGGCCAGCCGGATCTGGGGGGTGAGAGAGGTGGAGGTGTCCACCAGTCGACGGGAGGTCACGGGAGATCGCCTGGGGACCAGCAGGACATCGTCGAAGGTGAGCCCTTTCTCCGCTCGGATCTTCATCGTTCCCCAAAGGTCCTTTCCAGGGAAGACGGTTCGACCCGCCCGTGCCCTGGACGCCCCATGGGGACCTTCCAGGGCCCCGGTCCTCGGACGGGTGGAACGGCCTTCCGGTGCCGGGGGCCGGCCCCGAGGCCCGGAACGGGGGAAGGGTCGGCCGGGTACAGGAGATCGCCTGTACCAGTATACTCTGTTCCGGCCGTTCCGTCGAAACCCACAGAAAAGCCCGGCCACCGAGACCGGGCTCTGCCTGTCGGGGGACCACCTACAGGCCATGGCGTGGCGAGGGGGCGGCTCTGGAAGGATTCGAGCCGATGGCGTTGGCCCATCCTGTAAAGGGTCGGGGGAGGCCCTCTCCAGGATCCGTCTCTCCCTAGCATGAGCTGTGGGCCTGGCCATCGGGCCCGAACGCTCCAGAACGCCTCTCTCGTCTGCGGGATCGGGGTTCAGGCTGAGGTGTGGCCATGGACGCCGCACGGTGGTCCTGGAGCTGTCCGCATCCCCACGTCTGCCAAGGAGCCGACCTCGCATGCTCCCCAGCTTCCGGCTGTTGCACGACCCAGTGGCCGTACCGGGCGTACCACCGCGTCGCCAATGCCTTGGGGGCGACAGCCCTTCTCCCACCCAATTGTAGCGGAGAAATGTGGATGTCCGTATGGCCAAATGAGGCTATGGCGACCCCCTCGCCCCTCCCCGGAAAGGGGGAGGGAACCGCCCACGGCTGTCCAGTCTGCAGGCCCAAGGCCCGCGTTCACATGGGCAGGCAGCAGGGGGGGGGCGCCTCACCGAAGGGCCGGGGTCATGCCCGCGGGAGATGGGTGGACCGGTTGTGAAGCCCCGGGGGCAGTGGTATACTGCCTGGGTCCAGCTCGATCTCGCGCTCTCGGTTCCACGATCCACGGGGAGCATCCCATGCGCTGCGCAGACTTCGACCTCTCCGGCAAGGTGGCCCTGATCACGGGCGCCTCTCGGGGCATTGGGGAGGCCATCGCCCGCTGTTACGCGGCGGCTGGCGCCGCGGTGGTCCTCAGCAGCCGCCGCCAGGAGGCCCTGGACGCGGTGGCCGCGTCCATCCGGGAGGAGGGCGGGCAGGCCCTGGCCCTTGCCGCCCACACCGGGGACCGGGCCGCGGTGGAGCGGCTGGTGGAACAGGCCGTGGACGCCCTGGGCGGCGTGGACATCTTGGTGAACAACGCGGCCACGAACCCCCATTTCGGTCCCATCCTGACGTCGGAGGAGAGCCATTGGGCCAAGATCCTGGACGTGAACCTGGTGGGCTATTTCCGCATGGTCCAGGCCTGTGTGCCGGTCATGCGGGAGCGGGGCGGCGGCAAGATCGTCCAGGTGGCCTCGGTGGCCGGCCTCCGGGCCCAGCCGGGCATGGGCATCTACTGTGTGTCCAAGGCCGGGGTGCTCATGTTGACCCAGGTGTTGGCCAACGAGCTGGCGTCGGACAACATCCAGGTGAACGCCATCGCGCCGGGCTTCATCCGCACCCGCTTCAGCCGGGCCCTGTGGGACAACCCCGAGCTCTACCGCCGTATCGTCCAGGCGGTGCCCATGCACCGGATGGCCGAACCCCAGGAGCTCACCGGCATCGCCCTCTACCTGGCCTCGGATGCCTCCAGCTTCACCACCGGCGCGGTGTTCACCGTGGACGGTGGCCAGTTGGCGGCCAGTGGCCTGCCAGAGGGATGAGGCAAGGCGCCTCCATGCCCGCACCCGTTCTCCTCCCGCACCGGTTTCCTCCTAAGAGGTGTTGACCATGGACGAGGATCCCCTGCTTCAGGAGCTGTTGCCCCGGATCCGTCGCTTCGTGGACCAGGAGCTGATCCCCCTGGAGATGGAGTTCATCCGTCGGCCCTGGGACCAGGTGGAGCCCCTGTTGGCGGCGAAGCGTCGCCGAGTCCAGGAGATGGGCCTGTGGGGGTTGGCCCTGCCCACGGAGGTGGGCGGCCACGGCCTGACCCTGGCCCAGTTTGGCCGGGTGAGCGAGGAGCTGGGCCGGACGCCCATCGGCCACTACGTCTTCGGCTGTCAGGCGCCGGACATCGGCAACATGGAGCTGCTGCTCCACCACGGCACCGAGGCCCAGAAGGCGCGCTGGCTGATGCCTCTGGTCCGGGGGGAGATCCGTTCCTGTTTCTCCATGACCGAGCCCGACTACCCGGGCTCCAACCCGGTCTGGATGGGCACCACCGCGGTCCGGGAGGGCGACCAGTACGTGATCAACGGCCGCAAATGGTACACCTCGGCCGCGGAGGGCGCGGCCTTCGCCATCGTCATGGCGGTGACCAACCCCGAGGCCGAGAGCCGTCACCGTCGGGCCAGCCAGATCATCGTGCCCATGGACACCCCGGGCGTCCACCGGGTGCGCAACATCCCGGTGATGGGCCAGGCCCATGGGGGCTGGCACAGCCACGCGGAGATCCACTACCAGGACGTCCGGGTTCCGGTGAGCCATCGCATCGGCCCGGAGGGCGAGGGCTTTGCCCTGGCCCAACAACGGCTGGGCCCTGGCCGCATCCACCACTGTATGCGCTGGATCGGCATCTGTGAGCGGGCCTTCGACATCATGTGCCGCCATGCCGCCCACCGGGAGCTGGCCCCCGGCCGGGCCCTGGGCGACCAGGGAATGGTCCAGAGCTGGATCGCGGAGAGCCGGGCCGAGATCCACGCGGCCCGGCTCATGGTGTTGGACACGGCCCGGAAGATCGATGCCGCGGGCACCTACGCGGCCCGGGACGAGATCTCCCTGATCAAGTTCTACGTGGCCAACGTGCTCCAGCGGGTGTTGGACCGGGCCCTCCAGACCCTGGGGGGGCTGGGCATGTGCGACGATACGCCCATCGCATTCTGGTTCCGCCACGAGCGGGCCGCCCGCATCTACGACGGGCCTGACGAGGTGCACAAGATGAGCGTGGCCCGCCGCATCCTGCGCCGCTACCGACCGTGAGACGGGTGTGGCCCTGGCCGTTCCTGGCCCTGTTGGCCCTGGTCTTCACCTGGCCCCTGGTTCGCGAGCTGGGGCAGGCGGTGAACGACCCGGTGGATCCCCTGCTCAACACGTGGATCCTGGCCTGGAACAGTCGGGCTCTCCTCCATGGGCCGCTGCGCCTGCTGGACGCCAACATCTTCTACCCCTATTCCCGGGCGCTGCTCTACTCCGAGACCCTCCTCCTGCCCGGGCTGCTCCTGCTCCCGGTCCAGGTGGCCTGGGAGAACCCCATCCTGGCCTACAACGCCATGGTGTTCCTGGGGATCGTGGGCACGGCCTGGGCCGGATACATGCTGGGCTCCTGGGCCACGGCCAGCCGTTGGGGCGGGCTCGCCGCAGGCGTGGGGCTGGCCTTCAACAGCTACATGGGCAGCGTGATGCCCAAGGCCCAGCTCCTCCAGCTGGCATGGACGCCGTTGGCCCTGCTCTACGTGGGCCGGATGGGAACGCGTCCGGGCCGGCGCCATGGCCTTCTCCTGGCCCTGTTTCTGGCCTTCCAGTTCTACACCACGGTCTACTACGGCCTCTTCGCCTTCCTGGCCGTGGTGTTGGTGGCCGGGCTGGCCCTCCTCGGCGGAAGAGGGCCCCTGGCCCCCTCCTCCACCGGCTCGCCCGCCACTCCCTCCCCGGGTGTGGGCTCGCGCCTGCGGGGGCTGGGCCTGGGGATCCTGGTGGGCCTTGGCCTCTCCTTGCCCCTGGGCCTGGCCTACTATCGGCTGAGTCGGGAGCTGGGGTTCTACCGGACCCTGGAGGACGCCTGGCCCTTCTCCGCCTCCCTGGCCATGTGGCTCACGCCCTCGCCCCACCGGCTGCTCTACCGTTGGATGGAGCTGCCCGAGCTGCCTGCCGTGGGGATCTACCCGGTGGAGGCGCTCTTCCCGGGCGTGGTGTTGCCCCTGCTGGCCCTCTGGGGCGGGATCCGGGGCGCAGAGCGGGGCCCGTTGGCATCTCCCCGGCTGCGGGGGCTGGTGGCCGTCCTGTCGGTTGGGTTCTTCGTCCTCTCCCTGGGCCCCTATCTCCAGATCCGGAGTCTGCAGCCCGATCGCACGTTTTCCCTGCCCTACGCCTGGCTCCACACCTATCTGCCCGGTTTCGATGCCCTGCGGGCGCCGGTTCGCTTTGCCGCGTGGGTCTACCTGGGGTTGGGGCTGTTGGCCGGCTGCGGGGTGAGCCGCATCTCCTCCCGCCCGATGCGGGTGGTGTGGCTGGCGCTGCTCTTTCTGGACGCGCTGAGCCTGCCCGGTGTGGGCCGTTTCGTACCGCCGCCTCCCCGACCTGTCCATCGCTGGTTGGCCGAACAGCCGCCCGGGGTGGTGGTGGAGCTGCCGGCCTATTTCCCCAATGTCTGGGCCCCGGAGGAGGCCGAGCGGTGGCTGATGGCCCAGTACCACAGCACGGTCCACTGGCAGACCACGCCGGCCGGCTACAGCGGCTTCGCACCTCCCCGACACGAGGCCCTGTTGACCCTGCTCAACCGCTTTCCCGCCCCGGAGAGCGTGCGCCTGTTGCAGGATCTGGGGGTGAACTGGGTGGTGTTGCGGGCCGGAGAGTGGCGCCCCGAGGCACTGGACCGGGTGGCCGCGGAGGCCCGCTTCCGAGGGTGGACCCTGACCCAGATAGGGCCCGACTGGGTGGTCTCGTTGCCCCAGGCCCCTGCCGGGGCACCCCCGGAGATCCGCTACTGGGTGCCGAACACGGCCCAGGCCGGCGGCACGTTTGGGCTGGGCGCGATCTACACCGCGGAGGGGATGGCCACGCGACCGCCGGCCTGGGGCCTGGAGCGCCTCTGGATCCGCTGGTCCCGGGCCGGGGGTTCAGGGCCGGTGTTGGAGCGGCAGATCCGCCACCAGCCGCCTTTCGTGGTGGATCGGCTGGCAGTGTCCACGGTGCCTGTGACGGTGCCCCAGGAGCCGGGGAGCTACCTCCTGGAATGGGGCCTGGAATCTGGCCCCCAGGCCGGCCGCGCCCGGGTGGAGGTACAGGCCGCGGCCGATGCGCCCGAGGTCCGGCTCCTGCCCGTGCTTCCCTGGAGGGCGTGTGTGGAGGTCCAGGGACAGGAGACCTGGCTCCAGGTGACCATGCGCACCGTCGGCTGGTACGATGAGCCCTTCACCCTGAGCGCTCGGGTGGTGGACTCGGTGGGCCAGGAGTGGGCCCGCACCCTGCAGGACGTGGAGTTCCCGCCCTATCAGCCGCGCAGCCACCTGTTGACCCTCCATGGATATCGCCTGCCCCTCAGCCCCCTGCCGGCCCGCCCGGGCCCTTGGTTCGTCCGCCTGACGGCCTACCGGTGGAGCCAGCCCATGGAGGCCACCGTGCCCCGCCGTTTCGTCACCGCCTCCGGAGAGGCGGTGGAGGTCTTCGTTCTACCCCTGGACCGGTGTGGTCCACGCCCCTGAGGGGGATCCTGGGGGGAGGATCTCCGCTCATCCCCTCAGGGGGATCACCAGGTCGTAGGGGTACTCCGTGAGCGGCACCATGGCACCCGCTGCATCGAAGGCCACCGCGTCCTCGATGCGGATGCCGAACCCCTGTTCCGGGTAGTAGAGCCCCGGCTCGATGGTCACCACGTGGCCGGGGCGCAGCACGTCGGTGTTGCTGGCGAGATGGCTGAAACGAGGCCCTTCGTGGACCTCTAGGCCGATGCCGTGGCCCAGGCTGTGGACGTATCCCTCCTGGGTGCCCGGATGGCTCCGGACCGTGGGGTGGCCCAGGGCCTCGAAGTGGTCGCAGACCATGAGCTGATAGTCCCGGCAGGCGCGCCCCACGGCCAACTCGGCCATCACCCGATCGAAGGCGGCCTTGCACTGTTCCCAGGCCGCCGCCACCTGCTCCGGGGCGTGGCCCAGGCACCAGGTGCGGGTCATGTCGTGGACATAGCCGTTCTCCCCGCGGGGAAAGATGTCGAAGACCAGGGTCTGGCCCAGCCGAAGGGGCATCTCCGGGTCGCCGTGGTTGTGGGGAATGCCCGCGTCCCGGCCCTGGGCGAAGATGGTGCCGTGGTCCTCCTGGAGGCCGTGGTGGAGGAGCCGGGCCCGGATGAAGCGCTTGACGGCTCCGATGGTGAGGGGGGTGCCGTCCTCCTGGAGCACGGTGTCCTGCCGGGCCCGATGTCCTTGGATGAACTCCTGGACCTCGGCCACCACCGTGCAGGTGGCCTGGGCCACCTGGCGGAGGGCGGCCAGCTCCTGGGGGTCCTTGGTCTCCCGGGCCCTGGCGAACAGGTCGTCGCCGTATTCGCCCACCAGCTCCACCTCCTCGGCCATGGCCCGGAGTCGCGCCTGGAGGGCCAGCATGGAGCCGGCCTCCACCAGGCCGTAGACGCCCACCCGGCCCCGGAGGCCCACCCGCTGCATGGCCTGGAGGATCAGATCGGCCTGGGCGCCTGCCCGATCCCCCCGGTGCCGTTCCAGGAGCTGGGAGATGTCGAACGCGGTGTCCCGGTTGATCAGGGCCAGGCCTGTCTGGGCCGCGATGTCCCGCTCCATGTTGCCGTGGACCAGGGTGAGGGGGCCGTTGCGGGGCTTGAGGAGGAAGGCGCCCTCCAGATAGGCGTTGCCGGTCAGGTAGCGCATGGCCGCGCCCCGGGGATCGCCCAGCACCAGGAGGCCGTCCAGGTTGCGCTGGGCCAGAAGGGCATCGAGATCGGATCGCACGGTGGGCTCTCCTTGGGACAGGGTGGTGGGTGGCGGGGAGAAGCCGGCCCGGTCAGGGTGGCGGCGGCTGGATGCCCTGGTCGGCCAGCATCTTGGTCGGCCGGGGCGGGGCGTTGGGCTCCACGGGGGTGGCCGGCGGTGGGGAGAAGTTCTCCGCGGGGGCCGGCACGGCGGACCAGTACAGCGGGAGGCTCACCGCGGCCAGGAGGGCCTCCGGAGACGGCTGCTCCAGGACGGTCACGGGGATGGGGCCCCGCATGCCCCAGCGTTGGGCGGTCCGGTAGTCCACGTCCACCACCCAGCCTCGCCGCAGCAGGTACTGGATGTGCTTGGTGGCCGCGGCGTCGATGACCCAGAAGGGGCCCTCCTCCAGGTGGCCGGGCCGTTTGAGCCACACGCGGCGGTCCAGGTCGCCGGCCCGGAGCATGGCTGCATAGCCGATGCATTCGGGGCATTCGGTCACATGGCCTGCCTGGCGGCGAAAGGCCAACACCCGTTCCATGACGCCGGGATTGTAGTACATGGCCAGCCCGGAGATGGGCAGGGGCGAGGCGGCCCAGTATGCGGGCTCCAGCTCCTCCACGGCGAACTCGGCCTCGGTCTCTGCGGGCGCTGCGGGCCGATCCGACGGCTCGGAAGGCGAGGTGGCCGTCTCGTCCGCGTGGACGGGCAGGGCCGTGGCCGAGAGGAGGAGCCCTCCCAGCAACACCGGGTAGATGCACCGGGCCCAGCCGGCCATGGAACGGCCTTGGGGTGCCGGGGAGATGGCTCTCGTGGTCTCGTCCTCGAGCGGGCAGAGGACCTTCCCGTTCGTCCCTTCCATGGGAACGCCTCCAGGGGGAAAGGTGCAGGCCGGCCACGGGCTCCGGGTCGGCCTGTGATCCGGTCTAGGTCAGGAAGTCGATGGTACGATGGCGCATGATCACGCTCTGGGCCAGGCCCACGGCCATCAACATGGAGACCAGGCTGCTGCCGCCATAGCTGAGGAAGGGCAGGGTCATGCCGGTGACCGGGGCCAGGCCCATGTTCATCCCCACGTTGATGGCGGTCTGGAAGAAGAGCAGGGCGGCCACGCCCAGGGTGATCAGCCGCCCGAACTCGTCCTGGGCGCGGTCCGCGATGCGGACCAGCCGGGCGATGACGAAGAAGAGGAGGGCCAGGACCAGGGTGGTGCCCACGAACCCCAGCTCCTCCGCGATGACGCTGAAGATGAAGTCGCTGTGGCGGACCCGCAGGAAGTGGAGCTGGTTCTGGCTGCCGTTCAGCCAGCCCATGCCCCACAGGCCGCCGTTGCCGATGCTGATGAGGGCCTGGATCACGTTGAAGGAGGCATCCGGATTGGACTGGGGATCCAGGAAGATCCGGATCCGCTCCAGCATGTAGCCCTGGAGGGTGCCCCACAGGAACGGGAGCGCGGCCAGTCCCATGCCTCCCAGCAGGGCCACCTGCCACAGGCGGACACCGCTGACCAGGATCAACACGCCGCCGATGAAGAGGTAGGTGATGGTCATCCCCAGGTCTGGCTGGACATAGACCAGGACCAGGGGAAGGACCAGCAGGAAGACTGCGCCCAGGAGGTAGGAGATGCGGTGCAGGTGTTCCTGGAAGCGGCTCAGGTACCAGGAGAGGAAGATGATGAGCGCGAACTTGCCGGCCTCGGTGGGTTGGACCACGGTGATCCCGATGTCCAGCCAGCGACGGGCGCCGGTGTTGTTGTCCGTCCCCACCAGGAAGACCGCGACCAGGGAGAGGAGGAAGGCCAGGTACGCGGGCTGGGCCAGGAGTTCCAGGTGGCGGTAGTCGATCGCGGCCACCACGAACAGGCCCACCAGGCCGATGCCCAGGAAGATGAGCTGGCGCTGCCAGTAGTCGGCCAGATCCACGGTGTTGGCCGTGGCGCTGTAGATCATCGCGATGCCGATCCCGCAGAGGGCCACCACCGCGATCAACAACGTCCTGTCGAAGTACCGCCAGTCAGAGCGTGCCGGCATGGTCTCCTTTTCGGGTCCTGGGCGGCCTGGGCCCGGGTCCAGGCCTCAGAAGGACAGCCAGGAGCGAATGCGTTGCCACAGGGTCTGGTCTCGGAACGGCATCAAGGGCACGTTGTACCCCAGGATCCGGCGGGCGATGTTGTGGTAGGCCATGCTGGCGTAGGCGTTCTGGTCGAACGCGATGGGGTGTCCCCGGTTCATGGCCACCAGGATCTCGTCGTCCTCGGGTACCACGCCCAGCAGGTCCACGGCCAGGATGTCCAGGACGTCCTGGCGGGAGAGCATGTCGCCCCGGCGGACCAGGGGCACGTTGTAGCGGTTGATGACCAGCCGGGGCGGCAGGCCCACGTGCCGCTCCAACAGGTAGATCACCTTGTCCGCGTCCCGCAGGGAGCTGACCTCTGGGGTGGTGACCAGCAGGATCTCGTCTGCGGGGGCGATGGCGTTCTGGAAGCCTCGCTCGATGCCCGCAGGCGAGTCGATGAGGATGTAGTCGGCCCAGGTGCGGAGCTCGTGGCACACCGCCACCATCTGCTCCGGTGCCAGGGCCATCTTGTCCTTGGTCTGGGAGGCCGGCAGGATGTACAGGTTGTCCAGCCGTTTGTCCCGGATCAGGGCCTGTTCCAGGGCGCAGCGCCCTTCCACCACCTGGATCAGGTCGTAGAGGATGTAGCCCTCCAGCCCCATGACGATGTCCAGGTTGCGCAGGCCGATGTCCGCGTCGATCACGACGACCGTCTGCCCGGTCATGGCCAGGGCCACGCTCACGTTGGCTGCGGTGGTGGTCTTGCCCACGCCTCCTTTGCCCGAAGTTACCGTCAGTACAGTACCCGCCATGCCGCGCTCCTCAACCCGCTGTGATCTCCGGTATCCGACGGCGTCGTCCCCGTTGTCTCCTGGGTCTCCGGCCTCCACCTCCGGTGTAGGCGGCCTACTCCCGCCGGAAGCGAGCCCCCGGGGCATCCCACTTCTCGACCACGATCTCCTCGTCCACCACCCGGGCCAGCTCCGGCCCCGCGATCCGGGTGCGCCTGAACCACCGGGCCGGCGCCTCGCTCTCCTCCTTGGCGGTACGAGCCACGTACTGGCTGATGCGCAGCTGGACGGGCTCGAAGTCCAGGGCAGCCACCACGGCCCGAGCATCGCCCAGGGCCCCCGCGTGGACGGTGCCCCACAGCCGGCCCCATACCAGGACGTCGCCCCCGGCGATGACCTGGCCTCCGGGGTTCACATCTCCCAGGAGCACGATGCTCCCCGCGTGGCGCAGGATCTGGCCGGAGCGGACGATGCCCCGGAAGATGTAGGGGGGCACAGTGGGGAGCACGTCCACGGAGATGGCCAGGGGTTCCTCCTCCCCGTCCCCGGGGGCATCGTCCCCGGTGGCGGGGTCGGTGGTGCGCTCGGGCCGCTCCGCGGAGACGAGGACCTCCCAGGGGGGGCGCAGGTAGTTGGGGGTCTCCTCTGGGGTGGCCTCGGCCAGGAGGATGGACAGGGTTTGGGCGGCCTCCTGGGTCTGGTCGTTGTCGGCCATGAGCGCGCTCAGGTCCATCTTCTGCTCGGCCAGGAGGTCCCGGAGCTGCTGCAGGCCGTCCACGTCCAGGGGCCGTTGGCCCAGGTCCACGGCCACGGGTTCCCCGGCGAAGAAGCCTCGGGCCTGCTCCAGGTGGGCCCGCAGGAGGGCCAGGACGTCCTCCCAGGGCTCTTCCTCGGGCAGCTCGAACACCACCTGGTTGCCGCGCCCTCGGATGCGGACGGTGGGCGACTCGGATGGGCTGGATGACGACGAATGGGCCATGGGCATCCCCAGTCTACGGGCGCAAACGGTTGAAATAGGCGTCTAGGATCTCCTGGGCCACGGGCACGGCCACCGCGGACCCCTCGCCGCCGTTGTAGAGGAAGACCACCAGGGCGATCTCGGGGTCCTCGTAGGGCGCGTAGGCCACGTACCAGGCGTGGAACGGGAGGTTGCCCTCTTCGGTTCGGTAGGCACAGTCCTCGATCTCCGGATCCCACTCGCAGAACTCGGCCGTGCCGGTCTTCCCGGCCACGGTGACCCCCTCTACCTGGCTGGCGATGGCCGTGCCGCCGGGCTCGTTCACCGCGGCCCACATGCCCCGTTGGACGACGCCCAGCAGTTCCGGCGAGACGGGAAGCTCCCGGATCACCGTGGGTTCCGCCCGCCACACCACCTGGCCCTCCGCGTCGATGAGCTCCTGGGCCAGGCGAGGCTGGAGCACCTGCCCGCCGTTGGCCACCGCGGCCGTGGAGACCAGGACCTGGAGGGGGGTGGCCAGCAGGTAGCCCTGGCCGATGGACATGTTGTAGCTGTCGCCGGTGGTCCAGGACTCGGCCAGCCGCTGGCGCTTCCACTGGTCGTCCGGCACGGGGGCGGCCACCTCTCCGGGCAGGTCGATGCCCGTGAGCTCGCCGAAGCCGAAGAGCCGGGTCCACTTGGCCAGCCGCTCCTCCCCCAGCCCCTGCATCTGGTTCGGGAAGCCCCCGCCGATGAGGTAGAAGAAGATGTCGTTGGAGAGGCGCATGGCGTCCACCACGTTCAGGGGGCCGTGGACGATGCCCAGCTTGTGGTTCCAGCTCACGAACTTCTGGGCCTGCTCCGGGTCGTCGGGAAAGAAGCGGTTGGGCAGGTAGATGGGGCCGTTGTCCACGATGACGGTGAAGGGCGTGATCACCCCTTCGGCCAGGGCCGCGGTGGCCGAGACCAGCTTGAAGGTGGAGCCCGGCGGGTAGAGCCCGCCGATGGCGTAGTTGATCAGGGGGCGCCGTTCGTCCTGCTCCAGGGCCAGGTACTCCTCGCCGATGCCCTCGGAGAAGATGTTGTTGTCGAAGCCGGGCAGGCTCACCATGCCCAGGATGGCCCCGGTCTGGGGGTCCATGGCAATGGCCACGGCATTGGGCGCGTTCACCTCCTCGGCCTTGCGGGCCAGGGCCTGGTACATCACCTCCTGCAGGCGGATGTCCAGGCTCAGGCGCAGGTTGAAGCCGGGGACAGGCTCCACCGGCTGGCCCACCGTGCGCACCTCCCGTCCCAGGATGTCCACCTCCACGAACTTCCGACCCGGCTGGCCCCGGAGCGCATCCTGGTAGGTGAACTCCAGGCCGTTCAGCCCCACCTGCTCGTTGATGTCGGTGTAGCCCCGTTCCTGGTACAGGGAGAGCGCGCCCGCGGGGATGGGGCCCAGGAAGCCCAGCACGTGGCTGACCATCTCCTGGTACGGGTACTCCCGCACCGGCTCTTCCAGCACCTGCACCCCCGGGAGCTGGTACAGCTCCTCGGCGATGGCGAAGGCCTGTTCCCGCTCCAGCCGTTCCAAGATCGGCACCGGCTCCAGGGCGCTGCCCTGGCTCTTCAGCTCCACTGCCCGGTACAACAGGGCCGACAGCCCGGTCAACGGCAGGGGACGGGAGAGATCGGGGATGATGGTGGGCACCTCGTGGACCACCGGGCCCTCGGGAGTGTCCTCGGCCACGCTCACGTTGACCACCCGGAAGGTGACCTCGATGCCCGCGCGGCGCAGGGTCTGGGTGAAGTCGGTGCGCCCCAGGAAGAGGAAGAGGCTCTCCCCCAACTCCAGCGCGAGCTCCGGGTCCCGGTCGGCCTGGAGGAGGAGCAGGAGCTTGCGGATGGCCAGGGCCCGTTCGTCCACCGGGGTGTCCAGATCGTCGGCCGGCAGGTCCTCGGGCACGATGGCCAGGCCGAAGCTGGGGCGGTTGCGGGCCAGGATCTCCCCCCGGCTGTCGTAGATCACCCCTCGCGGGGGCGGCAGGTCGATCCGACGCAGCCGGTTCGCGTTGGCCGCGGAGCGAAAGGTCGGCCCCTGCACCACCTGGAGCTGGTAGAGCCGGGCCACCAACACCAGGAACACGGTGGTCAACCCCAGGTAGAGCAGGAACGAGGTCCGTGGAGAGTGCCGGGCCTGGAGGCTCATGCGTTCACTCCTCCCCTGCCGGAGAGGGTCAGCAGCCAGGGCGTGGCCAGGAGCATCAGCGCGGCGTCGTAGACCGCGGCAGGCAGCACCAGACGCTCCAGCAGCACGTCCATCGGCCCCAGCCCCTGGAAGAGCCAAAGCAGCGCCAGCAGGCTGACGCCGTACGCGATACCGGCCAACAGTCCTGCCATGAAGGGCACCAAGGGGTTCTGGAAGAAGAAACGGTGGTGGCCCATGCCGGCCACCAACACCGCGGCCATCAGGGCCAAGCTGGAGCCCCCCAGGGGGCCGCCGCCCATCAGGTCCAACCAGATGCCGCCGGTGAAGGCCCAGAGCAGGCCCACGTGGCTGCCCTGGACCAGGGTGACCACCACCACCCCGATCAGCACCAGGTCCGGCTGGATGCCGAGGATGGCCAGCCGAGGGGCCAGGGTCGACTGGAGGAGGGCCACCAGCCCCAGCAGCGGCACCATCACCGCGTATCCGGTGCTCCGTCCCATGGGGTCTACTCCCCCTGACCTGTGGGCAAGGGCGGTTCGGGTGCGGGCTCGGCTTCGCCCGTTGGCGCCCCCTCCACCTCCTCCGGGACCACGTCCAGCACCGGGACGAACTCCAGCGGATCAAAGCCGATGACCACGGCCACCAGTTCCAGACGGGTGAAGTCCACGTTGGGGCGGACCTCGGCCTCCTGGAAGATCTCGAAGTCCTGTTGGCGCACGGCCACCACCTGGCCGATGGGTATGCCCTTGGGGAAACGCCCCCCCAGGCCCGAGGTGAGCACGATCTCGCCCACGGAGACCGGGCTGCCCTGGGGAAGGAACCCCATCACCGGGTTCTGGCCCGGTCGCCCCCGCAGCACCCCCGTCTGTCGACTGCTCTGGAGGATGGCGTTGACGATGCTGGTGGCGTCGGTGATCAGAAGCACCTTGGAGGTGGTGTCGGTGACCTCGCTGATCCGGCCCACCAATCCCTGTTCGCTGACCACGGGCATGCCCACCTGGATGCCGTGGCGGCGGCCCAGATCCAAAAGGAGGATGTCGTTCAGGTTGTTGGTGCCGAACCCGATGGGACGGGCCAGGATCTGGGCGCCCCGCAACTGGATGCCGGGGCGGGTCTCGGCAAACTGGAGCAGCTCTCGCAGGCGCTGGTTCTCCCGTTCCACCTCCTGGAGGCGCAGGTTTTCCACCAGCAGGCTCGCGTTGACCCGCTCCAGCTCCGCCACCCGTCGCTGGAGCCGTCGAAACTCCCAGGCCCCGCGCCACAGCTCCGCCACCCGCCCGGTGATGCTGGCCACGGTGCTCTGCCCCGGGGAGATGAGCCCGGCCAACGCGCTCTCCAGCGGGTCGATGCGCCCGGTACGCTCCAGGGAGAGCAACAGCAGGGCCCCCAGGGACAGCAGGAGCAGACGGAAGCCGAGCTCTTTCGGGGAACGCAGCAGGCCTCGAGTCGTGCGCATGGATGGCCTTCACCACCCCCGCTACCGGGAGATGGGGCGCCGCTGCAGGCGGGCCAGGGTCTCCTGGTAGTACTCCGGCCGCTCCAGGATCATGCCGGTGCCCACCACCACCGCTGTCAAGGGGTTGTCCGCGACGTACACATGGATGCGGGTCTCCTCCTGAAGCCGTTGGGCCAGGCCGTGGAGGAGCGCGCCCCCGCCGGCCAGCACAATGCCGTGCTCCATCAGGTCCGCCACCAGCTCCGGAGGGGTCTCGTCCAGGGTATCCCGCACGGCCTCCACGATGACGTCCACGGAGTTGGAGAGGGCCTCGCGGATCTCCACCGAGCTCACCTGGATGGCCTCCGGCAGGCCGGTGATCAGGTTGCGCCCCCGGACGATCATGGTCCGTTCCTGTTCCATGGGGTAGGCCGAGCCGATCTCGATCTTCACCCGCTCGGCCATGCGCTCGCCGATCAACAGGTTGTACTTCTGTCGGACGTAGTTGACGATGTCCTCGTTCATCTCGTCCCCGGCCACCCGGATGGAACGGGAGACCACGATGCCGCCCAGGGAGATGACCGCCACCTCTGTGGTGCCGCCCCCGATGTCCACGATCATGGAGCCGATGGACTCGGTGACCGGGAGGCCCGCGCCGATGGCCGCGGCCATGGGCTCCTCCACCAGGCCCACCTCTCGGGCCCCCGCGCTGAGGGCCGCGTCCTGGACCGCCCGCTTCTCCACCTCGGTCACCCCCGAGGGGATGCCGATGACCACGGCCGGCCGAGCCGTGCCCAGGGCCCGGTTGCCGTGGACCCGGCCGATGAAGTAGTGGATCATCTCCCGGGTGATCTCGAAGTCCGAGATCACACCGTCCTGGAGGGGACGGACGGCCACGATGTGGGCCGGCGTCCGCCCGACCATCTCCTTGGCCACCGCGCCCACCGCCTTGATGCGCCGTTGTCGGCTGGTCTTGTCGATGGCCACCACCGAGGGCTCGTCGATCACCACGCCCCGGCCCTTGACATGGACCAGGGTGTTGGCCGTGCCCAGGTCGATCCCAATGTCCAATGAGAAGAGGCCCAACAGCCAATCCAGCGGGTTTGCCACCCCGGATATTCTCCCTTCGCTTCGGTAGCCCATGATGGTGTGCGATCACCCGTGCGCAGGCACGGCCCAGGGGTGCACGGGGGCGGACGGTCCGGGCCGCCCCATCGGGAGCGGCCCATGCCCCACCGCCACGGCCGCTCCCCGGATCCCGTCCCCCGGTGTCCAGGGGAGCTCCCCAGTATCCGGGCACCGCCCACTGCGGCTGGGGCCTGGTTCCAGGAGGAAGGGCTCGCCCGCGACCTCACCGTTCCACAACGTACGTGCCATTATACCACCGGGGAAAAGTCGTACAAAACCCAGTGCTCCAGCGGGACCGTATCCCACCCCAGGAGGTGGGGCCTGGGGTGCCAGGGCCGGGGGCGTCGGGCTCACGGTACCACCCGCCAGAGTTCGTAGAGGGGTGTCCCATCCCTCTGGGAGAACTCCTGGAGCCGCTCGGCCCGATAGCCTCGAAGCCGGACCTGGTCGAAGAAGGCCTCCCGGCGACCCCGGAAGACCTGGTTCCCCGGCGCCCGCAGCAGGTAGACGTTGTCCGGGTTCGACAGGAACGGGCCCAGGCGCAGGGCGAACCCTGGGTCGGGGGCCTCCAGGGACGCGTAGCCGAAGATCTCGATGGGGGTGACCGTGCCCTGGCTCAGGTAACGGACCGGCGCGTCCATGCCCCAGTCCAGGGCGATGGGCGCGCCCAGCCCGTTGTAGCGCAGGTAGTAGGCCAGATGGTAGCTGGCGTCCGAATGGTCCACCAGGCCGCCGCTCCGGCCCAGGTCCCGGTGGTAGGCCAGGCTGGCGCCCACGTCCAGGAGCAGCCAGGCCGCGACCAGGGCCCCCAAGGCCAGGGTCTGCAGCCGGGATCGGGCCCCGGGCCCGGAAGAGGAGGCCCCCAGGGCGTCCAGGCCCAGGGCCACCAGGGCCACCAGCAGGGGATGGAGGAGCGCGTAGTGGGTGATGAACAGGTCGCTCACGGTGAAGAGGCTGGCCCCCACGGCCAGCGCGACCAGGAGGAGCGGGGCTCCCAGGCGTCGCCGCCCCCTGGCGGTGGCCAGGGCCAGGCCCCCCACGAGCCCTGCGGCCCACGGAGCCAGGGGATTGCCGTGGACACCTCCCAGGTACCACAGGTGATCCCCCCGGAGCACCTGGACCACCTGGACCAGGCGTCGGGAGAGGTTGCCCAGCACATCCGCGTTCTCCACCCCGTAATAGCTGCGGGCCAGGTTGCCCAGGAGCTGTTGCAGGGTGCCCTGGGTCTGGAGGTTGAAGAGGAGCAGGGGGAGCAGGGGCAGGAGGAGGGCCGCCGCCCCCCCGGCCAGGAGTCTGGGCGTGAGAGGAGGGCGGGGCCATCTCTCCCCGGCCTCCGTCGTCTCCCGCTCCTTGGGGCGGGGGGCCAGGGCCCACCAGGTGGCCATCATCAGCCAGAAGGGGCCCACCACCCACAGGGCCAGGAGCTTCGCGTACAGGGCCAGTCCGGTGGCGGCCAGGGCCAGGAACAGGTCTCGGGACGAGGCGGTCCGCAGCCAGCGGAGCCCCAGCCACAGGGCAGCATAGCTGGCCGGCAGGGTGGCGTTGGTCACGAAGAGGCCTTGGCGGCTCCAGAAGACGAAGGTGGGCGCGGCGGCCAGGAGCACGGTGGCCAGCATTCCGGCCCGGGAGGGGAAGGGGGGCGAGGGGGAGCGGTGCCTTCCCTCGACCCGGGCCGTCCACTCGGCCAGGGCCCTTTCCAGCAGGACCAGGGCCAACAGGGCCAGGAGGATGGGCAGCGCCCGCAGATTGGGCACCCCGATGCCGGTCAGTGCCAGGAAGGGAAGGGCCAGGTAGACGTTCAGGGCCCCGATGTAGTCCTGCACCATCAGCGGCCAGTCCCGGCCGAAGAGGGAGACGGTGGCCCCCCGAAAGGCGGTCACCGGGGCGCCGGTGAGGATCTCCATCGCGTTGACCCCGGCCTCCCGGGCCTCGTCGTAGTGGAGGCCGGGCAACCCCAACTGGTAGCCGGCCAGGGCCAGGAAGAGGAGCCAGCCGGCCAGGAGGACGCCCCGGCGGGGGCTCCAGAGGCGGCGCGGGATGGGCCGGGGGCCCAGAGGGGCTGGGAGGGGCGGCGGGCACATGGGCCGGAGGCGGGACGTGGCGGGCGCGGGGAGCTATTCCACGATCAGGCTGATCTCGCCCAGCAGAGACTCGTAGTTCCATCCGCTGGCGTAGACCCGGATGCCCTGGATGTAGGCCGGTCGGGTGTCCACCAGGAGCTCCATCAGGTTGGGGGACTCGTAGCTGTACCAGACCCGGGCCGCGATCTTCTCGCCGCCGAACAGGGGCCACTCCGGCGGCGGATCTCGGAAGTAGAAGCCCCACCCCCAACGCAGCTCCTTGCCGTAGATGTCCGTGTACTGGATCTCGAAGCGGAGGGGGAACTCGGAGCTCTTCTCGCCCGCGCCCCGGAGGGTCTGTCGCAGCAACTGGACGTCCAGGCGGACGATCAGGGAGTCGTAGCCGTTCACGTCCTGTTCGATGGTCTGTCGGATGCCCACCTCGGTGTGGACGCCGTCCTCGCCGTCCCGGACGAAGCGGGCCACCCGCCGTCCGGCCAGCTCCACCACCTCCACTGCGCCCGGGGTCACGTAGGGGGCATCCGTGTAGGTCTCCCAGGTGTCCAGCAGGGGTTGGCTGAAGTCCCCGTTGCGGATCAGGTTGCGCTCTGCGGAGACCGGCGCGGGGGGCGGTGTCTCCGTCCCCATCCAGGTGCGCAGGCCCGGGGACACGGTCCGGGTCGCACCGGTGAGGTGGGTCATCTGGGCGGTTCCCAGGCGGACGGCCACGTCCGTCTGCTCGGGGGTGACGCTGAGGGTGTAGGCTCCCTGGTCCAGCACCACCTTGCCGTGGGGGGTCTCCACGGTCACGGCCAGAGGGCGGCCGTCGGTGCTGTTGGTGAACAGGCGCACCCGCCCCTCGTGCAGGCGGAGCCATACCCGGTAGGGCTCTGGGCTGGAGTCGAAGCGGGGACGGCGCAGCCGCACCAGCTCCAGGGAGGTGCCAGGGTAGAGGTGGACCGTGCCCACCGCGGGCTCGTCCGGATCCGCGCTGAGCATCAGCCCCAGGACACCCTGGGTTCCCTCGCCCACGGTGACCAGGCGGCTGCCCTCCGGGATGTCCAGCCGGCTCTCGGTGATGGCGATGGGCTCCACGTCCTTGGGCTTGGGGGGATAGAGGAGCACGGTGCCCAGGGTGGGGTTGAACTGGGCCGTCTGGGCCACCGTGGCGTAGCGGACCGTGTAGCGGACGGCCAGCGGAATGCTGACGGCCAGCACCAGGAAGACCCCGAAGGCCAGGAAGAGGACCACCCAGGCCACCCGTTCCGGGTTTCGCTCCCAGAGGGCCCGAAACCATCCGGTGGAGGCCGTGGTGGGGGGGGCAGCCCGCTCCGTTCGGGCCGAGACACGCCGGGCCGCGGGATTGCCCGAGGTCATGATCTCCCGTCCTCCGGGGCATCCTCCTCCGGGGAAGACGGCTCGGCCCCTGGGGAGCGCTCCGGGGAGGCGTCGGCGCTGCCCGGCTCCTCCCCAGAGGTGCCGTAGGCCTCGGCCAGGATGCGCCCCAGCCGACGGAGCCAGTAGCGGGCGTCCCGGTCCTGGGGGTTCACCTCCAGCGCGCGCTGGAAATGGGCCGAGGCCCGTTTCAGATCGCCCCGTTCCTTGTAGATCAGCCCCAGATGGTAGTGGACGTTGGGCACGTTGGGGTCCACCTGGAGGGCCTTTTCATAGGCCCGGATGGCCCGTTCCTGTTGCCGGGGCCCTGCGGTCTCCAGCCGGCCCAGGTAGGCCGCCGCGAGGTTGGACCAGAGGAGAGCGTTGTCCGGATGTCGGGCCACGGCCTCTTCCAGGAGCTTGACAGCCCGGTTCCACTTGCGCTGGAGGATGAGCGCGCCCCCCATGTTGATGGCCACGTCCGGGTCGTCGGGATATTCCCGGACCAGGTCCTCCAGCACCTTCATGGCCTCGCCCGGGCGGTTGGCGCGCAGCAGGCGGGCGCTCTCGTTCAGGCCGTCTCGATAGCGGGCACGGGACCCTGGGGAGCTGGGGGAAGGCGCGGCCTCGGGGCCGTTCTCTTGGGGCTCCTGTGCCGGTGTATCCGGCAGCCGATCTTCGTCCATGGGCTGTGTGAGGCCGGTTCACTCCGGCATCGGTCACTCCGCGGCATCCAGGTTGTGGAAGACCTCGTAGTCCTCCAGATAGGGCGCGAAGAACTCCACCACGTACTCGTTGGGCACCCCCATGGGGTGGACCAGCTCCTGGAGCAGGGCCTGGATGAAGGCCCTGCGCTGGGCCGGTTTCAGCCGACGAGAGGCCTCATCCCAGAGCAGAATGGTCCCGTAGGTGCCCTCGCCGGTGTAGTGGAGGTCCAGCTTGCCGATGGTCAAGGGCTCCTGGTCCTCGTCCAGCTGCTCCAGGTCGAACAGGGCGTACTGCTCCGAGCTCTGGGTGCGCACCAGCCGTTTGAGCTTCAGGTTCAAGGGCGGCCTCCTGGACTACCATTCCTCGTACGGCTCCGACCAGTCCCAGTCCGAGTCCTCCAGGCTGAGCTCGTCGAACAGGGGGATCTCCTCGTCCTCGTAGAAGATCATCTCCTCCAGGGCGTCCTCCGCGGCCTGGGCCTCCGCCAAGTCGCCGCTCAGGAGCACCGTCTCCAGGGCCACCCGGGCCTCGTCGCCCCCCAACCGGCCCAGCGCGAAGATCGCGGCCAGCCGGACCTCCTGATCCGGGTCGTCCAGGAGTTCGATGAGGGTCTCCAACGCGGTGTGGGCCTCCAGCTCCCCCGCGGCCCGGGCCGCGGCCGCGCGGATCGCGGGGGAGGGGTGGGTCAGCTCCACCCGCACCGTGCCCCGCCACCGGATGTCCGCGCTGCGCCCCATGGCCACCAGAGCCGCCACCTGCATCTCCTCTTCGGCCGCGTAGTAGCCGTCCTCGATGAGCTGCCGGACGCCGGTCTCGCCGGAGAAGGAGATGCTCTCCAAGGCCCGGCAGCGCACCTGGAGGGGCTCCTGGGGGTTGTGGAGCACCTGGAGCAGGGCCTCCTCGGCCCGCATGGCCAGGGCCGGGTTGAACTCGTCCAGCTCGCCGGCCAACACGAATGCGCCCAGGGCCTCCGCGGCCGCGGCCCGGACCTCCTCCTCGGGGTCGTGGAGGAGGAGGTGGGCAAAGGGCCCCACCAGATCCTCGCCCAGGTCCTCCCATAGGCCCTGGATGGCCAGCGCGCGGACACGGCCGCTCTCGTCCCTCAGGGCCAGGCGCAACAGGGCCCCCAGATGGAGGTGGAGGTTCTCGTAGCTCTCGGCCACCAGGCGATGGAGCACGTAGTAGCGCCGCTCCTCGGGGATCTGGGGCCAGACGGCCCGCACGGCCTCCACGCCCTGGCGGGTTAGGTCGGAGAGCTGGACCAGCTCCGCGGGGGTGGGCAGCCAGTCCTCCGAGAGCAGCTTCTGCAGGAGACCGGTCAGGGATGGCGGGGTCGAGGTGGATGGCACCATGCTGGTTCGACGATCCCTTCGTCAGCGCGCCCAGGAACCGAAAACACGGCCCTCCGCGCATCGCCACACACGGCCCAGCCGTCTGGGCCGCGATATCCCATTATACCCCAACTCTTCGGTCCGGAGAAACGTCATCGCCAGGTGAACTCCCGCAGCTCGCTGGGGGGGCTCGTCGGGGTGCCATCCCGCAGGACCTGGACGAACCAGCGCCAGCGGCGGCCGTACTCCTGGGGGGCCAGGTTGCAGAGGGTGTGGTCCATGCGCCAGTCGGTCCGCTGGCCGGTGCTCAGCTCCAGCACCCAGGTGATGGGCGCCTCCCCTGTCCCCTCCTCGGGCCCGCTCACGTAGCCCAGGTGGAGCACGTACTCGTCCTCCGGCTCCATGTCCGGCACCGGAGCCCAGCGCATGTAGCGCTCCCCCCGGCACTCCACGTTGATGTCCGGCTCGGGGTTCAAGAGCCGGGGGGGATCCAACGGATAGGAGACCCTGGAGGGTTCCGAACCGGCGGGCGGGGAGGCCTCGCGGTCGGAGACCGCCGTGGGTGTGGGCGTGGGGAAGACCTGGTCCGGACGGGGAATGGTGAGCACCTGCCCCGGCCGGAGGCGGCGGGCATCTTGGGCGCTGAGACCATTGGCCGCCATGAGCTGTTGGGTGGAGACGCCGAAGCGACGGGCGATGCCCACCAGGGTGTCGCCGGGCTGGACCGTGTACTGCCGCGGTGGGGTTGGGGAGGGCAAGGGCGTGGGTCGGGCCCCTGGAGCCGGGATGATGAGGACCTGGCCGGGCCGAAGGCTCGCGGCCTGGGCCGGGGTCAGGCCGTTGACCTGGCGCAGGAGGTCCAGGGGCACGTCGAAACGGGCCGCGATGCCCACCAGGGTGTCGCCGGGCTGGACCGTGTAGCGCTGCCCCTCGCCCTGCTCCGGGCTGGGGACCCCGGGCAGGAAGAGCACCTGGCCAGGCCGAAGGCGGGTGGCCTCCTCCGGGGTCAGGCCGTTGGCCTCCAGGATGCTCTCCACCGTGAGCCCGTATCGGGCGGCGATCCCGACGATGGTGTCGCCGGGCTGGAGGGTGTAGGTGCTCCCGGTGGGCGCAGGGGAGGGTGTGGGCGACGGTTGGGCCGTCGGCGTGGAGGTGGGAACCACGGTTGGGGTGACCGTTGCCGTGGCCGTGAGGGTCGGGGTGCTGGTGATCGTTGTCGCCGCTGGCAGGGTGGGCGACAGGGTGGGGGTCACGGCAACGGTGGCCTGGCGGGCAGGGGATGGGCTCGCCTCGGGGCCGGCCGTGGACGGTGGGGCCTGGGCCTCCGGGGCAGAAGGGGAGGCCGCAGGCGTCTCGGTGGCCAGGCTCGCCCGCGCGGCCTGCGGTCCCGCCTCTGGAGGGAGACCGGCCTCCACCCGGACCGGTGTGATGGCGATCGCCTCCGCGGCCGGTTGCCCCGTCTCAGAGGCCAGCCGGCCCGAGACCCAGGAGGTCAACGCGGCGACGAAGAGGGCCACCACCAGGCCCGGCAGGACCCAGGTCCACAGTCGGGAGGGGGCCGGCTGCAGCTCTCGGCCACAGGATGGGCAGAGGACCAGGGCCGAGGAGCTGCGCTGGCCGCAGTGCCGACAGCGGATCTGCTCGGCCCGGGGCTGCAGCCGCGTGCCACATTCCGGGCAGACCTGGACCCCCATGGCGACCACCGCGTCGCAGCCCGGGCAGGCTCGGGTGCCCATGGCCGCCACGATCCGTTGGCCGGGAACCCCGGAGGGACGGGGGGGCGACGAGTCGACCGGTCTGTCCGTCATGGTGTCCGTTCCCTGGTGGGCAAGGTGGGGGAGGGGCGGAGCTCCACGGCAGGGCCTACTGCCCCAGGATCTGGGTCCAGTCGATGGCCTCGGGGCCGGAACGGATGTCGCTGATGGTCACCAGGGCCATGAGCCCCAGGAGCAGGGCGAAGCCGATCAGGTGGATCATCCCCTCCTTCTCCGGATCGATGCGTCGGCCTCGCAGCTTCTCGATGGCAATGAAGAGCAGCCGTCCACCGTCCAGGGCCGGGATGGGGAGCAGGTTGGCTACTCCCAGGCCTGCGCTGATGATGGCCGCGAGCTGCAACACCGGGAACCAGAAGCCGGTCTGGGCGGTGGCGGAGACCGCGCCCCCCACCAGTTGGGCAATGCCCACCGGACCGGAGACCGAGGCCTCGTTGGGCGAGACCTCCCCCAGGAGGAGCAACACCGGCAGGGCCAGCAGGGTCCGCACGTAGAGGACGATGTTCCACGCGCCCTCCCATACAGCCCGCCACAGGGGGTACTGCACCGGCGCGGTCACGGCCTGGATGCCCACCCCCATGGAGCCCTGGCCCGGCGGCGGGTTCTCCCGGGCCAACACCTGGATGTCCAGCCACTGGCCGTCCCGGAGCACGGTCAGGGTGACCACCTGGCCCTTGTGTTCCTGGACCAGGTCGGACAGGGGGCGTTCCGGGGTGACCAGGATGCCGTTCAGCGCGTAGATCCGATCGCCCACCTGGACACCTGCAGCCTCGGCGGGACTTCCCTCGGCCACCAGGAAGATCCGGCTGAACAGGACGGGTTCGTAGGCGGTACCCTCCACCAACTCCTCAGGGCCGACACCGTCCGGCAGGGCCAGGATCTGGGCACGGCGGTCGCGGTAGAGCTGCAGGTCGGTCACCGCCGGGGGGCGCTCCGCGGGCAGCAGGCGGACCTCCCAGAGTGCGCCCGTCTCCGGATCCACGTAGATGGGGCTGTCCCGGTGCTGGACCAGGATATCCCCGGCCTGGAGGCCGACCTGGGCGGCTCGGGTCTCCGGGGGTACCTGGGTCAACGCAGGATGGCCCACCCAGGCCGGCGCTCCGGAGAGCAGGGCGGCCACGGAGAAGAGCACGGCCAGGATCAGGTTCATGGCTGGGCCGGCCACCAGGACCACGGTGCGGGCCCCGGCGCTGGCCGCATTGAAGGAGCCAGGCTCCATGTCCCCCGCGTCCTCCCCCTTCATGCGCACGAAGGCACCGAAGGGGATCGCGTTGACGGTGAACTTCGTGCCCCTGTAGGTGAACAGGGTGAAGAGGCGCGGCGGAAAGCCGAAGACACCGAACTCCTCCACCTCGATCCCTGCCCTCCGGGCAGCCAGGTAGTGGCCGAGCTCGTGGAAGAACATGAGCAGGCCCAGGAGCAGGAAGAAGGAGACAATGGTCAGGAGCATGGAAGACACTCGTGCATGGAACCGAACGGCACGTCGCCGTGGGTGGGAGGGGCTCCCCCACCTCTACCTATGGGCCGATCGGACTGCATTATACCCCATCGGGAGGATCTGCCTCAATCCACGTGCCCGGCACCTCTGCCTCGCCCCGCAGGGCCCGCTCCACCACCCCGGGCACCCGACCGTCGCAGAGGAGGACCCGGAGGCCGGGGTGGCGTTGGACCATGCGCAGGGCCTGGGCCACCTTGCTGGCCATGCCTCCGGTGACGTCCACGCCCGCGCTGGGGCCCATCCCCGCGCGGAGGGCCCGATAGGTGCGGGGCGTGATCCGGGGCAGGTGTCGGGCGTCGGAGGCCCGTTGGGGATCCGCGGTGAAGACCCCCGGCACTTCACCGGCCAAGATCAGCCGGGTCGGCGGGATCTGTTCGGCCAGCCGCTCGAAGAGCTCCTCGGTGCTGGCGATGGTGCCGCCCCGGACCGTGTCCAGCACCACATCGCCGTAGACCAGGGGGATGAGCCCCCGAGTCAGGGCCTCTCGGACGGCCTCCTCGGGGCCCCGGACCAGGCGGCCGTCCTGGCAGAGGGCCGCGGCACCCGGCTGGATGCTCCACACGGGCAGGCCCACGGCCAACAGCGCGGCCGTCACCCGACGGTTGAGCCGGGCGGCCGCGTCTCCGGTCACGGCAAAGCCATACCATTCCTCTGGGGTGTGGACGCCCTGGCGGGTGCCGTACCGCCGAGCCGCGACGTGGCCGAAGCTCCCGGAGCCATGGCCCAGCACCAGGTGCATCCCGGGCCGGGCGGTCCAGGCCGCGCGGATCTCCTGGGCCATCCGTTCCAACACCTCCAGCCGGGGCGCCTCGGGTCTCTGTTTGTCCGTGATCAGGGAGCCACCGAGCTTCAGGTAGACCACAGAGGTGTTCATGGGGAGTCCGTGCACACGCGGCGGAGCTGGGCCAGCAGGTCCCGTTCCTGTTCGGGCAGCACCGTCCGGGGATCCAGGAGCAGACGATCCTGTCGGATCCGGGCGATGACCGGGGGGTCGGCCTGCCGCAGCCGGGCGGCCAGGGCCTCGGGCTCCGGGGACTCCAGGGCCAGGAGGGTGGTGGGCAGGGTCTCGCCGGGCAGGCTGCCACCGCCCACCGCGCTCTCGCCGGGAAGCAGCACCGCAGCGATCTGGTGGCGGGCCAGCCACCGTCGCCAGCGGGCCGCCCGGCGCCGCAGCTCCTGGGGCGAGGCCGCGATCATCCGCCACACGGGGATCTCCTCCAGGGCCCGGCCCCGGCGATAGGCCTGGAGGGTGGCCTCCAGGGCGGCCAGGGTCATCTTGTCCACCCGGAGGGCCCGGGCCATGGGGTGTCGGCGAAGACGCTCGATCAGGGGGGTCCGCCCCAGAACGATGCCGGCCTGGGGGCCTCCCAGGAGCTTGTCGCCGCTGAAGGTGACCAGGTCGGCCCCTGCGGCCAGGCTCTCCTGGACGGTGGGCTCCGGTGCCAGGCCGAAGTCCCGGGTGTCGATCAGGGTGCCGCTGCCCAGGTCGTCGATGACCAGGATCCGTTCCCCGGAAGGGGGGGAGGCCTGCCGGGCCAAGGCCACCAGCTCCTCCAGGGCGGGCGCGATCACGAACCCGATCTGGCGGAAGTTGCTCGCGTGCACCCGCATGATCGCGGCGGTTTCCGGCCCGATGGCGGCCGTGTAGTCCCGGAGATGGGTGCGGTTGGTGGTGCCCACCTCCACCAGCCTGGCCCCGCTCTGGCGGAGGACATCCGGGATGCGGAAGCCGCCCCCGATCTCCACCAGTTGCCCCCGGCTGATGATCACCTCCCGGCCCTGGCAGAGCCCGGCCAACACCAGGTAGACCGCGGCCGCGTTGTTGTTCACCACCAGGGCGTCCTCGGCGCCGGTCAGCTCCCGAAGGAGGGTCTGGGCATGGACGTGTCGACTGCCCCGGGTGCCGCTCTCCAGGTCGTACTCCAGGTTGCTGTAGCCCCGGGCCACCTGGGCCACCGCGTCCAGGGCCTGGGGGCTGAGGGGCGCCCGTCCCAGGTTGGTGTGGACGATGACCCCGGTGGCGTTGATGGCCGGACGCAGGAGGGGGCGGCCGTGTCGGGCCAGGTGTTGGGCCACCAGCTCGGGCCACGCCTCTGGGGGCGGCGTCGATTCGCCGGCCCGGACCCGGGCCCGCCACTGGTCCAGCAGGGCGCGGATCGCGTCCGCCACCGCGCGGGCGCCGTGTTCGGCGCGCAGCGGCTCCAGGGCTGGATGGTGGAGCAGGCGGTCCACCCCCGGCAGCTTGCGGAGTTCCTTCTCCACTCCGGACATGGCTATCCCTCTCCTCCAGGCGCCTCCTGGGCCTGGGGCTTCTGGAGCACCACGCCGTCGCTGTACCGGGCGGCGCCCTCCTGCCCGCCGGTATGGTGGTCCAACACGGGCCAGCCCCAGCTCTCGGCCAGCCGCAGCCATTCCCCCGGCTCCAGGAGGTAGGCCGGGTTCGTGGTGGGCCGGACCTTCCGCCAGGTGCGGTTGAAGGTCTGCATGACCAGGAGCCCCCCGGGGCGCAGGGCCCGGGCCAGCCCCGGCCACAAACGCCGGTCCAGGAAGTAGAAACAGAGAACCAGGTGGACGTGGTGGGGCCGAGGTCTCCAGCGGTCCAGATCGGCCTGCAGAAAGTGGCAGCGGTGGGCCAGGCCCAGGCGTCGAGCCGCGGAGCGGGCTTGCTGGAGGGCTTCGTCGCTGATGTCCACCCCGACCACCCGCCACCCCCGAGCAGCCAGCCAGAGGGCATTGCCGCCCGGGCCGCAGGCCACGTCCAGGGCTTGGGGGACCTCCCCCTGGGCCTGGACCTGGGCCGCGAGCTCCTGGAGCAGGGGCGTGTGGGCCGTCAGCCAGGGGCGGGGCCGGAGGCGCACCGGCGCGTCTCCGCGGCGATAGCGTCGATTCCAGTGGACACGGTCCCTCTCGGCCATGGTGGATCCACGGTAGCATCGCCGACCGGAGATGTCAACTGGACGGGCCCGGCGGCCGGTCTGGGTGGGGGGTGCCCGGGCCCCATCCGGCCTGTGGTAGAATGGGGGCGCCTGGAGCGCAGCTCCTCTGCCGTGGTTCCTCGTTGCAACGCTGGCCCGTGATGGGCTCTGGAGGCTGCCATGCCCAATCTCTGGTACCCCATCGGTATCGGCATCAGCCTGCTGATGGTCCTCTGGTCCTGGCAGGATCGCCGAGCGCTGCGGCGGGATCCCGATGGGCTCCTCCTGCGCACCCTGCGGGGCGAGGGCGCCAACCTCTATCTGACCCTGCAGACAGCCCTGAACCGGACGGTCCGTCGGGCGGCGCTGGACCTGGCCCACCTGCCCGATGCCCAGGCCCGCCAGGCCCGGTTGGAACAGGCCGTGTTGCAGATGCCCGACAAGGAGCGCGTTCTGCGTCGTCTGGAGTGGGAGCTGAACTTCCGTATGGCCATCTTCACCGTCATCGCCGGGGTCCTGGTCGCCGATCTCCTGGCCTGATTCGGCGTGCGTCTCGGGGCCCCCTCTGGGTGGGGGCGAGAAAACGGACCGTTGGCCCCCGTCTCCCCTACTTTGGTCATCCGTTTTCCCCACGGTATAATGGGCTGCGATGTCCGGCGAGGGAGTGCGTCTGGGGGCTCAACGGGAAATGCGCCGTCGTGGATACTGGATCGGGCTGGGTGTGGCCCTCTGTGTGGGGGGGCTGGCCCTCTGGCAGGGGAGCGCATGGCTTGCCTGGCTGGAGCAGGAGCGGGCGTTTCTCCAGGACGAGGAGCGGCTGGAGCTCTGGATCGAGCGGCTGGGCTGGGTGGGGCCCCTGGTGCTGATCGGCCTGAACGCGCTCCAGATCGTGGTCGCGCCCATCCCGGCCTACGGCATCTACGCGGTGGCCGGGTTCCTGTACGGGTGGCTGTGGGGAGGCATCTACGGGGCCGTCGGGATGCTGTTGGGCGTGGGCCTGGCCATGGTCCTGGCCCGTTACCTGGGGCGTCCGGTGGTGGAACGGCTGGTGGGCCCCGAGCGGCTGGCCCGTTGGGAGTCGGTGTTGGGCGAACGGCGTCTCTGGATCTGGGCCCTGCTCCTGCTGGCTCCCATCGGGGATCTGCCCTATTTCCTGGCTGGCCTGGCCCGGGTGAGCCTGCCGAAGATGCTTCTGTTGACCCTGGTCATCCGGGTGCCCACCGTCTTTGTCCTCACGGCTGCGGGCGATCAGGCCGGCCAATTTCCGTGGCGATGGTTGGCCATTGCCCTGGCCCTCCTGGTGGCCGCATTGGCCCTGGCCATGCGCTACCAGGAGCGCTGGTTGACCTGGTTCGAGAGACGGATCCTGGGCCACGAACGGGTTCTGTCCCGAGAAGCTCCCCCATCGGAGACCGAGTGGCTATGACCGAAGCGATCCTCCGGTGGGGCACCCTGGACTCGCCCCTGGGCGTGCTGTACATCGCGATCTCGGAGCGAGGGGTGTGTGCCATTGAACGGGACACGGAGCCGGGCCTGTTCGTGGCGGACCTGGCACGACATGGGCCCCAACCATCCCAGATCCGCCACCATCCGGAGGCCATCCGGCCGGTGGCCCAGGCCCTGGCCCGGTTCTTCGAGGATCCCCAGGCCTGGCCCAGGGAGATCCCGGTGGATCTGACCGGGCTGACACGGTTCCAGCAGGCGGTCCTGGAGGCTACCCGGACGATCCCCCCCGGACAGACAGCCACCTACGGCGAGATCGCCCGCTGGGTGGGGCGGCCCCGGGCCGCTCGGGCCGTGGGCCAGGCCCTGCGGCGCAACCCGGTTCCCCTCCTCATCCCCTGCCATCGGGTGGTCGGCAGCGGTGGGCATCTGGGAGGGTATGGCGGTGCCGAAGGGCTTTCCGTGAAGATCCATCTCCTCCGCCACGAAGGAGCGCTGTGATGAGCGAGCTCTCCCTGATCGAGCGCATCGACGCGGATCTGCGACAGGCCATGCGGGAGAAGGACGAGGCAGCCAAGCTGGCCCTGCGCTCGATCAAGGCCGCGTTGACCGAGGCGGCCAAGGCGGGCAAGGCCCAGCGTTCCCTGACCGACGAGGAGGCCCTGCAGGTCATTGCCCGGTTGGCGAAACAGCGCCGAGAGGCCATGGCAGAGTTCGAGAAGGCGGGGCGGGCTGCCCTGGCGGCCCGAGAGGAGGCCGAACTGGCCGTCCTCCAGCGGTACCTGCCCGAACCCCTCAGCCCGGCCGAGATCGAGGCGTTGGCCCGGCAGGCTATCCAGGAGACCGGGGCCCGCTCTCCCCGGGACATGGGCAAGGTGATGTCCGTGCTCATGCCCCGGGTGCGAGGCCGAGCTGAGGGCAAGGCGGTCAGCCAGATCGTCCGCGGTCTGTTGTCGGGCTCCGGGTCCCCGTAGGGCTCCATGTCCGTCTTCCCGCGCGATTCCTTCCACGTCGACCCCCGGACGTGCATCCCAGGGCACTGCCCATGAATCGAACAGGGGGAGCTGTGAGCAGGTGGATCGAACGGGGGCAGCGGGCGCTCGAGAGGGCGTCTCTGTGGTGGTCCCGCGGCCTGCGGCCCTTTCTACACCCCCTGGTGGTGGGGTTCCATCTCCTGGCCATGGCCCTGGCCGCGGTGGGTGTCCTCGCCTTCCCAGGCCCCTTCCAGGAAGACGCGTTGCTGCAGCCGGGGCAGGTGGCGCCTCGGGACTTCGTCGCGCCCCGGCGGATCACCTACGAGAGCCAGGTCCTCACCCAGATCGCCCGGGAACGGGCGGCCCAGAGCGTCCCGGACGAGTACGATCCCCCCCTGGCCCGGGTTCGGTGGGAGCAGGTGGAGCTGGCCCGTCGCCTCCTGGGGACCATCCGGGCCATTCGGGAGGCGACAGGGATCTCGCCGACCACCAAGCTGGAGCAGCTCCGAGCCCTTCCGGAGCTCTCCCTGTCCGCGGCCGTTGGGCAGCGGATCCTGGCTCTGACCCCGGAGGAGTGGCTGGAGGTGGAAGAGGCGGTTCCCGGGGTCCTGGACCAGGCCATGCGCGGGGAGATCCGGGAGGATTCCCTGGCAGATGTCCGGCGCCGGGTGCCGGCCCTCATCTCGCCAGACCTGAACCCCCGCAGTGCCCAGGTGACCGTGGAGCTGGTCCGGCCCCTCATCCGGCCCAACAGCTTCTTCAACCCCGAGCGGACCCAGGCCCTCCGCGAGCAGGCCCGGAACCGGGTGAGGCCTCAACTGCGTACCCTGGAGGAGGGGGAGATCATCCTCCGGGCCGGCGATGTGGCCACCCCGGCCGATGTGGAGGCCCTGGAGCAACTGGGCCTGACCCAATCGGGCATGGGCCCTCGCGATCGGGTGCGCAACGGGGTGTTGGGGCTGATCCTCTGGGCTCTGCTCCTGGCGGCCGTGTACCGACAGCGGCCGGGCCTCTTCCGGGATCGGCGCCTGTTGGGGCTCTTCACCGTGTTGGTGGTCATGGGTTTGGTCACGGCCCGGCTGACCCTGGTCTCCCACCCTTGGCTGCCCTACCTGTATCCCTTGGCCGCGTTCTGCATGCTGGCCGTACTCCTGTTCGATGCCGGGATCACCCTGGCCCTGCTGGTCTTCTTCTCCCTGGTGGTCGCGCAGATCGGCTACGGGGACACCCACCTGATCACCTACACCGTGGTGGGTGCCCTGACCGGTGTGTTGGCCCTGGGCAAGGCGGAACGGCTCGGCATGTTCCTGACCGCGGGGCTGGCCATCTCCCTGGCCAACCTGGCGGTCAGCGCGGCCTTCTGGGCCCAGGTGTGGCGCCCCACCGACACCCAGGCCCTGTTGCAGACCCTCTCCCTCGCGGCCCTGAACGGTTCCCTCTCCACCAGTTTGGCCCTGATCGGCTACTTTGCCCTGGGCAGCCTGTTCGGCATCGCCACCCCGCTCCAGTTGATGGAGCTGAGCCGTCCCACCCATCCGCTCCTGCGCCAGCTCCTGCTCAAGGCCCCCGGCACCTACCACCACACCATCCTGGTCAGCAACATGGCGGAGCGGGCTGCCGAGGCCATCGGCGCGGACGCGCTCCTGGCCCGGGTGGGGGCCTACTACCACGACATCGGCAAGACCGTGCGCCCCTACTTCTTCGCGGAGAACCTGATGGACGGGCCCTCGCCCCACCAGGACCTGGACCCGAAGACCAGCGCGCAGATCATCATCAGCCACGTGAAGGACGGCCTGGACCTGGCCCGCAAGTATCGGCTCCCCGAGGCCATCCGGGCCTTCATCCGCGAGCATCACGGGACCCAGCTCATGCGCTTCTTCTACAACCGGGCCCTGGAACAGGGGCAGGAGGCCGTGGACGCGGGCGATTTTCGGTACCCGGGGCCGGATCCCCACAGCAAGGAGACGGCCATCCTCATGTTGGCAGATACCTGCGAGGCCGCGGTCCGGGCGGAACGACCGGCTACCCGCAGGGAGCTGGAGCAGATGGTGCGGGAGCTGGTGATGGCCCGGGTGGTGGAGGGCTCCCTGAACCGGAGCAACCTGACCTTCCGCGAGCTGGCCGTCATCCAGGAGGTCTTCGTCCAGGTGCTCCAGGGGGTCCACCATCCCCGCCACCGGTATCCGGCCCATGTCCAGCCTCCGGCCTCCCAGGGGGTGGAGCCGAGCCCTTCCCAGGCCCCGGCCGCGGAGCTGCCCGGGACGACGGCCAACGGCGACGAACCGCTGCCGCGTTTCCCGTCCCGGGAGGAGGAACGCGGGTCGGTGTCCGTCATCGACCACGCGGAGAAGGCCGGGTAGCCGGGGCGCCGCCTCGCCGACGCCAGAGCCGTTCCCCGCCCACGCGGGCGGCGTATGTCCGTACCTGGCGCTCCAGGTCGGCCCGTCCGGTGAAGAAGGTGCTGAGCTGGGAGCGATAGGCCAGGATGGCCTGGATCCGGGCCTGTAGATCCGTCTCCTGGAGGGGAACGATCCGAGCCGTCCAGGCCTCCGGATCTCCCAGAGCTGCTTCCAGGGCGCCGGGTTCCTGGGCGTACGGATAGTCCTCGTAGTACCAGATCCGTTGACCCCACACGGCCTCTGCCGCCTTCCGCACCAGCACATGGTCCACATGGTGGCCCACGGTCAGGGGAACGACGACCTCCTGGGCCGAGGGCAGGGCAGCCAGCCGCGGGATCAGCTCGGCCAGCAGGGTCCGGTCCACCGGGTGGACCGGACCGAAGATGTC
The DNA here is from genome assembly GCA_026989655.1 of Caldilineaceae bacterium. Taxonomy (GTDB): domain Bacteria; phylum Chloroflexota; class Anaerolineae; order Caldilineales; family Caldilineaceae; genus JALSIX01. The sequence continues at coordinate 56,262 of JALSIX010000086.1, forward strand.
CGGGTCCGAGGTGTAGAGCGGAGCCCCGGTGTGGGGATCCGAGCGGTAGATGCAGTCGGGGAGGCCCAGGTGGAGGGCTTCGGCCCCCAGGAGGGCACAGGCTGCCCGGTCCTCGGCGCGGCGAGCGGCCGTGGCCTCCCTCTCCAGGGCCCACCGGGCGTGGAGGCGTTGGGCGTAGTCGGAGAGCTGGGTGCGGGGCGGGTCACCGGCCATCACCGTGACCACCAGGACCCGCTCTCCGTGGCGGGTGGCCCGGTGGATCTGGCCTCCACAGGAGAGCACCGCGTCGTCCAGGTGGGGCGACAGGTAGAGACGGCTGTACCCAGGGCGGCAGCTCATGGATGGATAGGTAGGGTATAATAGGGTGCAGACCTCATTCGGCACTGGACCAGGAGAACCATGCCATGTCCGAGCTCACCTCTCTTCGCATGCTGCGCCGGGTGGCCATGATCAGCATGCACACCTGTCCCCTGGCCCTCCTGGGCGGCAAGAAGAGCGGGGGGATGAACGTCTACGTCCGGGATCTGAGCCGGGAGCTCAGCCGTCGTGGGATCCAGGTGGATGTCTTCACCCGTTCCCAGGATCCATGTCAGCCCCGGGTGTGTCACGAGCTGGGGCCCTGCGGCCGGGTCGTCCATGTCCCCGCGGGGCCGGAACGGTTTCTCCCCCCGGACGCGCTCATCCCCCATGTGGATCCCTTCATCCAGGGGGTGCTGGCCTTTGCCCAGGCCGAGGGGGCCCGCTACCAGGTGATCCACAGCCACTACTGGCTCTCGGGCCGGGTGGCCGAGGCCCTGCGGGCCGTGTGGCATGTGCCCGTGGTCCACATGTTCCATACCCTGGGCCACATGAAGAACCAGATCGCGCGCACGCCCCAGGAACGGGCCCCCGCAGCCCGGCTGGAGGGGGAACGCCGGGTGGTGGCCATGGCGGATCGGCTCATCGCGGCCACCCCCCTGGAACGGCGACAGTTGGTGGAACACTACGGGGCCGAGCCCACCCGGATCCGGGTCATCCCCCCGGGGGTGGATCTCCACCACTTCCATCCCATCCCCCCGGCGGAGGCCAAGCGTCGGGTGGGCATCCCCTGTGGCGACCGCAGCATCCTCTTCGTGGGCCGGATCGAGCCCCTGAAGGGCATCGACACCTTGCTCCAGGCCCTGTCCATCCTGCGGGATCGCTGGCCCCATGCCCTGGAGCACACCTGTCTGGTCATCATCGGCGGTGACCCCTGGTCCCAAAATCCGGACGAGGAGATGGCTCGCCTCCAGAGCATGCGGGCCGAGCTGGGGCTGGCCGATCTGGTGGCCTTCATCGGCGCCAAGGGCCACGACGTGTTGCCCTTCTACTACGCGGCCGCCTCGGTGGTGGTCGTCCCCTCCTACTACGAGAGCTTCGGCATGGTCGCGCTGGAGGCCATGGCCGTGGGCACCCCGGTCATCGCCTCGGATGTGGGCGGCCTCAGCTATCTGGTCCAGCATGGGATCACCGGCTTTCGGGTGCCCCGGCGCAGCCCAGAGGCCCTGGCGGAACGGCTCTTGGCCCTGTTGACCGACGAAGCTCTACGGCGCCAGATGGGGCACCAGGCCCGAGAGTACGCCCGGCTGTACGCATGGCCCCGGATCGCGGATCGGATCCTGGGCGTCTACGGGGAGGTGTTGGCGCCCCTGGCCCGGCTGGAGGCCTTCCGGGCCGTCTCGGCCCCGGAGTCGGACGGGGAGGAGACCCGGATACCCCGTTCGGCCAGGGCCTGGGACACATCCAGCCCCGGCACGTAGTGGATGGCCGTGAGCCCCAGCCGTCGAGCGCCCTCTACGTTCTCCGGGAAGTCGTCCACGAAGATGCATTCGGCCGGCTTCCGGCCCAGCCGTTCCAGCACCTTGCGGTAGATGGCCGGATCCGGCTTCATGGTTCCCTCCTCGGCCGAGATCACCACCGCGTCGAACGCGTCCGCGATGCCCAGGGTCTCTGTGAGCACCGGGCGGAGGTCGTCGAACGCGTTGCTGAGCAGAGCGGTCTGGTAGCGGGGGCGGAGTCTCCGGATGAGGGCCACCAGCTCCCGGTCCAGCCGATCTCCGGCCCAGAAGGCCGCCCGGAAGGCGGCCAGTTGTGGAGGGGTCAGCCCCAGCCTGTGGCCCACCCATTGCCACAGCTCCTGGGCCGTGATCCGGCCCATCTGGGCCTGTCGGCCCATGGGGCTGTGGAAGACCAGGGCCTCGGCCTGCCCGGGGGACAGGCCGAGCTGGGCCTCCAGCCGTCGTCGAGGGGTGGGGTCCTCTGTGCGGAGGAGGACGCCGCCCAGATCGAAGATGACCGCGCGGGGGACGGTGGCCATGGGCAGGGCTACGGTGAGGGTTCCAGGTGCCGGTACTGGCCCCGGAAGAAGATCAGGGGCTCCCCGTCGAAGGCCCGGAGGTACTCCACACGGCCGATGAAGAGGGTGTGATCGCCCGCGGGGTGGGCCTCCACCACCGTGGCCACCATGTGGCCCAGGGTATCGGCCAGGAGCGGCATGTCGTGGACCCAGACGAACTTCAGCTCCAGGCCCTCCACGGGGCGTCCGGCGAAGTGTTGGCTGTAGGCCTGTTGTTGGGCCGACAGGATGCTCACGCCATAGCGTCCGGAGCGTTCCAGGAAGCCGTGCATGCGAGCCCGGCGGTCCACGGAGACCAGGATCAGGGGGGGCTCGAGCGAGACGGAGAGGAACGCGTTGGCCGTCATGCCGTGGACCGCGTTCTCCACCACGGTGGTCACCACGGTGATGCCGGTGGCAAAGCGCCCCATGGTGTCGCGGAACGCTCGGGAATCGATGGCAGGGTAGTCCTCGTGCAGGGTGGGCTCGGTCACAGGATGTACCTCGTGTGTGGCGTGGATGGGGGCCCGGCGCCAGGCCCTGGCGCCGGGCCCCCACGGGCTAGACCAGAGCGATGACCCGGCTGGGCCCCCCGGTGGCTCCCTGGATGGTGGGGCCGCCGGCCACGATGTAGGCCCCTCGAGGGGGGACCAGCCCCAGATTGGCCACGTTCTCCATGCCCCATCGGTTGGTGGGCAACCAGGCGTAGTGGGTGGCGAAGTCGGCCGAGGGGCCGTAGTCCAGGCTCAGGGTGTCCACCGCGATGCCCACCACGTTGCGCTCCTCCATGAGGAACTGGACGGCCTCCACGTGGAAGCCGGGGAAGTGCATCACCCCCTGGTCGTCCGCGTTCCGGAACTTGTCCGTGCGGACGAACTCCTCCCAGCCGCTGTACATGGCCACGCAACACCCCTCTGGCAGGGGGCCGTGCTGGGCCTCCCAGGCCCGGAGGTCGTCCGGGGTGAGCTGGGCGTCTGGGTTCTCCGCGGCCTTCTCCCGGATGTCCACCACGGCCAGGGGCACCACCAGGTTCTCGACGGGGACCTGGTCCGCGCTCCAGCCATCTGCGGAGAAGTGGAAGGGGGCGTCCATGTGGGTTCCCGTGTGTTCCACCACATGCCAGGTCTTCATGTTGTAGCCGTCCTGCTCGAAGACGGCCAGAATGTCCTCGGTGTAGTTCTGGCCGCCACCGAAGGTGGGGAAGGTGGGCCACAGGGTGTGGGTCAGGTCGATGACCCGGGTGAAGGAGAAGGGGGCCCGGGGCGGTGGGGGCGGGACCGGCGCGCAGGCGCTGGCAGCCATGGCGAGGGCGGCACCCCCTGCCGCACGCAGGAAGTTCCGCCGGGACAGCAGCCGTTGACGCACCATCTCTTGACAACCGGGGACACACATGGGCGGACCTCCTTTCCTGGGTGGAAACAGATGGGTGGACGATGGGTGGGGGAAGTTGGGGCGATTATAGCACAGGGAGCGGGGCCCCTCTAAACGCGCGCTGGGATGCCCACGGGCCCAGACGCGTGAAACGGGCGCCTGAACGTCCAGCCGCGCCCGTTTCAACGCGTCCACCCGGGCCGGTTTTACTCGATGACGGTGACATCCCGGGCCTGGAGGCCCTTCTCACCGCGGACCACCTCGAACTCCACCAGCTGGCCTTCCACCAGGGTGCGATACCCAGCCATGTTGATGGTCGAGTAGTGGACAAAGACGTCCTCGCCCCCGGAGCGTTCGATAAAACCGTAGCCCTTGACGTTGTTGAACCATTTGACATGGCCCCGTTCACGTTCTGCCACGATGTCCACTCCTTTGCACTGCGGTTCGGATAGGGAGACGACGGGGTTGGCCGTTCCGATCTGGGGCCTTCCGGACTGCTATTGCGGTCCTTTTCGACCGAAGGACGAGAGGCATCCTCAGCGGAGGGGGGATAGGGGGTTTGCCGCGAAGTGTACTCTCCAGTTCGGTCAACGGAGCGGTGCACAGCAGTGGAAAACCGACCGAGATCCTGCCAACTTACGGCTCGAATATAGCACAAGCGCGCGGGGATGTCAACGTCTTTGGCCAAGGG
>JALSIX010000087.1 GCA_026989655.1 Caldilineaceae bacterium
CCCGGGTGCTGGGCCACCGGCTCCAGGGGCAGGTTCAGCACGTCCGCGGTGACCTGCTTCCACAGCCGGGAGCGGGCCCCGCCGTTGGTGACCCGGGCCTTGGCAGCCGTGAGCCCCCGCTCCTCCAGCACGGCCAGGTGGTGGCGGAAGCCGTAGGCAATCCCCTCCAGGATGGCCCGGTAGACGTGCCCCCGGGTGTGGGTTAGGGTCAGGCCGAAGAGCACGCCCCGGGCCCGGGGATCGTGGATGGGCGTCTTCTCCCCCAGGAAGTAGGGCAGGAGCACCAGCCCCTCGCTGCCTGGGGGCACGGCCTCGCCCTCCCTGTCCAGCTCCGGGTAGTCGGCCTGGGGCGCGAACTGTTGGCGGAACCACTTGATGATGCTGCCGCTGGCGGCCATGCAGCCGTTGAGCAGGTACTTGCCCGGGATCACGTGGTAGTCCAGGAAGAGCCGGGGGTCGATGACCAGCGCGTCCAGGTCGTAGAGGATGTCCCCGGCGCCACCCAGCTTGACCAGCAGATCTCCGGGCGCCTTCAGCCCCGCGGAGAAGGCGGAGGCGATGTGGTCCGCGCTGCCGGCCACCACCGGCGTCCCTGGGCGCAGGCCCGTGTGGGCCCCGGCCTCCGGCGTCACCTCCCCCACCACGTCGCTGGGCCAGTGGACCTCCCCCAGCCAACCCGGATCGATGGTGCTCAGGGCCAGGAGGGTCTCGTCCCACTCCTCCCGGCGCAGATCGAAGAGGCCGCTCTCCAGAGCCCAGTTCCGTTCACAGGAGAAGGCGCCGGTGAGCCGGTAGACGATGTAGTCGTAGGAGCCCAGCACGTGGGCCGCCCGCTCCATGAGCTCTGGGTGGTGGCGGCGCAGCCAGAGGAGCTTGGGTCCGATGCTCTGCTGGGTGATGGCGCTGCCCGTGCGGGCCAGGACATCCGCCTCATCCACCTGGGCCCTGAACTCCTGGATCTCCTGGTAGGACCGGGCGTCGTTCTGCTGGATGGAGGGATAGAGCACGTTGCCCGCCGGATCCAGCAGGATCAGGGTGGGGACCATGCCGCTCACCCCCACGCCGGCCACCTGATCGGCCTCGATCCCAGCCTGGGCCAGGCAGGCTCGGGTGACGGTGGCCACATTTCGCCACCACTCCTCTGGATCCTCCTCCGCCCAGCCCGCCTGGGGCGAACGCAGGGTGGAGGGCGCTTCCGCCTCCGCCACCAGCCCTCGCTGCGGGTGCAGGAGGATGCCCTTGGTGGCCGTGGTGCCGATGTCGATGCCGAGAAGGTGCATGGTTCGCTCCACACAGCGCAGCAATGAGTGATGAGTCATCGAGCAATCAGGCAGCAGAACCGACAGCTTGCCCCTCACCCCTCATTCCTGATCCCTCACCCTCTTCACCTCCGCCATGAAGGCCTTCACCCGGGCCGGGTCCACCGGGTTCCAGGTGTAGCCGTCCACCTTCAGGCTGGAGCCCACGATGACCCCATCGGCCACCTGCAGGTACTGGGCGATGTTGGTGACCTTGGCCCCGGTGTTGAGGAGGACCGGAACCTGGTCGCCCACCGCCTCCTTGGCCTCCACCACCAGGGAGTAGTCCGGCTCCTCTCCGGCCATGGGCCCCGCGATGAGGATGGCGTCCACCAGGGAGGAGACCAGCGCGCTCCGGGCCCGCTGGGTCACGCTGCGGCTGCCCAGGGGCGAGGCGAACTCCGGGGTGATGTTGGCGAAGATGCGCACGTTGTCCGCGTCGATCTGGCGCCGATAGCGGTAGAGGGCCCCCGCGTCGGGGGCCCAGAGGCCCATGTCGCTCTCGTAGACGCCGGTCACCACCTCCCGGATGAAGGCCGCGCCGGTGGCCTTGGCGATGGCCAGGGGCGCCACCGGATCCCAGAGGAAGTCCACGCCGAAGGGTCGGTCGGTGGGCCGCAGTTCGGCGATGACCCGGGCCATGGTGGCGATGGCCACCGGGTCGGCCTGGAAGGTGTAGGGGCGGTCGTCCTCGTTGCAGAAGAGGATGGCGTCCACCCCGCCGTCCAGCAGGTGGCGCACATCGGCCTGCATGCGTTCCAGGATGCCGTCGATGCCGGCCTGGGCGTCGTAGCGGGGCGTGCCTGGCAGGGCCGGGAAGTGGGCCATGGCGATGACCGGCTTGTCCACGCCGAACAGATCGCGCAGGGAAGCAACCACGGAAAGGCCTCCTTGTGTGGGGGAAGGGGGCACCGGGGTCCCGTGCGGTCGCCCCGGTATGGGCAAGATAGGCTAGGCCAGGAGCAGTTGGATGTCTCGGGTGCTCAGGGCGTCCCGATAGGGCGGGGGGATGCCCGTATCGGTGACAATGCGATCCACCGCCTCCAGGGGGGCCACGGCCGCGAAGGCCACCTGGTCGAACTTGCTGGAATCGGTGACCAGGATCACCTCCTTGGCGCTGCGGATCATGGCCTGCTTGACCTGGGCATCCTCCAGGTTGTACTCGGTGAGGCCGGCCTGGAGGTCCACCCCGCCGATGCCCAGGAAGAGCTTGTCCACGTAGAAGCGCTCGAAGGCCTGTTCGGCCATCTGCCCCACCAGGGAGAGCTCGCCCGGACGGAGGATGCCCCCGGTGAGGACGATGCGGATGTCGGGCTGTTCCGCCAGCAGGCCGGCGGCTCGAAAGCTGGACGTGACCACCGTCAGGTTGCGCCGGCCGCTCTGGCGCAGGCAGCGGGCCACTTCCAGGGTGGTGGTGCCCACGTCCAACGCGATGCTGTCGCCGTCCTCCACCAGTTGGGCGGCCACCTGTCCAATGCGCTCCTTCTCCACCTGGTGGACCGTGCTGCGGGTGAGGAACGGGGGCTCGTAGGAGCGCCCTCGGGCACTCACGGCCCCTCCCCGTACCCGGCGCAGGAGCCCCTGGCGTTCCAGGGCGTCCAGATCCCGGCGGACGGTCATCTCCGAGACGGCGAAACGCTCGGCCAGCTCGGCCACGGTGACCCGCCCGCCCTGCTCCAGCAGGTACAGGATGGCCTGATGTCGTTCGTGGGCATTCATGGCGCACCTTGTTTGTTTGTGTTTGAATTATACAAAAATATTGTGTGAAAGTCAACCCCCGGATCGCGCCAGGCCGTATTTCGGGGCGTCGGCAAGGTGGGGGGCTCCGGCCCACGTCGGGGGTGCGAGCACGCCTTGGGCGTGGCCGATCCGTCGCGCAAAGGGGTCGGGTTGGTGGGGTCGATTCACGCCGGGCAAACCACGTGGAGAGAGGCCCTGTCGACCTGGGTGGGCGGTGGGGGGCCGTCTTCCCGGTGGGATCCTGGGAAGACAGCCCCAGCCGGGGGCGTTGACGGTCCCTGGGCCACCGGCTACAATGGGGGCGCGGGGAGGGGTGCGGGGGTGGTGGAAACCGTGGGTCGGTGGCGGAACGGCAGACGCGGCGGACTTAAAATCCGCTGGGGCAACCCGTGTGGGTTCGAATCCCACCCGACCTACTCATCCGGCTCCGTGGGTCCTGGTCTTCCAGGCCAGGGGGAGGTGAGGGATGGCGGATGGGCCTCACCAGAGGGGGTGACACCCATCCGCCTGCGGGGAAACACAGGAGGGATCAGGGGGTGCTAGGGGAACTGCCTAACGAGGCCTGCCGCGGCCACCAGAGGGGCCGGGAGGCCTCGGGGGCAGGTGCTTGCGGGATCGCGTAGACATCCAGGAGCAGGCCCCGATATCGTTCCAGCAGCTCCTGGAGCCTGGCCTCCTCGATGCCTCCCACCACCACCACGGCCCGACGGTCGCCGTGGTGGGTGCGGAAGGTGCCCATGCTGGCCACATAGCCGCCTCGTTCCGCAATGCCCTGGAGGAGCCCCCAGGGCACCGAGCGCTCCTGGCCCAGGTCCAGCATCAGGCGGAGGCTGCCCTCCTCTCCGTCCAACATCTCCACGAAGGCCTTGAAGATATCCGTCTCCGTGACCACACCCACCACCTGGTCCTGGTCGTCCACCACGGGGAGGCCACCGATCTTGTTGGCCACCATGAGGCCGGCCGCGTGTTCGATGGGGGTGTCCGGCGTGGTGATGATGATGGAACGGGTCATGATCTGGCCGATGGTCAACTTGGAGAGCAGGAAGTTCAGCTCCCACACCGAGAGGGAGCTGACCGGCGAAGGGGCCGCGTGGAGCAGGTCCCGCTCCGAGACGATCCCGGCCAGATACCCCTTTTGGTCCACCACCGGGAGCCGGCGGAAGTGGTGTTCCCGCATCAGGCGGAGGGCCTCCTGGAAGGACGTCTCCGGCGTCACGGTGATGGCCGGGGCGCTCATGCAGTCCCGTACGTACATGACCGGCAGCTCCTGAATCCGACCCAGGGTTCCGCGAGGGGGGCTCGGTGGGGTCATGGCCACCTGGGATGTGGGAGCCCGGCCCCGGGTCACGTGCTGTGTCAGCTCTGGGGGGGCTCCTCTGGCGCAAAGGCCCGCAGGTGGCCGGCCCCTGCCCGCACCAACAGCAGAGGGCAGGGACTGAGCCGGACAACCTTCTCCGCCACACTGCCGAACACCCAGCGGCTCAGGCCGGAGCGCCCATGGGTGGTCATGACCACCATGTCCACGCCATGGGCCTGGCTGGCCTGGACGATCCCCTCCGGAGCCCGCGCCCGGAGCACCACCTGCTCGGTCTGGAGGCCCTGGCCCTGGAGCGATTGGGCCACCCGCTCCAGGTATTCCTGGGCCAGCTTCTCCAGCTCCTCGGTCGCGGGGAGCGGGGCATAGGCCTCCCCGTAGATGTAGCCCTCCGCGTAGACTTCCACCGGCTCCACCACCTGGACCAGGACCAGGCTGGCACCGTGGAAGCGGGCCAGGTCCTGGGCCGGGAGCAGGGCCAGCTCTGCCAGCTCCGAGCCGTCCAGCGGGACCAGGATGCGCTGCACCTGGAGGGAATGGGCTCGCTCCCGGTTCGGGCGTACCAGGTAGACCGGCTGGGTGGCCGTCCGGATCACCCGATCCGCGGTGCTGCCCAGCAGCAGCCGCTCCAGACCGGTGCGGCCGTGGGTGGTCATGGCAATGAGATCCACCTCCTGGGCTTCGGCCACCTGACAGATGTTCCAGGCCACGTCGCCCTCCGCGATCATGGCGTGGGCCCGGTAGCCCTGCTCCCGGAGTTCCCGGGCCTTGACCTTCAGGTACTCCTCGGCCTCCTCTCGGATCTTCTGCAGCACCCCGGCGTCGAAGTTCTCCAGCGCGAGGGCGGCCTGATAGCGGTTGCTCCCCAGCACCTGGAGCAGGAAGACCTCGGTCTCCTTGCCCACGCTCAGGGCAGGAAGATGGGCCAACACATGCTCCGCAAAGGGCGAACCGTCCAGCGGAACCAGGATCTTGAGCACGGGACCCTCCTTTTGGGCAAGCTTCGGGCAATTTCACTGTATCGGGTATAATGGGAATACCGATCCACCAGATGATGGGTTTGGACCCTGGTCAGTTGACCGGGTTCCCGACGGCCTGGACGGCCACCTACCGGAGACGGACGTCCACATGACCACCTCCCGGGCATCTTCCCTTCCCCTCCACGACCCCTCCACCTCCCTGGAGAGCCTCCCCGGGCAGGAACTCCTCCGGCTCTTCGAGGCAGCTCCCCTGGCCGTCATCGGCGTGGATCGGCAGGGGCGGATCGTGCTGGTCAATGCCCGGGCCGAGTCCCTCTTCGGCTACTCCCGGCAGGAGCTCTTCCACCAACCCCTGGATCTCCTGGTCCCTGCAGCGGCCCGGGATCGCCATCGGAGCCACCAGGAGGACTACTTCGCCAATCCCCGGGCTCGGCCCATGGGGGTGGGGCTGGATCTGGTGGCCGTCCACCGCAGCGGCCGGGAGATCCCGGTGGAGATCGGCCTCAGCTACGTGGAGCTGGGCGACCAGACTCTGGCCCTGGCCTTCATCACCGACATCACCAAACGCCGTCAGGCCGAGGAGGCCCTGCGTCGGTACGCCAGCGAGCTGGAGCGGCGGGTGGCGGAGCGAACCCAGGAGATCGAGCGGCGGCGTCGGGTGGCCGAGGGGCTTCGGGATATCCTGGCCGTGTTGAACTCCGGCCGTCCCCTGCGGGAGATCCTGGACCACATCGTGCTCCAGGCCCTGGAGCATCTGAGGCCGGACGCGGTGGCCATCTATCGCCACGCCGGGGATCCCGGCGGCGATCCAGGGCCGTCGGTCGGGCCTGCGGCCGCGGAGAGCACCCCGCCAGGGCGTCTCCTGGCCGCGTCCGAGGGGCTGGTGGTGGATTCCCACACGGGCATGGCCCAGGCCAACCGCTACCGCTCTGTCCTGGCGGTGCCCTTGAACGTGAAGGGCGCGATCTACGGCACCATCTGCTTCTACTACTATGCGCCCCGCACCTTCTCCCAGGAGGAGCGGGAGCTGGCCGTGGCCTTCGCGGATCAGGCCGCCCTGGCCATCGAGAACGCCCGCCTTCGGGACCAGGTGGAGCAGGCCGCGGTCACCGCGGAACGCCATCGCCTGGCCCGGGAACTCCACGATTCGGTCACCCAGACCCTCTTCTCCACCGCCCTCATCGCCGAGGTCCTGCCCGGGCTCTGGGAAAAGGACCCGGAGATGGCCCAACGGCGTCTCCAGGAGCTCCGGGAGCTGACCCGGGGAGCCCTGGCCGAGATGCGGACCCTCCTGCTGGAGCTGCGGCCCTCGGCCCTGGCCGAGGTCGACCTGCCCACCCTGCTCCGTCAACTGGCCGAGGCCACCACCGCCCGGGCCCGGATCCCCGTCCAGGTGACCGTGCGGGGCGAGGGAACCATCCCATCGGAGGTGAAGGAGGTGGCCTATCGGGTGGCCCAGGAGGCCCTGAACAACGTGGTCAAGCACGCCCAGGCCCCTGGGGCCCAGGTGGAGCTGACGCTGGGCGCCGAGGGGCTGGTGTTGGCCATCTACGATGAGGGGCGGGGCTTCGAGCCGGACCGGATACCGGCCGGTCACCTGGGCCTGAGCATCATGCGGGAGCGCGCGGAGGCCATCGGCGGCATCCTCCACGTGATGAGCCAGCCCGGGCAGGGCACCACGGTGCGGCTCCAGTGGATTCGGCCTCGGGACGAGAAGGCCTCGCCCAGGCGCCGAGAGCGCCGCTAGGGTTCTCGGGGCAGGATGGACCCCGCGAGCCTCCGGCGGCCGACCGCCGGGGACGCTCCTCCCATCACTCCATCTCTCGGGCGTCCAGCACGTGGTCGCCCAGCCGTTCCAGGTCCTCCACCAACTGGTCCTTGTTCACCCCCCGGACCTTGACCAACAGTCGGCGGTGGCCCGGATCCGGCGCGTCGAAGGTGCCCACGCTGACGATGTTGCCCCCTTCCTGGACGATGGTCTGGGCCAGCTCGGCCAGGACGCCCATCCGCTCGGGCACCTCCAGGGTCAGCCGCAGGCCGGGCCGGCCTGCGCCCATCATCTCCACGAAGGCCTTGAAGATATCGGTCTCGGTGATGACGCCGATGACGTGGTTGCGCTCGTCCACCACGGGCAGGCCGCCGATCTTCCGGGCCACCATCGTCCGGGCCGCCTCCTCGATGGGGGTGTCCTCGGTGGTGGTGACCACCTCCGGGGTCATGATCTCCTTGACCGTGAGCTGGGCCAGGAGGTAGTTCAGCTCCCACACGGAGAGGGAGGTGGCCGGGGAAGGGGACGCGTAGAGGAGATCCCGTTCCGAGACGATGCCGACCAGCTCTCCCTTCTGGTCCACCACGGGGAGGCGCCGGAACTTGCGCTCGTGCATCAGCTTCAGCGCTTCCTGGAAGGGGGTGTTCGGGGTGATGGTCACCGCGGGGGATGTCATGCGATCGCGGACGAACATGGTCTTCCCTCCTCCATGGCTCGCAGGACGGTTGGTCGATGGGGCCCAGGTCTCCGGCGCACGGTCCTCTGGCCGGCAGCGGGTCCACCCCATTATACCCCATGGTGTCGGGGCCACAACCTCGCCAGACAGGGGGGTTTCCGGTGCTCCGGGGGGCGGGGAGGCGGCCTGCCCGGCTGGACAGGTGCCATTTGGCCAACCGACGGGCTGCCGGTACAATGCAGGGGCGCGGCTCAACCCTTTTCGTCTCCCGGGCGCCTTGAGGGCTCCGCGGGGGTCGTGTACCCTCAGGAGGACATCTCGCCCATGGCGGAACGAACCCCTATCCGGGTCATGATCGTGGACGACCACGCGGTGGTCCGCAGCGGCCTGGCGGCCTTCCTCGCGGCATACGACGACCTGGAGCTGGTGGGTGAAGCGGCCAGCGGCGCGGAGGCCATCGCCCTGGTGGAGAAGCTGCGCCCGGATGTGATCCTGATGGACCTGGTCATGCCGGACATGGACGGCGCCATGGCCACGCGGGCGATCCGCGACCGCCATCCCAACATCCAGGTGGTGGTCCTCACCAGCTTTCCCGAGGAGAATCTGGTCACCCGCGCGCTCCAGGCCGGGGCCATCAGCTACATGTTGAAGAACGCCTCGGCCGAGGAGTTGGTGGAGGCCATTCGCAAGGCCTACGCGGGCCGTTCTACCTTGGCCCCCGAGGCGGCCCAGGCCCTGATCCACCGCACCACCCGAGCCGATCGGCTGGGGCACGACCTGACCAATCGAGAGCGGGAGGTCCTGGCCTTGATGAGCCGAGGCCTGAGCAACGTGGAGATCGCGGAGCGTCTGGTCATCAGCCACTCCACGGTGAAGTTCCACGTCAGCAACATCCTCTCCAAGCTCCAGGCCACCAGTCGGACCGAGGCCGTGGCCCTGGCCATCGAACACGGGCTGATCCAGCCCTCTACAGATCGGGACTGATCTCTCCCTGCCGGCCCGCGCCTTCCCGCTTGGAAGCCGGCCCACGGCCCTCTGCCCGCCCCGGTAAGGGCACCGGGGTCTGGGGGCGGTCTCCTTCGCGGCGCAGACCATGGCCCGGGCCTCCTGCATTCTCGGGGTTCCCTTGGCCAGGAGCCCCTGCTATAATGGCCCCACAGCCGTCCCCATTTTCTGGCCGGTTCCTCCAGGCTGTGGCGCTCCGCACCCAGGGCAGAGGGGAAGGAAGGTGTTCCATGGGTATGGCCTCGCCTCTGGGCATCGGCATATCCGGTCCAGATGCCCGCCGATCGGGCCGTTGGCCGCGGAAGGCCTCTGCCTGGATCCGTGGGCTGGTCCTCCTGGGGCTGCTGTGGGCCCTGGGGGCTGTGGTCGGCCCCCTCCACGCGGAGGAGGAAGGGGTCCACGTGGTCCAGCGGGGCGAGTCCCTCTCCGCCATCGCCCGGCGCTACCAGGTGGATCCGGTGGAGCTGGCCCGCCGCAACGGGATCGCAGACCCGAACCGGATCTACGTGGGCCAGCGCCTGATCATCCCGGCCTCCCCTCTGCGGTCCACAGGGCCCGGGTACTACACCGTCCGCCCCGGGGACACCCTCTCCGGGATCGCCCGAAGGCACGGCCTGGCGCTGGACGACCTGGTGCGGCTGAACGGCCTGACAGACCCAGACCGGATCGCAGTGGGCCAGCGGCTGCGGGTCTCGGCCCGGGTGGCGCCGGTGGCCATCGAGCGCTCCCCAGAGCGGCCGACCATGGCCCGCACCATCCATCGGGTTCGGGCCGGCGAGAGCCTGGACCAGATCGCGGCGGAGTACGGGGTCACGGTCTACCAGCTCCTGGCGGCCAACGGGCTGCCCCACCCGGATCTTCTCTGGCCGGGACAGCGGCTCCGGATCCCCCGCTCGAGCCCTCGGCCCCTGGCCGACCCCCCGGCCCTGGAGGAGGTGAAGTGGATTGAGGTCAACCTGAGCCACCAGACGTTGACCGCGTGGCAGGGGGAGCGGCCCGTCCTCTCCGTCCCGGTCAGCACAGGCACCTCGGCGACGCCCACGGTGACCGGCCGCTTTCGCATCTACACCAAGCGGACCAGCCAGACCATGTCCGGGCCTGGCTACTACCTGCCCGATGTTCCCTGGGTCATGTACTTCTACCAGGGCTACGCGATCCACGGCACCTATTGGCACAACAACTTCGGAGTTCCCATGAGCCACGGCTGCGTGAACATGCGCATCCCGGACGCGGAGTGGCTCTTCCGTTGGGCGCCCCAGGGCACCCTGGTCTACGTCCACTACTGAGGCAAAGGCCGCTCTGTGCAGACCTACTCCCATGGGTTGATCGCGGGCGTGGCGGGCAAGGCCCTGGCCCGACGAGGGCGCCGGGTGAACGTCCGGGCCTTGGTTCTGGGCGCGCTCCTGCCCGATGTCCCCCTCTGGCTGCTCAGCCTGGGCTTCCTGGTCCGCTATGTCTGGCTGGGATCGGTCCCCCCGGGCCAGCGCATGGCCCTGTACGACCGGCTCTATTTCACAGATCCTCTGTGGATCGTGGGGCACAATCTCCTCCACGCGCCCCTGATGGTCCTCCTGTACGGGGGCCTGGCCCTCTGGGCCCGACGGCGGGGATGGGCCTGGGGCGAGGGGCTGTGGTGGTTTGCCCTGGGGGCCATGAGCCATTCGGTGGTGGACATCTTCACCCACCACGACGACGGACCTCTCCTGCTCTTCCCCTTCGACTGGCAGCTCCGCTTTCAGAGCCCCATCAGCTACTGGGACCCCCGCTACTACGGCCGTCTGGTGAGTGGGGTGGAGCATCTGCTGGACCTGGGCGCCCTCCTCTACCTCCTGGTCCCCTGGTGGCGCTCCCGATCCCGCCGGAGACCTTTCCGCGGGCCGGTGTGAGCGGCGAAACCGGCACTTTCCCCCATGGACGGCACCCTTTCCGGAGCCGATGGCAGGAGATGCAGTGTGTCTGTGGTCTCTCACCATCGACTTCGAGGGCGAAGTGCACATGCCAACCCATGCCGACATCCGTTGGACCCTGCGGGCCAAGCTCTTCCTGGGCTTCCTGGCGGTTCTCATCCTGGGCGTCCTGGCGGCGTTGATCAGCACGTGGACCCTGGACCAGGTGCTCCAGGAGTCCCTGCGTCCATACCAGGAGGACCGGGTCCCCAGCCAGGAACTGGGGCGGGCATTGAACCTCCTGGGCCGACTCCACCCCCAACTGGAGGCGGTCCATCGGACCCCGGACCGGGCAGAGCGGAGGGAGGCCTGGAAGGAGGCCCAGCGGCTCTGGACATCCCTGGAGACCGTATTGGCCCCCTTCCTCGGGGAGACCGGCGAGGCATCCCTGGGGTCCTCGCCCCTCCCCGGGACCCTGCCCTTGGCCCGGGCTGTCCAGGACTATCGGACCGCGTTCCAGGCCTTTGCCCAGAGGATAGAACAGGAGGACCTGGAGGCCGCGGCGGCAGTCCACCACGGCGCCATGGACGCGGCGGCCCGCCAGATGGAACAGGCCCTGTTGGGCGCGTTGGACCCGGCCGGCGCCCCAGGTCTGGGCCATATCCAGAAGGCCGTCGCGGAGGCCCAGAGGGCCCGTCGAACCGTGCTGTGGCTCATCGGGGTCAGCGCCCTCTTCAGCCTGCTCTTCGGCCTTCTCATCTCCCACCACGTGGCCGGCGGCATCCGGACCGTCTCCCAGGCGGCCCAACACATTGCCGACCGGGAGCTGCCCACCCTCATCGCGGCCGCGGGGCGGATGGCCCAGGGCGATCTCACCGGGGAGATCCGCATGGAGATGGCGCCCGTCCAGGTGCCCCATCGGGATGAGATCGGGCTGCTGGCCCGCAGCTTCAACCGCACGGTCTACCGTTTCCAAGAGCTGGGCCAGGCCCTGGCAGCCACCACGGAGAAGCTCCGGGATCTGCTGGGGGCGTTGCGCCAACGGGCGGACGCGGTGGCCGAGGGGGGCCACGAGCTCCAGAGCTCCACCGAGCGTTCCATCCAGGCCGTCCACCAGATCGCGGTGACCATCGACCAGATGGCCCAGGCCATTGCCGCGGAGTCGGAGCGCATCGAGGAGGTGCGCTCGGTGGTCCAGGGGCAGGTCTCGGTGGTGGAGGGCATCGCGGAGGGGGCCCAGGACCAGCTCCAGGCTGTCCAGTCCATCCAGCAGGTGATGCAGGACCATCTCTCGCCGGCCATCCAGGAGGTCCAGGCCACGGGGGCCTCCAGCCATCGGGCCGCCCAGGAGGTGGCCGAGGCTGTGGAGGAGAGCGCGTCCAACATCCAGCGGGCTGTGGAGAGCATGCACAGCATCGCGCAGGCCTACCAACAGGCGGTGGAGTGGGTCAGCGAGATGGGCAAGCGTTCCGGCGAGATCCACCGGATCGTGCACACCATCGACGAGATCGCGGAGCAGACCCATCTCCTGGCCCTGAACGCGACCATCGAGGCCGCGCGGGCCGGGGAACACGGTCGGGGTTTCGCGGTGGTGGCCGAGGAGGTGCGGAAGCTGGCCCAGCGGGCCGGCTCCTCGGCCCAGGAGATCGGAGCCCTGGCCGGCGGTGTCCAGGACACGGTGGAGCGGACGGTCCAGATCCTGGAGAGCCATGCTCTGGAGGTGGCCTCGGGCTCCAGCCTGGCCCTGGACACCGAGCAGCAGCTCCGGAGCATCGTGGAGCGGGTCCACGCCATGCAGGCGGAGATGCAGCGCCTGGACCGGGCCCTGGCCGCCATGATCTCCGGGGAGGAGACCCTGCGGGGCACTGTGGAGGTGGTGGCCCAGGTGGCCCAGGCCCATGCCCGTTCGGCCACCGAGCTGGCCAGCGGCAGCGAACAGATGCTGGCCACGGTGAGCCACATGGCCGCCATGGTGGAGGCCAACAGCGCGGCCGCGGAGGAGGTGGCCACGGCCACCGCGGCCATGAATGCCCAGGTGGCCGAGACCATGGGCTTCGTGCATCGGTTCCACCAGGTCTCCCAGGAGCTCCGGGACCTGGCCAGCCGGTTCCGCACAGAGCTGGAAGATCCGCTCGCGGAGACGGCGGCCGAGGGACCCATGGCGGAGCGACCCAATGGACGGGTCCATGCCCGGGCGGGATGAAGGAGGGGGCACGAAGCGATACGCGGAGAGGCCGGAGCACCAGGGCTCCGGCCTCTCCGCGTGCGGGGGGATGGGCT
>JALSIX010000088.1 GCA_026989655.1 Caldilineaceae bacterium
GGATGGCTGGAGGGGCTGGAGACCGTCTTTCGACGGCGACGCATCCCCGCGCGTACCGTTGCCGCACCGGCCGGGCTGTCCGAGGCCCAGGCCATGCTCTACCTCCTGGAGCTGGGGGAGTGGGTGGCCCTCTATGCGGCCTGTCTCAACGCGGTGGATCCCGCGGCCCGGGTCCCGTTGGACTTCCTGGCCGCGTGGGACGACCACGGGGAAGGATAGGCCCCTCCCGCAGCCAGGGCCCCAGAGCGAACGGGCAAACCGGGAAAGGAAAGGCGAGACAGGGTACCCTGTCTCGCCTTCTCTCGTCTCAGGCACCCCGGGTAGGATTCGAACCCACGACCACCTGATCCGAAGTCAGGTGCTCTATCCGCTGAGCTACCGGGGCATCCCTGCTTTTTCGGGCCTATTCTAGCACATCTGTAGGGGAAAGGACAATTTTTCTGCCGTCCGGCCCCGGTGGTATCATAGAGTGCTATGGCTCTTCCACCGCCGACACGACCGCATCACTCCTTGGAGGAAGTCCACGAGACCGTCATCGTGCCCAGCACGGGCTCCCGGTGGCGGCGTTGGCTGGCCATCACCGGACCGGCCCTGATGGTCTCGGTGGGCTACATGGACCCGGGCAACTGGGCCACGGACCTGGCCGCGGGCAGCCGCTACAACTACAAGCTGATCTGGGTGCTCCTCATGTCCAACCTGATGGCCGTGCTCCTGCAGAGCCTGGCCGCACGCCTGGGCATCGTCAGCCGCACGGACCTGGCCCAGGCCAACCGGGAGGAGTACCCCAGCTTCATCAACATCCCCCTCTACATCCTGGCCGAGATCGCCATCACCGCCACGGACTTGGCCGAGGTCATCGGCTCGGCCATCGCGTTGAACCTGCTCTTCGGCCTGCCCCTGCTCTACGGGGTCCTGCTCACCGCGCTGGACGTGCTCCTCCTGTTGGTCCTCATCCACTACGGCATCCGCAAGCTGGAGGCCGCGATCTTCGCGTTGGTGGGCACCATCGCGACGGCCTTCCTCATCGAGATCTTCCTGGCCCAGCCGGACTGGGGCGGCGTGCTCCGGGGCTTCGTCCCCTCCCTGCCCGATTCCACCGCCCTCTACATCGCCATCGGCATCCTGGGGGCCACGGTCATGCCCCACAACCTCTATCTCCACTCCTCCCTGGTCCAGACCCGGAAGATCGGCCGCTCGCCCCGGGAGATCTGGCAGGCCATCCGCCTGAACACCCTCGACTCGGCCATTGCCCTGAACGCGGCCTTCTTCGTGAACAGCGCCATCCTGATCATGGCCGCGGCGGTCTTCTACCGGGCCGGGCTCAACCAGGTGGCCGAGATCCAGGACGCCCACCGGCTGCTGGAGCCTCTGCTGGGTACCGCGGTGGCGCCCATCGCCTTCGCGGTGGCCCTGTTGGCCTCGGGCCAGAGCTCCACCATCACCGGCACCCTGGCCGGCCAGATCGTCATGGAGGGCTACCTACACTGGCGCATCCGCCCCTGGCTGCGTCGTCTCCTCACCCGGCTCCTGGCCATCGCGCCCGCGGTCTTCGCCATCCTCTATTTCGGCGAGGACTCCACCGGCGACCTGCTGGTGCTCAGCCAGGTGATCCTCTCCCTGCAGCTGCCCTTTGCCACCATCCCCCTGATCCACTTCGTGGCCGACCGGCGGCGCATGGGGCCGTTCGCCATCTCCCGGCGGCTCCAGATCCTGGCCTGGATCGTGGCCGGGCTCATCGTAGGACTCAACGTGAAGCTGGTCCTGGACGAGATCGGCGGCTGGCTGGCCGCTGCCGGCGCCCAGAGCTGGATCCTCTACGTGACGGTCATTCCCCTGAGCCTGGCCCTGCTCCTGCTGTTGGCCTATGTCACCGTCCGTCCCTGGCTCGACAGCCGTCTGGGCCGGGCCGGCGAGCCTCGAGGCGTGGACCTCCATCCCCTGCCCACCCGCCCGGAGCTGGCCCTGGCCCCACCCCCGCCCTATCGGCGCATCGGCGTGGCCCTGGACTTCGCGGGCGGCGAGGAGCGGCTGCTCAACGAGGCCCTGCGCTTCGCTCCCCTCAACCGGCCCCGCTATTTCCTCCTCCACGTGACCGAGAGCCCCGCGGCCCAGGGGCTGGGCCCGGAGGCCGCGGACCGGGAGATGGAGCGGGACCGGCAGCGGCTGGCCACCCTGGCGCAGACCCTGCAACAACAGGGTCTGCCGGTCAAATGCTACCTGACCACCGGGGATCCGGCCAGCAGCCTGGCCCGGCTGGCCGACGAGCTGAAGCTGGATCTGCTCATCGTGGGTTCCCACGGCCACCGAGGCGTGGCCGACTTCCTCCACGGCACCACCATCGACCGGCTCCGTCACCTGACCAGGGCCCACGTCCTCATCGTCCCCCTGGACCAGGCCCCCGGGGAGGGTGCGGAGCAGAACGGAGGACAGGAAAAAGGGGAAACCGCGGGAGAGAAAGACGCGGAAGAGAAAGAGGGAGCGAACGCCGGAGCCCAGGCCTCGCAGGCGTCGAAGCCGGGCCAGTCCGCAGGGCCGGACGAGAAGGGGGTGTCGGACGCCTCCGGCGCGCCGGGCTCGGGCTGAGCCCGGCCGCATCGTCCCGCATCCCGCTCCGGGTTCATCCCACGCGAACGAGGGCCAACCCCCGGGGCTGGCCCTCGTTGTTCGGCCGCTCTCACGCCCTGCCCGGGGCCCAGGCTCAGCAGATGCGGGGGAGCTGCTCGCCGATCTGCATGGAGACCACCCGGGTGCCGCCGATACCCGTCCTGGCCACCAACATGCCCGGATGCTCCCCTGTGACCTGGCCGATGACGGCCGCCTGCTTGCCCAGGGGGTGGGCCTGCATGGCCCGCAGCACCGCCTCCGACCACTCCTCCGGCACGATGGCCAGGAGCTTGCCCTCGTTGGCCACGTAGATGGGGTCCATGCCCAGCATCTCGCACGCGGAGCGGACCGCGGGGTTGACCGGGATGCGCTGCTCGTCCAGGACGATGCCCACCCCCGCGGCCTGGGCGATCTCGTTCAGGGCCGAGGCCACGCCCCCCCGGGTGGGGTCCCGCAGGGTGTGCACCTTCGGGCAGGCCTCCAGGATGGCAGCCACCAGGCCGTTCAGGGCCGCGGTGTCGCTGCGGATGTCCGTCTCGAAGGCCAGGCCCTCCCGCACGCTCATGATGGCCATGCCGTGGTCCCCGACGGTGCCGCTGACCAGGACCACGTCCCCGGGCGCGGCTCGCTGGGGGCCGATCTCCACGCCCGGGGGGACGATCCCCACGCCGCTGGTGTTGATGTAGACGCCGTCCCCGTGGCCCTTCTCCACCACCTTGGTGTCCCCGGCCACCAGGGCCACCCCCGCTTCCCGGGCCGCGGCGGCCATGCTCTCCACGATCCGGCCCAGCACGTCCAGGGGCAGGCCCTCCTCCAGGATGAAGCCCGCGGTCAGGTAGAGGGGACGGGCGCCGCTCATGCTCAGGTCGTTGACCGTGCCGTTCACGGCCAGCTCGCCGATGTCCCCGCCGGGGAAGAAGAGGGGCTTGACCACGAAGGAGTCGGTGGAGATGGCCAGACGGGCCCCGGCCTGGCCCTGCTCCGCCAGGTCGATGACCGCGGCGTCCCCCAGGCCGGCCAGGGCGTCGTTCTGGAAGGCGGGCAGGAAGAGATGCTTCACCAGCTCGCCGGAGAGCTTGCCGCCCCCGCCATGTCCCAGGATGATGTTGGGGTGGTCTCGGAGAGGCAGCGGGCAGGACCAAGAGCCCAGATCGATGGTCGCCATGGGTGGTTCAGACCTCCAGGGTCATGAAACGGCCGTACTGGTAGTAGGCGGCGCAGGCCCCCTCGCTGGAGACCATGGTGGCGCCCAGGGGGTTCTGGGGCGTGCACTCCTTGCCGAAGGCCGGGCATTCATTGGGCTTGATCAGCCCCTGGAGCACCTCGCCGCTGCGGCAGACCGGCGACTCCTGGGTGTAGATGTCCGCGACGGAGAAGCGCAGCTCCGCGTCGAACTCCCGGTACTTGGGGCGGAGCCGCCACCCGCTCTGGGGGATGACGCCGATGCCCCGCCACTTCCGGTCCACCACCTCGAAGACGTCCTCCACCATCCTCTGGGCCGCGGGGTTGCCCTGGTAGCGGACGGCCCGCTCGTAGGCGTTCTCCACTTCGGCTCGGCCCGCCTCCAGTTGCCGCACCGCCCGCCGGATGCCCTCCAGGATGTCCAAGGGCTCGAAGCCGGTGATGACGATGGGCACCTGGTACTTCTCGGCCAGGGGAACGTACTGCCAGTAGCCCATGACGCTGCAGACGTGCCCCGCGGCCAGGAAGCCCTGGACCCGGTTGGTGGGGGAGCTGAGGATGGCCTCCATGGCCGGGGGCACCAGCACGTGGGAGACCAGCATGGAGAAGTTGCGGATGCCCAGGGCCTTGGCCTGGTAGACGGCCATGGCGTTGGCCGGCGCGGTGGTCTCGAAGCCGATGCCGAAGAAGACCACCTCTTTGTCCGGGTTCTCCCGGGCGATCTTCAGGGCGTCCAGGGGGGAGTAGACGATGCGCACGTCGCCTCCCTGGCTCTTGACCCGGAAGAGGTCCATCTCGCTGCCCGGCACCCGGAGCATGTCCCCGAAGGAGCAGAAGATGATCCCGGGCATGGAGGCGATGGCCAGGGCCTTGTCGATCACCTCCAGGGGGGTGACGCAGACGGGGCAGCCCGGCCCGTGGATCATCTCGATCTCCTCGGGCAGAAGCTGGTCGATGCCGTTGCGGATGATGGAATGGGTCTGCCCGCCACAGACCTCCATGAGCACCCATTTGCGGGTCACCGTGGCCTGGATCTCGTCCAGGAGCTTCCGGGCCAGGGCCGGATCGCGGAACTCATCCAGATACTTCATGTTGCCACCTCCTCGTCAGCCGTCAGTTCCTCCTCCAGCACGTTCAACTCCCGGAAGAGGGCCAAGGTCTCCTGCGCGGACTTCTCGTCCAACTTGGTGATGGCGAAGCCCACGTGGACGATGGTGTACTCCCCCTCCTGGATGTCCGGCACGTAGGCCAGGCAGACCTCCTTCAGGATGCCGTCGAAGTCCACCTTGCCCATGGGGATGCCGTTGTCCTCGTAGATGGCCACCACTTTGCCGGGAATGCCAAGGCACATGGCTCTGCCTCCTGTGGGGTCGATAATTGCGAAAACCGATGCACGAAAGGCTGGAACGATGGACGTCGCGACACGGATCGCCCCCCATCGGGTCATCCCCTCCGGGCCATTCCCTCTTGGAAGGCCGCCACCACCGCCTGTCCCAGGGCCAGCCCGCCATCGTTGGGCGGGACCTGCCGGTGGGTCAGCACCTGGAAGCCGTCGCCCCGGAGCAGGGCCACGGTCCGCTCCAGCAGGGTGACGTTCTGGAAGACCCCGCCGCTCAGGGCCACCTGGCCCAGCCCCGTCTCCTCGCGGATGGTCTGGGCCAGTTCCCGGATCAGCTGGGCCACGCCGTTGTGGAAGCGAGCCGCGATGACCTCCACCGGGACGCCGGCCCGCAGGTCCGCTACGATGGCCTGGATCACCGGCCCGGCGTGGAAGAGATCCCCGGCCCGGGCGAAGGTGTAGCAGCCCGTCTCCTCCGGCGGGGCCAGGGCCTCCAGCTCCATGGCGGCCTGGGCCTCGTAGGTCACCCGCTGGCGTACGCCTACCAGGGCCGCCACCGCGTCGAAGAGGCGCCCCATACTGCTGGTGGGCACGGTCTGGATGCCCCGGGCCAGCTGCTGGGCCAGGATGCGCCGCTCCGGGGGTGGGCAGGCCGCCACCGGGGGCAGCTCCTCCTGCCAGTCCACGCCCGCGGCCCAGAGATGGGCCAGGGCCATGCGGTAGGGCCGCTTCACCCCCGCGTCCCCTCCGGGCAGGGGCACGTAGGCCAGGTGGGCCACCCGCCGGTAGCCCCGGTAGTCGGCCACCAGCACCTCTCCGCCCCAGATGGCCCCGTCCGGCCCGTAGCCGGTGCCGTCGAAGCTGAAGCCGATGACCGGCTCCTGGCCCTCCAGCCCGTGCTCCGCCATGCAGGCCGCGATGTGGGCGTGGTGGTGCTGCACCTGGACCAGGGGCCGCTCCCCCGCGTGCTCCTGGGCCCAGCGGGTGGAGAGATAGCCGGGGTGCAGGTCGCAGGCCAGGGCCACCGGTTCGGCCCGGAAGATGTGCTGGAAGTGGGCCACAGCCTGGCCGAAGGCCACCAGGGTCTCCAGGTTCTCCATGTCGCCGATGTGCTGGCTCATGAAGGCGAAGGGCCCCTTGGTCAGGCAGAAGGTGCTCTTCAGCTCGCCTCCCACAGCCAGGATGGGGGGCAGCTCCCAGGGCAGCTTCACCGGGAAGGGGGCGTAGCCCCGGGAGCGCCGCACGGGCAGCTCCACGCCCTGGAAGATGCGCACTACCGAGTCGTCGCAGCGGGCGTGGATGGGCCGGTCGTGCATGAGGAAGGCGTCGGCCAGGCCGGCCAGCCGCTCCCGAGCCTCCTGATTCCCCACGACGATGGGCTCGTCCGAGTGGTTCCCCGAGGTCATCACCAGGATCGGCGGCGCCTGGCCCTCCTCCCCGGTCAGCAGCAGGTAGTGGAGGGGGGTGTAGGGCAACATGACCCCCAGGAAACGGTTGCCCGGGGCCACCAGGGGGCTCAGGGGGCTGGGCTCCCGCTTGGCCAGGAGCAGGATGGGCCGCTCCCGGCCGGTGAGCAGGGCCTCCTCCTGGGGGGAGAGGTGGGCCACGCGGCGCACCTGGGCCAGGTCCCGGGCCATGACCGCGAAGGGCTTGTCCACCCGCCCCTTGCGCTCCCGCAGCCGGGCCAGGACGGCGTCCTGGGTGGCGTCACAGGCCAGGTGGAAGCCCCCCAGCCCCTTCACCGCCAGGATCCGCCCCTGGGCCAGGAGGGCCTGGGCCGTCTGGATGGGCTCGCCCGGGATCCGGCGGCCGTCCCCGCTCTCCAGCCAGACCTGGGGGCCGCACTCCGGGCAGGCGTTGGGCTGGGCGTGGAAGCGCCGGTTCCCGGGATCGTCGTACTCCGCCTGGCAGGCCGGACACATGGCGAAATCCGCCATGGTGGTCAGCGGCCGGTCGTAGGGGATGTCCCGGATGATGGTGAAGCGGGGGCCGCAGTTGGTGCAGTTGATGAACGGATAGCGGTAGCGCCGGTCCTGGGGGTCGAAGAGCTCTTGCAGGCAGTCGTCGCAGATGCAGACGTCCGGCGAGACCAGGGTGCTGGCTGCGGGCTGGGCCTGGCTGTGGACGATGGTGAAGGCCTGGTCGTGCTGGGCGGGGATGGCCTCCACCGCCACCCCTTCGATGTGGGCCAGGGGCGGGGCCTGCTCCTCCAGGGCCCGGCGGAAGGCATCCAGGGCCTGGGGCGGCCCCTCCACCTCGATGAAGACGCCCTGGCTGTCGTTCCCCACGAAGCCGGTCAGGCCGTGTTCCTGGGCCAGGCCGTAGACGAAGGGGCGGAAGCCCACACCCTGGACCACGCCGGTGACCGTGAGCCGGCGGCGCTCCCGGGGATGCAGTTGCAGGGCCTGGGGTTGGGTGCTCATGTCACGACGTTTCGGAACGGAACCGGGCGGTTCGAGACCAGTCAAGGGGAAACCTGGATCTGCCAGATCATCACCCGGTTGTTGCCGGAATCCGCCACGGCCAGCCGCTCCCGGTGCAGGTGCAGGCCGTAGGGCCAGCAGAGGGTCTCCCGGGTGACGGTCTGCCAGCGGTTCTCGCCGTTGGCCTGGAAATCCGGCTGGCCGATGACGCCGTCCGCGGGATGGAAGGCGCCGGACGTCGGGGGATCACACCAGAATAGTACCCGATTGTTGGCCGTGTCGGCAACTGCCAGGAGGCCGTGGTCCAGGGAGATGGCGTAGGGGAAGCGCAGGCGCTGGGCCCCCTGGGGACCGTAGGGCCACTCCCCCGCGCGGGTGAAGTCGGCCTGGCCCAGGACCAGATCCCCTGGGCGGTCCTGGGTGGGGGGTGGGGTCCAACCCAGCACTCGATGGTTGCCGGCGTCGGCCACGTAGAGGGTCTTCTCGGTCCCGGCCACATCGTGGGGCCAGCGGAAAGAATCCCCAGACGGGGCCCCGCCCCGGTTCTCCTCCCCTTCCTGGAAGGAGTCCTGCCCCAGGAGCAGGTCCGGGGGTTGATCCGGCTCGGGCAGGCCTCGCCAGCCCAGCACCCGGCGGTTGCCTGTGTCCGTCACGTAGAACCAGCCGTGGATGAAGCCCAGACCGTAGGGCCAGTAGAGGCCCAGCTCGCTGATGGGCCCGCCCCGATTCTCCGTCACCTGGCGGAGATCCGCCTGGCCCAGCACCTGGTCCGGGGGCGTGTCCGAGGCCTGGGGCACCTGCTCCCAGACCAGGACCCGGTGGTTCCAGGCATCGGCCACGTAGAGCCGCCCACCGAAGACCCCCACACCGGTGGGCAGGTAGAGCCCTCGTTCCGGCCCCCGGCCACCCGCCTGGGGTCCCTCGCTGTGGAAGTCTGGCTGGCCCAGGACCACGTCCGCGGGGGCGTGGTCCTCCGTGGGGGGGCCGTGCCAGATGAGCACCCGGTGGTTGCCCGAGTCCGCCACCACCAGCAGATCGTCGTCCAGGTAGACGCCCCGGGGCGCGTACATCTGGGAAGGGGTGGGCGCGGCGTCGGGCAGGGCCAGGCCGCCGGGCGCGGGCGCGCCCAGCCAGCAGAGGGGCTGGGCCTGGACCGTGGGGCGAGGCGCCGAGCGGGAAGGAGCGAGGGACATGGTGGGATCCTGTTCCAGGGGCCGATCACCCGGGGCGGACCCAGATGCGCCCTTCCTGGATGCGCAGGGGGAAGGGTTCCAGTTGGGCCTGGGGCGCGGTGAGGCATTCGCCGGTGGTCACGTCGAAGCGGAAGCCGTGCCAGGGGCAGGTGAGCACGCAGGACTCGACATCCAGCATGCCGCCATCCAGGGGCAGGCCCTGGTGCGCGCACTGGTTGCGGTAGGCGTAGAACTGGTTGTCCAGGTTGACGATGAGGATGCTCGTGTCCTCCGTGTCCATGCGGTAGGGGACGCCCGGCTCCACCGCTTCCACCGGGGGGCCCTGGAGCCAGCCCGCGTCCATCCCCGCCCCGTCCACGGCGATCTCCTCCGGCAGGATCAGGCCCGAGACCGGATCGTCCGGCACCACCTCCACCCGCTGGATCTGGGGCACGTGGGTGGTCAGGGCCTCCTGGACGCTCTCCCGCAGGGTCACCGCGGAGAGGGAGCAGCCGTTGCAGGCTCCGTGGAGCCGCACGAAGGCCGTGTCCCCTTCCACCCGCACCAGCTCCACGTCCCCGCCGTGGGAGCGCATGTAGGGGCGGACCATCTCCAGGACCCGGGCGGCCTGGGTGGCCACATCCGCGCGGACGATGCCGTGCATGGCGAAGAGGGCGTAGACGCTGGGCTCGTCCACCAGCTCGAAGAGGAGCTCCTTGCCCCGGGGATCCGCCTTCAGCCGCTGGACGATCTGGGTCAGCCCCAGCTTGTGGAAGGCCTCGATGGCCCGTTTCAGGTCCAGGGCCGCGGCTCGGGCGGGGCCATCCAGCTTCATCACCTGGGCCAGGGCCTGGTCCACCTGCTGGGCCAGGCTCTCCAGGTCCATCTCTGCGGTCGTGGATGCGTCCATGCTCATGCTGGGCCTCCTGTCATCCTGGGCCTTCTTTTCAGGTTGGACCCTCGGTGAAGAGCACCTCCTGCTCCAACATCTCCGTCACCTTGCTCCGCAGCAGCTCCCCGAAGACCTGCTTGGCCAGGGCCACCAGCAGCTCCTCTACCCTGTCTGCCTGGGGGAGAGGGGCCGTCAGCCGGCGCTTGGCCAGGGCCTGGAGCACGAAACAGGCGCCGGCCGGGTTGGCCAGGAGGAAGTCCTGGAAGAGGGCGTCCACGAAGTCATCCAGCCAGACGCCTGGGCCATTGGGCGCCGCCCGCAGGCGCTCCAGGGCCTGGGCCGGCCCCTGGTTGCGCTGGATCAGCCGGTCCACGAAGCGCTCCGCGGCGGTCATGAGGAGGAAGTCAAACTGCTGGCGTTGGTGCAGTTCCATGGGACGGGTCGATCTCCGGGTAGCTCTGGGTCGGTCTCAGTCGGCGGGCTCGGTGGGCTGGATCGGGGCGGGCTGGCCGGTGCGGGCCTGGATCTCGGCCAGGGTCTCCTGGACGGCCGCGGCCGCGTCCAGCTCTCCGTGCTCGCGGAAGAGGGTCAGGGCCTGGGTCAGCTTGGGCACGGCGTGGACGAAGATGCCCAGGTGGGCCAGGGCGTTCCCCTGGTTGGCCAGCAGCCGGGCGTAGCCCAGGGGATCCTGGGCGGGATCCCGCACGGCCAGCAGCTCCTCGTAGAGCTCCACGGCCTGGGCCAGGTTCTCCCGGGGGTGGGCGGTGGGCAGATGCTGCAGCGCGTTGGCCAGGTTCAGCTGGGCGCTGGCCCAGGCCTCCGGATGGGTGGTCCGGTCGTAGACCTTCAGGGCCTCTCGCAGGGATTGGACGGCGATGGCCATGCGCAGCTGATCGCTGGCTGTGGTCAAGGGCATGGCCAGGTAGGCCAGGGCCAGGTTGTTGTGGGCCAGGGCGTAGAGCTCCGGCTGCTCCTCCCGGGTCAGGGTGAGGAGGGCCGTCTGGTAGCATCGGGCTGCTTCCAGCAAGGGCCCCCGGCGTCCGTCGGCCATCTCCTGGTAGAGGATGCCCAGGTTCAGGGCCATCTCCGCCCGGACCTGGGGCAGGGCGTCGTCCGGGATGAGGGCCAGGGCCTCCCGGTAGTGGAGAAGGGCCTGGGCGTCCGGGCCCTGCCAGGCTCGTCGGGCGTCGGCCAGGGCGGCCAGGAGCTGGCCAGCCAGGAGGGGCGAGGTGGGTCGGGCGGCCTCCACCGCCTGGGTCAGCAGGGCCACCGCCTCCGGGAAGCGCTGGCCTTCCAGCTGGTGGGCGGCCTGGGCCATGAGGACGAAGGCCCGCCGCTCCGCCTGGGCCCTCTGGGGCGCGGGCGGCTCGTCCAGGATCCCCTGGGTGTAGGCCACCGCGTCCAGGAGCTCCCGCAGCTCGCCGGAGAGGGTGGGGGCCAGGGCCGCGTAGGCCGCCGGGGTGGGCGCCAGAGCGAAGCGGTTGTAGCGGCTCACCGGGCTGGGGTCCTGGCCCAGGGCGGTGAGGGCCTGCTCCGGTTTCCCGTCCAGGGCCAGGGCGAAGAAGCGCCAGGGATCCGGCCAGCGCTGGGGTCGCCGCCCCTGGAGCAGGTGGCGCAAGGCCTCTTCGCCCTCCTCGGCCGGGGGCAGGAGGAGCGGGTGGGCTGGGGGCGGGAAGACGCCCAGAGGCTGGGGTGTGGGAATGGTATGGGCCATGGCTGGGCACTCCTCCGGCGTCACAGACCGAAGGGCGGCTGGGCGAGGTCGCGCTCCGCGGCTCGTTTCATCCAGCTGGCCGCGATCTCGGCCAGGCGGCGGTTGGAGTAGTCCTGGATGCGGTGGCGCACGGCCTGGAGAGGGGGTTCCTGGTGGGGCTCCCAGAAGCCCACCTCCATGTAGACCACCCAGCGTCCTCGTTCCTCCACCACGGACATGGCCACGTAGGTGGCGTTACGGGTGGGAAAACCGCTCATGTTGGGCCTCGGTTCGGGCAGTGGGTGGCTGGGGCAGGGCCACCCGCAGGGCGCCTTGGCGGGCGTCCCAGAAGGCGGGATAGTCGCCCGGTGGCGTGTCCGGCGGCAACACCTCCCAGATGAGCACGCTCCGATCCCCCTGGGGGTTGCGCTGCTTGAGGAGCAGGCCGCCTGCCTCCCCGCCCCGCAGGGGCAGCAGCCAGAGCTCCCGGCCCCGCACCAGGGCCACCAACACGTCCTGGGGGAAGTGCTGTCGGGCCAGGGTGGCGGGGATGTGGAGATAGCCTTGGGGCGTGATGCGTACGTTCATGGGCGGGGTTCGGGTCTCGCGAGCTCGGCCAGGAGGATCTGCGCCAACCGTTCCATGGCAGCCTCCACCGGCGGGGAGAGGGGCGCGCCGAACTCCAGCCCGCCGGCCTCGATGAGGTAGACGTCGATCTGTTGGGGGTAGTCGTCCTTGAGGAGCCAGCGCGCGAAGGCCAGGGCGTGATCCCAGCGGAAGGCGTGGAGGTGGATGCCCTCCAGGGGTGGGAGCTGCTCCAACTCCGCTCCGGGCACCTTGTAGAGGGTGCCGGGGGGCTGGCCGGTGCGGCAGGCGTCCACCAGGATCACGTGGCGGGCGCCCCGCATGCGGAAGGCCACGTCCATGCCCGCGGTGCCCCCGTCCGCCACCTGGACATGCTCGGGCAGTCCCCGTTCCAGCAGGCGCCGCACCAGGACCGGGCCCACCGCGTCGTCGCCCCGCAGCAGGTTGCCGCAGCCGATGACCAGGGTGTCCACTGGCTGTCCGTACATGGCTCTCCCTGTCTGGCCTTCCAGAACAGAGAGGCACGGGCTGGGGAGCCCCAACCCGTACCTCGGGACCTCCGGTTCTCCTGGACGGGCCTCTGGGGACCCATGCCCCGGCCGTCAACAGACGCCGTTGACCTGGAAGCGGGCCAGTTCCTTGCCCGTCCTCGCGTCGTAGGCATGGACGGTGCAGACCAGGCAGGAGTCGAAGCTGCGGGCCACGTGGCCCAGCTCCACCGGGTCCTGCATGTCCGCGATGGGGGCGCCGATGAAGGCGGTCTCCATGGGGCCCCGGACCTCCTGGCTGTCCCGGGGGCCGATGTTCCAGGCCGTGGGGGTGATCACCTGGTAGTTCTCGATCTTGCCGTCCTTGATGACGATCCAGTCGGCCAGGGCGCCCCGGGCCGCCTCGGTGGCGCCGAAGCCCTTGCCCTCTGCGTGCTCCACCGGCTTCACGTAGAACTTCTCGTGCAGGTCGATCTCGTCCAGCCACTTCCGGGCCAGCTTGTAGTACTTGGCCGCCTCGTGCATCCGGGCCAGGACCCGGACCATGACGCTGGGGCCGATCTGGTTGATCACGTTGTGGAAGAGGGGATCGTAGTCCTGCCAGGGCTGGGGATCCGGCTTGCCCGCGATGACCTGCCGGGCCAGGGGGCCGGCCTCCAGGGGGATGGATCCCTTGCCGGGCACGTCGTAGCGGGGGGCCTTGGCCCAGGTGTACTTGCCTTCCCGCCGCCCCTCCTGGGGATCCACCGGCTCGGTCACCCCTTCGAAGGGATGGAGCGCGCCGGAGCCCCGGAAGAAGGCGTGGGTGTGGTCCTCCCGTACCCGGGCCTGGTCGAAGTCGTGGTAGCCCTCGCCGTCGTAGATGCCGGCCCGGTTGATCAGGGCGTGGTTGCGCCCCTCGATGGTGGGGTGGATGTACTCCTCGGGCTGGAAGTAGGTGCCGGTGGCCAGGTACTGGCCGTAGCCTGCCCCGAACTTGTCCAGGCCGATCTCCTGGCAGTAGCGGATGAAGAAGCCGCAGTCCGAGTTGTACTGGCTCTCGTTCTCCTCGACCCAGGCCAGGATGTCGTTCCAGGTCTTGTTCTCCAGCCAGCGGTCCACGGAGCAGCCCAGCCACTGTTTCTCCAGCCAGGCGTCCCGCCACCATTCCAGGATGGAGATGGAGCGGGTCACGTCCGAGAGGGTGGGGCCGCACATGACGCCCCCGGGGATCATGAAGCTGGAGTGGGGCCACTGGCCGCCGAAGATGGCGTAGACCTCCACCGGCTTGGCGGACCAGGTGACGCCGGGCTCGTAGCTGGTGCCCACGAAGGGGGCGAAGCGGCGCACCGCCTCGTCGTAGCCCTTGGCCTTGGCGTAGTTCTTGTTGGTCAGGTCGATGGCGAAGAGGGCGTAGAACCAGCGGGGGATGCTCTGGAGGGTCTCGCAGGCCTGGGCGATGTTGCGGACCAGGGTGGCGTTGGGCGGCACCTCGGTGCGCCAGGCGGTGTCCAGGGCGTAGGCGGCCTTGTAGAGGTGGCTGCCCCCGCAGATGCCGCAGATCCGGGGGGTGACGATGAGGCCGGCCTGGGGGTCCTTTCCCTTCAGGATGATCTCGAAGCCCCGGAACATGGCCGCCTCGGTCCAGGCGTCCACCACCACGCCGTCCTCCACCTTCACCCGGACGTCCAGGTCTCCCTCCACGCGTCCCAGCGGGCTGATGTGCAGATCCACTGCTCTCGTTGCCATGGTAACCCCCTTGTTAGACGACGAACATGTCTTCTTTGGACCACCGAGGGGCCGCGATCCGGGCTGCGGCGGCGTGGGCCATGTAGGTGACGTGATCCGTGCCCGTGGGCACCTCCTTGGGGATGGAGCCGCTGATCTTCTGGGTCTTGAAGACCGTGCCGGGCCGCAGGTCGAAGAAGGGGAACTCCGGCTCGGTGCAGCCGGTGCAGGGCATGCCGGCCCGGGTCTTGGACGACTGGCGGTTCCACAGGATGCGGTTGCAGGGGGAGCGGGTCACCGGCCCCCGGCAGCCGAACTCGTAGAAGAGGCAGCCCTTGCGGGTTCCCTGGCCGAACTCCTCGGTGGCCTGTTTGTACTCGAAGAACTGGACCCGGGTGCAGCCGGTCTGGGTGAAGGACTTGAAGAAGGTGAGGGGGCGCTGCAGATCGTCCAGGGCGATGTCCTTGGCCCGTCCGCTGGCCACCGCCACCAGGATCTGGGTCACCCAGTCCGGGTGGGCGGGGCAGCCGGGGATGTTGATCACCGGCAGGCCCATCTTGGAGCGGAAGTCTGCGCCCAGGAAGCCGCCGTGTTCCCGTTTCAGGTACTGGAGCCCCACCGAGTCTGTGGGGTTGGGCGCGGTGGCGGGGATGCCGCCCCAGCAGGCGCAGTCGCCGATGGCCACCACGATCTGGGCCTGGGCCGCGATCTCGGCCACCCAGTCCTTCATGGGGCGGTCCGCGAACATGTCGTAGCGGCCGCTGCCGTTGGGCCCCAGGATCACCGTGCCCTCGAAGACGAAGATGTCCAGGGGCCGTTCTCCCCGGGCGCAATCCCAGAAGATCTTCTGGGCCTGTTCGCCCAGCTCCATGCCCAGGGAGGGGTGCCAGAGGATCTCGATGCCGAAGTCGGTAACCAGATCCACCGCGCTGGGCTCTTCGGCGTTGAGGAACGACATGGTGTTCCCGCTGCAAGCGCCGCCCTGTAACCACAAGAGTGATGCCATCGAACTCTCCCTCCTCCTACTGTGTCCTGGACTGGGGTCCTGCACTCGGTTTGGCGTGGAACCGCGGGCACGGTTCCCGTGCCATGCTATTTCCCGTGGGGGGAGACGGCCTGCCCCAGACGCCCGCCGAACTCCACCAGGAAGGCCAGGGCCCGACGCACCTCCGGATCCCGCAGGGAACGGAACAGCGTCCAGAGGCTGGGCGGCTCGGGCCGCTGACGGGTGGCCTCGTAGCCCTCCACCAGGGCATTCCCCACCTCGGCCACGATGCCCACGGTCCGGGGCGCGAAGACGCCGGAGCCCATCAGGGCCGCGAACTCCTCCGATTCCAGGACCCGCTGGAGCCGTTCCGTCACCTCCATGAGCTGGGGGATCATCTGGACGAAGACGGGCAGGATCTGGAGGAGCTGGGGCAGGGCCTCGGCCAGGGTGGCCAGCATGGCCACCTCGGCCGTGGGGGCCGTGTCCAGGGCCTCCCGGACGCTCTCGGCCACGTTGTCCGCCACCTCGTCGCCCCGGCGGAGGAAGCTGTCCAGCATCTCCAGGGCGGCGGCCACCAGGTCGATGCGGTCCAGGACCTGGTTGATGGCCTCGAAGGTGGCCGGCTCGCCCAGCCGTCGGTTCAGCTCCAGGATCCGGGGCAAGGAGGCGGTGAGCTCCGGCAGGGCGTCGATGAGGGTGGGCAGGTGCTCGGCCAGGGTCTGGGTGGTCCCGGGAACGTCCAGATCCGGCGCGGGCACGGCCTGCTGCACCTCCTGGATGCTCTCGGAGACGTTCTCGATGATCTCGTCGCCCCGACGCAGGAAGCTGTCCAGGGAGGTGAGGGTCAAGGCCATCACGTCCAGCCTGTCCAGCACCTCCAGGAGCACCGCCGCGGTCTCTGGGTCGTTCAGCCGCTGCTGCAGCCGTTCTTGGGGGGTGAGGAAAGCCACGCCGTTTGTGCTCGCCATCTTGGTTCCTCGTCTGGACTGTTCGAAGTCGCCGCTCGATCCGCTGCCGGTGGGCTCAGCCTCCGGCGGCGGGGGATGCCCTCTTCACCCCAGCCCGCTCCTCCAGGAGTGTCAGCCACGCATCGAGCCGGCCCTTCTTGGCCGCGGTCTCCACCACAGGCACCCCGGGGTTGACCGCGTGGATGGCCGCGAGGGCTTCCTCCCGGTCGAATTCCGTGGCCTGGGCCAGATCCATCTTGGTGAGGAGCACCAGGTCCGCGGCGTGGAACATGGTGGGGTATTTCAGGGGTTTATCCTCCCCCTCGGTGACGGAGAGGAGCACCACCCGCATGGATTCGCCCAGATCGTAGCTGGCCGGGCAGACCAGGTTGCCCACGTTCTCCACGAAGAGGAAGTCCAGCGCTGCCAGGTCCCACCCTTCCAGGTGGGCGGCCACCATGGCCGCCTCCAGGTGGCAGATGCCGTCGGTGACGATCTGGCGAATGGGGGCGCCGCTGCGGGCCAGGCGCCGGGCGTCGTTCTCCGTGGCCAGATCTCCTACCAGGGCCGCGACCGCGTGCCCCCGGGCGCGAAGCTGGCTCAGGGTTCTCTCCAGCAGGGTGGTCTTGCCCGAGCCCGGGCTGGAGACCAGGTTGACCACGAAGACCCGGGCCGCCGCGAAGCGGGCCCGCAGCTCCTGGGCCAGGCGGTCGTTCTTGCTCAGGACCCCTTGACGGATCTCCAGAAGTCTTGGCCTCGTGTTCTCGCCCATCTCGGGAACGTCCACCTCCCTCCTGGGTTGGCTTTTCTGGATGGACCGACTTTCACCGAGTTCCACCGAGACCGCGTTTCACCGAGGCGGCTTGCCCGTGGAGCCGTTCGGGGATCGGCAGGGGGCCGGCTCGGGGACCGGATCGGTGTACTCCAGGGAGACGATCTCCAGCTCCCGGCCCTGAACGATCTGGCCCGTGGGCTCGCCGCAGACCGGGCAGCGAAAATGTTGGATGCCGGGCAGAGTGCGGTCGGCCTGGCAACGGGAGCAGTGGACCACCACCGGCAGTTCCTGGATGGCCAGCCGGGAGCCCTCCAGGACGGTGCCCTTGGCCGCGATCTCGTAGGCGAAGAGGAGGGCGTCCTGGACCACGCCGGACAGGGCCCCCAGGCGCAGGTGGACCACGTCCACCCGGCGGATGCCCATGGAATCCGCGGCCTGGCTGGCGATCTCCACCAAGCTATAGGCAATGGAAAGCTCGTGCACAGTGCGAGCTCGTCGGCGCGTGGAGGCCCCTTGTCGGCCCCGGTCGGAAGGAAAAAAGGTCTCCTCCCTGCCCGCGAGCCAACTGCGGAGATCGTCCGCAGGGTGTGGCCGCGCGGGTCGTTGGGTGCTGTTCCTGTGGTGACGATGTGTCGGGGATGGAGAGACCTGTCGGCAAGATCCTGGAGGGGAAGGGTGTCTCCCACCCTCCCGATCCAGGGTCGGGATGGTCCAAATTATAGCCAGGCCAGCCAGGGATGGCAATGGCTAGAAGTGTGTATTTTGGGGAAAGATCCTCGAAAAAAGCCTCCTGGACAGCGTCCAGGAGGCATGGGGGCGTGTTCGCCTAGGAGCGCTGGGGGGGCTGTTTCAGGATGACCAGGCCTCTCTCCGCGGCCAGGCGCACCAGCTCCACCTGGTTGCGGGCGCCCATCTTCTGGAGGATGTTGGCCCGATGCCGGTTGGCGGTGTGGGGGCTGATGCAGAGGATCTGGGCGATCTCATTGGCGGTGTGCCCCTCCGCGATGAGCTGGAGGATCTCCCGCTCCCGGGGGGTGAGGAGCTCTGCGAAGGTGGCCATCTGGGCGTCCATCTCCTCCAGGTCGATGGCCACACCGATGTAGCGCTCTCCCTGCAGGATGGCATCCAGGGCCCGGAAGAGCTCGTCCTCCATGGCGTGCTTGAGGATGTAGCCGTCCGCGCCGCCCCGCAGGGCCTGGACCACGAAGGCGGTGTCGTCGTACATGGAGAGGACCAGCTTCTTCATCCGCGGCAGGTGATGGCTGAGGCGACGCAGGGTCTCCAGGCCGTTCATCCGGGGCATGGAGAGATCCAGGATGATCAGGTCTGCCTGGGTGCGCTGGGCGCAGTGGAGGGCCTCCTCGCCGTCGCAGGCCTCGTCCACCACCTGGTAGCGGCCGCTCATCTGCAGGAGCGCGGCCAGCCCTCGACGCACGATGTGGTGGTCGTCGGCCAGGATGACCGACACAGGCCGTGGTCCGGACATGATGCGTGCCCCTGTGGTTCGGAGACGGGGAAGCTAGGCCAAGGGGATCGTTCCCTGGATGGCCGTGCCCACCCCAGGAGTCGATTCGATGTGGAGGGAGCCGCCCAGCATTTTAGCCCGTTCCTGCATCCCGATCAACCCCAGCCCTCGCTCGCCCACTTCCTTCATGTGGAAGCCTTGCCCATCGTCGCGGATGGCCAGGTGCAGTCGCTCCCCGTCGCAGACCAGGGTGATCCAGACCTGGCTGGCCTGGGCATGCCGGGCCACGTTGGTCAGGGCCTCCTGGACGATGCGGTAGCTGGCCGTCTCCACGGCCTGGGGCACCTGGACCAGGTTCAGGCTGTCGAAGTGGACGGTGAGCTGGGTGCGCTTGCGGAAGGCCAGGATGTACTGCCGCAGCGCGGCCTCCAAGCCCAGTTCGTCCAGGGTGGGGGGGCGCAGCTCCCGGGCGATGTTCCGCAGCCGGGCGGTGGCCTGGTTCACCTGGTGGCGGAGGGCATCCAGCTCCTCCCGCAGGGCCATGGCCTCCGGCGGCAACCGCTGGGCCAGGACCTGCAGCCCCAGTTTGATCCCCACCAGGGCCTGGCCGGCCTCGTCGTGGAGCTCCCGGGCGATGCGCCGCCGCTCCTCCTCCAGGAGCTGGACCTGGCGCGCGGCCAGGGCCCGGAGCCGGGAGCGCTGGGCCGCCAGCTCCGCCAGCAGGTTGGCGTTGCGCAGGGCCAGGGCCGTGGAGTGGGTCAGGGATTCCAGAAAGTCCACGTCGGACCAGGTGAAGGGCTCCTGGCCTCCCTTCTTGTTGTGGAGCTCCACGAAGCCCAGCACCCGGTCCTCCAGCCCCAACACCGGCACGCAGATGGCGTTGGCCACCTGGAAGCGACGGGCCAACAGCGGGTTGGCCAGCCGGTCCCGGGGATAGTCGTTGGTCAGGTAGGGGCACTGGTTGAGCACCACCCAGCCGGGCGTCCCCTCTCTGGCCGGCCAGCGTTCCCGGAAGTCCAGCCACTGGCCCCGGCGCCAGTAGCCGTCCACCCACACGTCCTGGGGGCCCACCAACCCGGCCATGCCCGCGTCCGCGCCCAGGAAACCCGAGGCGTGCTCCACCAGGCGGCGCAGGAGCAGGGCCGGCTCCAGCTTGGCGTTCAAGGAGGCGTTGAAGGCCAGCAGGTTCTCGAAGGAGGAGGCCCACTCCAGCATCTTGGCGAAGAGCTGGGCCCGCTCCAGCCCGGCCGCGGCCAGGAGCGCGATGGTCCGGGCCAGGTCCATGTGGCTCGGGGTGAAGGGCCGCTGGGGATCCCGTCGATAGCACTCCAGGGTGCCCAGCAGATGCTCCTGGTGGTTGAGGATGGGGAGGGCCAACAGCGAGGTCGCGCCGCACTCCTCGGCCAGCTGGGAGCCGACCGGGGACTCGGCCCGCAGGTCCTGGACGAGCAGGGGACGTCGGTGTTCCAGCAGCCAGCCGGCCACGTCCTCCCCTGGTCCCAGGGAGCGGTCCAGGGAACGGAGCTCTCCCCGGTGGAAGGCCCGGCCGATGCGGATCCGGCCATCCTGGTGGATGCCCACGGCCACCGTGTCCCCGCCCAGGGCCAGCGCGGTGGCCTCGGCCAGGCGTTGGACCAGGGCATCGGTGTCCGGCTCTTCCACCACGATGCGGGCGATGGCCCGCAGCCGTTCCAGGTGGGCCTCCAGGGGAACCTGGTCTGGGAGGGCCGTGGGGTGGCCGGAGATCATGGGCTGGCTCTGGGAGGTGGGCATATGGGATCGATCGTGGCCGGTCGGAGGTCGCGGGCTCCGCGTCGACACGGATGGCCTCCATGGAGCCGGCGCCGCGGCGGGTTTCCGGCCCTCACTCCTCGCCCAGGTAGGCCTTGCGGACCATCTCGTTGGCCTGGAGTTCCTGGGCCGTTCCCTCCAGCACGATCTCCCCGGTCTGGAGGACATAGCCTCGGTGGGCGATCTGCAGGGCCATGAGGGCATTCTGTTCCACCAACAGGATGGTCATTCCTGCCTGGTTGATGCTCTGGATGGTCTCGAAGATCCGCTCCACCAGCATGGGGGCCAGGCCCATGCTGGGCTCGTCCAGCAGCAGGAGCCGGGGGCGGGCCATCAGGGCCCGGCCGATGGCCAACATCTGCTGTTCCCCGCCGGAGAGGGTGCCCCCGAGCTGGTCCCGGCGTTCCTGGAGGCGCGGGAAGAGGTGGAAGACGTACTCCAGGTCCTCCTGGATGCCGTCTGGGTCCTCCCGGATGAAGGCCCCCATCTCCAGGTTCTCCATCACGGTGAGCCGGGGGAAGATCCAGCGCCCTTCCGGGGCCTGGGCCACGCCCAGCTCCGTCACTCGATGGGGTGGGAGGCCGTCGATGCGCTCTGCCTCCAGGTAGATCTCCCCGTGGCGAGGATGGACCAGGCCGGAGATGGTCCGGATGGTGGTGCTCTTGCCCGCGCCGTTGGCGCCGATGAGGGTGACGATCTCGCCCCGGTCCACGGTCAACGAGATGCCCTTCAGCGCGTGGATGTGGCCGTAGAAGGCGTGCACGTTGCGCAGTTCCAGCATGTGGGCCATGGCGCCTCACCCCGTCTCCCGCGTGGTGGCTGCGGGCTCCGCCGCGCCCTCTGCCGCGGCCCGACCCAGGTAGGCCTCGATGACCCGAGGGTTGTGCTGGATCTCCCGGGGAGGGCCTTCCGCGATCTTCCGGCCGTAGTCCAGCACGTGGACCCGGTCGCTGATCCCCATGACCACCTTCATGTCGTGTTCGATGAGCAGGACGGTGAGGCCCAGGTCGTCCCGGAGCTGGCGGATGAGCTCCGTCAGAGCCTGGGTCTCCCGGGGGTTCATCCCCGCGGAGGGCTCGTCCAGCAGCAGGAGCTTGGGCTGGGTGGCCAGGGCCCGGGCGATCTCCAGCCGGCGCTGCAGGCCGTAGGGCAGCGCGTGGGCCACGGTGTCCCCCATGTGTCGGCCCAGCCCCACGTAGTCCAACAGCTCGTCGGCCCGGTGCCGGGCGGCCTCCTCCTCTCGGACCATGCCCGGGGTGCGGAGCAGGGCATGGTACCAGTTGGAGCGCAGACGGCAGTTCATGCCCACCAGGATGTTGTCCCGGGCGGTCATGTTCTTGAACAGGCGGATGTTCTGGAAGGTTCGGGCGATGCCCAGCTTGGTCACCTGGTTGGGCCGCTGGCGCCCCAGGGGGTGGCCGTCGAAGACCAGGGTGCCGGAGGTAGGTCTGTAGAGGCCGGTGACCATGTTGAAGAAGGTGGTCTTGCCGGCGCCGTTGGGGCCGATCAGGCTGGCGATCTCCCCGGCCTCGATGGTCAGGTCCACCCGGTCCACGGCCACCAGGCCGCCGAACCTCTTGGTCAGGCTGCGGGCTTCCAGGAGCGGCATCTTACCAGTTGCCTCCTCTGTCCTCCACGGGGGGCTCTCCCACCACGGTCTGGGTCTCGGGGTCCAGGGATTCCTCCCGGAACGCGTATTCCTCGTCGGCCTCGTGGAGCTCTGCGGCCCGGGTGGCCGAGGGGAAGAGCCCCTCGGGCCGGAGCACCATGATGGCGATCAGGCCGGTCGCGTACATGACCCAGCGCCAGCGTTGGAGCACATCGCCGCCGGGCACGTACTGGGGCACGATCTGGGCCAACACCACCCGGTCGAACAGGGATATGAGAAGGCCCCCGGCCAACACGCCCCAGATGTTGCCCATCCCGCTGACGATGACGATGATGAGCAGGAAGATGGAGACCAGGAAGCTGAAGAGCTCGGGGAAGATGGCCTGGATCATGGCCGCGTAGATGGCGCCCGCGAAGCCCGAGAAGGAGGCCCCCAGCGCGAAGGCCAACAGCTTGGTCCGGATGGGATCCACCCCCATGGCGTCCGCGGCCGTCTCGTCCTCCCGGATGGCCATCCAGGCCCGTCCCAGGCGGGAGTGTTCCAGCCGGTGGGAGGCCAGGAGCACGATGGCGCCGATGACCACGATGAGCAGGTACCACTGCATGGGCGGGCTCAGGAGGAGGGGCCCCACCTGGATGGGGTCCACGCCCAGCTCCATGCCCAGGATGGTGGGACGGCCCACCGGGTTCATGCCCTGGGGGCCGTTGGTCAGGTTGAAGCCCTCCAGCTTGGAGCCCACCAGGTAGATCTCCGTGAAGGGGATGCGGATCTTGATGTCCCACATCTCCCGGATGGCCCGGGGCACGATCTCGCCGAAGGCCAGGGTGACGATGGCCAGGTAGTCGCCCCGGAGGCGCAGGGTGGGCGCGCCGATGATCATGCCGAAGATGGCGGCCATGACCACGCTGATCCAGATGACGATCCAGAAGTTCCACTCCAGCCCCAGGTTGGGCCAGGTGAAGATGCCCACCGTGTAGGCGCCGATGGCGAAGAAGGCCGCGTAGCCCAGGTCCAGCAGCCCCGCGAAGCCCACCACGATGTTCAGGCCCAGGGCCAACACCACGAAGATCAGGGCCACGTTCATGGTGATGAGCAAGGAGAGGTTGGTGGCCTGCTCCAGCTCCCGCACCAGGAGGGGCAGGAGGGCCAGCCCCACCACCACCGCTGCCGCGAGGAGGGTGCCCCGCATCCTCCGGGGGATGGCCTGGGAGCTCCCCTGCAGGGTTCGGGTGCCCTGTGTCACGGCTTGTTGGAGGGGGTGGAGGAGCCGGTTCAGGAGGGCGTAGCTCTGGGCCAGGAAGCCCTGGAGGGCCTGGTATGTCCGCTCCACCGTCGTCAGGATGGGAGGCTCGGCCCCGTAGCCGAAGTAGGCCATCACCCGGGGATCGCGGAGGTGGCGGAAGCGCACGCCGAAGAGGAAGGTGGCCGCGCCGCTGGTCAACAGGAAGCCGATGAGCAACAGGAGGGTCAGGTCCATGCCCTGGCGCCCGGTGCCCGTGGCCGCGGCGAAGAGGACCACGGAGAGGACCGCCCACACGACGCTCAGGAGGATCCCGGCCCGGCGCTCTCCTCGGAACCAGGCGGACGCGGTGATGTAGGCCAGGAGCAGGTAGACCAGGGCCGTGATCGGGGGCAGGGTGGAGAGGAACGCGATCCCAGCCCCCAACAGCAGGAGGTACGAGAGGACGAAGAAGAGGGCCAGCAGGGGATAGCCCAGGGGCTTCCCCTGGTACCAGAGGTAGGAGAGGAGGGCCATGAGCCCCCCCAGGGCCAGGCCGAACCATCCCACCGCCCCGTACTGGTGCAGGAAGGCCGGGGTCAGGGCGATGAGGAGAAAGGCCTCGATGGCCGTCACCATGACCCAGTCGCCGATGACCTCCGGGCGGGCCTTGGCCCTGTAGGCCCGGGTGGGGGCGGTGCTCCGTGCCGTGGGCGTTGCCTGAACCCGTTCCATCATGCCTTCTCCGTTTCGCCGAGCCCCAGCAGGCCCTGGGGTCGGAAGACGAGGACCAGGATGAGGATGGCGAAGATCACGGCCCGGGTCCACTGGGCGGCCAGGTACTGGTCGCTGAGGGCCTTGATGAAGCCGATGATGAAGCCCCCCAGCATGGCCCCCACGATGTTGCCGATGCCGCCGAAGACCGCGGCCGTGAAGGCGAAGAGCCCGGCGTCGAAGCCCATCAGGTAGCGGCCGGTGTGGAGGAAGTTGCCGAAGATCATGCCGGCCGCCCCGGCCAGGGCCCCACCGATGAAGAAGGTGACCATGATCACCCGCTCCACGTCGATGCCCATGATGGCGGCCGCGCTGGCGTTCTGGGCCGAGGCCCGCATGGCCTTGCCCAGCTTGGTCCGCTGGACGAAGAGCCGCAGCAGCACCATCAGGGGAATGGTCACGCCGATCAGGAGCAGGTCCTGGGTGGTGAAGAGGAGGGGGCTGTCCAGCCCCAGCCACTCGGTGACGATGTTGATGCGGGGGAAGAAGTCCGGGTAGTTGATCTGGCTGGGGCCGTACCAGTTCGCGTAGATGTTCTCCAGGGCGAAGGACATCCCCACCGCGGTGATCAGGGGCGCGAGGCGGGGGGCTCTCCGCAGGGGTTTGTACGCGATGCGGTCGATGACCACGTTCAGGATGCCGGTGAGCAGCATGGTGAGCACCAGGATCAGGGAGAAGAGCCAGACCAGCTCAAAGCCGTACAGGGTGCCCTCCACGCCGAAGAAGCGGAACAGGGTCAGGGAGATGAGGAAACCGAAGGTGAAGAGATCGCCGTGGGCGAAGTTGATGAGCTCGATGATGCCGTAGACCATGGTGTAGCCCAGGGCGATCAGGGCCAGGTAGGCCCCGATGGTCAGGCCGTTGATGAGCTGCTGGATCAGGACGTCGGTGGGGGTCACGGGATACACCTCCGCCAGAGAGACCGCATGGGAGACCGACGGGGTTCGTCCCGGAGGGGGACCGACGGAAGGCCGGCCCCCCTCCGGGGAACGCGATCACTGCCACGGGTTGGCGGCCTCGCACTGGTCCGGGTACATGTCCGGGCTGATGGGGCCCACGTACTGGATCTCGCCGTCCCGGACGATGTTGCCGCCCAGGGCGGTCAGGGTGGGGTCGCCGTTCTCGTCGAAGCTGAAGACCCCGGTGATGCCCTGGAAGTCCTGGGTGTTGCGCATGGCCTCCAGGATGGCGCCCCGGTCCTTGGTGCCGGCCCGCTCGATGCTGTCCAGGATGACCTGCATGGCCTGGTACGCGTAGGTGCTCCAGGGGCTGGGCTCCACCCCGTACTCCGCGATGAAGTCGTTGAAGAACTTCTGGCCCTCGGGCGAGGTGAGCTGGCTGGGGGCCAGGCCGGGGAAGGTGAGGAGCACGTTGTCGTTGGCCACCTCCGGGCCGCCCACCTGTTCCACCAGGGCCGGGTTCACCAGCCCGTCCGGGCCCATGAACTTGATGCCCTGGTCGAAGAGGCCCAGGGCAGCCATCTGCTGGATCACCTGGGGACCGCCGGAGTCGATGACGAAGCCGCCGTAGACCAGGTCCGGATTGGCGGCCTTCACCTTGGTGAGCAGGGAGCGGAAGTCGATGTCCGTGGACTCCACGCCGTCTCGGCCCACCAGCTCCAGGCCCTCCTTCTCCGCCTGCTGGATGAAGGCGTCCACCACGCCCTTGCCGTAGAGCTGGCGGTCATCCAGCAGGTAGACCCGCTGGTAGCCCAGGCAGCGGGCCCAGGCCGCGCCGGCCCAGCCCTGGACGTCGTCCGCGGCGTTGGTGCGGAAATAGGTGGGGCGGTTGCCGGCCGGGTAGTAGATGTCCGGCTCGCCCTCGGCCCAGGGCTTGGTCAGGCCGGGGTAGGTGTTGGCCGGGGTGATCTGGGCCATGCCGGCCCGGTTGGTGATGGGGATGGAGACCTTGGCCGCGCCCGAGTTGTAGGTCGCGAAGTAGACCATGCAGTCCGGATCGTTCACACACTTCTGCGCGTTCTCGGCCTCGATGGTCCCATCCCACGACCCGGTGGTGGGGGAGGCATCGTCCAGGTTGACCACCTCGATGGTGAAGCCTGCTGGACCCTGGCCGTCCCGGGCGTCCAGGTAGTGCTTCAGGGCCAGGTCCACAGCCCGCTTCATGGACTCTCCTTCGGGCAACATGGGGCCCTGGAGAGGCCAGCTGGTGTAGATGCGGATCACGTTCTCGCCGGCAGAGGGGGCCGCGGCCTCCTGGCCCGCGGCGGCCCCTTCCTGGGCCTGGCCGGCTTCCTCCTGGGCCGGGGCCTGCTGGGCCGGCGCGCACGCGGCGAACACCACGGCCATCGCCGTCAGCAGCACCAGCAGTGGGTAGAAGCGTC
This sequence comes from Caldilineaceae bacterium, assembly GCA_026989655.1. Lineage (GTDB taxonomy): Bacteria > Chloroflexota > Anaerolineae > Caldilineales > Caldilineaceae > JALSIX01. Next base: position 25,995 of record JALSIX010000088.1, read on the forward strand.
CCTGCTTCATGGCTGTGCCTCCTTTGGGGTGAGTGCGGATTGGGATGTGAGCCAAAGGTCACGAATGGGATGAAGGGATGGCTGTCGACGTGGCCGCGAGCGGGGGAACTCTGGCGACCAGCCCGGAACACACGGGGCCCACGGGACGCGAGCCACACAGGGGGGAACCAACACACGCTGCTGCGGGGGGCAGCCTGGATGACGATCTGGGCCGGTTCGGTGGACCGGTTGTCCTGGCTTTTGGCTGCCGAAAACCATACCACAGCCCTGGGATTTCGTGCAAGCTTCGGCCGCTTCTGGGTGGATGCATCGACAGCGGATTTGACCGGATATCTGGCTCCCGGTAAGATGGGGGGCACAGATCCGTGTCCATCCCCTTGGGCTCCCGGAGCCGATGGGGCAAGGCCCATGGCACGACGAACCGGTAGGACCCCTCTGGAACGCTTTCTCGCGGCTGCGGCAGCCGGGGCCGACGACCAGGCCGAAGCCTTGGTCGGGCAGCTCTCCCACCGGGATGTCCCCGGCCTGGTCCGATGGGCCCGCACCCGAAGCCCGGATCTCCGGTGGTGGGCTCTGCGCGGCCTGGCCCAGGTGGGGGACGGACGGGCCGTGCCCGTGCTGGTGGCCGCGCTGGAGGATCCCTGCTCGGAGCTCCGGGTGGTGGCTGCCCGAGCCCTGGCCCGGGTGTATTCCCGGGCCCCGGATGCGGTTCGCCCCCATCTGGCGCGGCTGGCCGATCTCCTGGCCGATCCGGACGGCATGGCCCGCCAGGCCGCGTCGGATGCGTTGGCCCAGATCGGCCCCGAGGCGGTGGATGTCCTGGCCCAGGCCCTGGCCAGCCCGGAGCCAGCCCGACGAGCTCGGGCGGCCGCGGCCCTCCATCGCATGGGCCATCGGGCCGCGGCGGGGCCCCTCTACGGGGTGTTGGAGGATGAACATCCCCTGGTCCGCCACCACGCCCACGAAGCCCTGGACGAGTTGGGGCTGTTGAACAATCTCCTGCTCCGACGCTGACACCTTCGCTCTCTGTACGTTGTTCTCGATACGGTCGCCCTGTTCTTCCAATCTTCCAAGGGAATTTGTTGCCAAGGAACTTGTTGCCACCTTCTGGGGAATGCCATGTCTACCCTGAACGAGACATCCACGGAACGCATCCCGGTCTGTCCTCCTCGTCCTCGTTGGGCCCTGGCCCTCCTGGGGGCCCTGGCTCTCCTGGCCCTGGGGGGCTGCGCCACCATGGGGCCCACCATCTTCCAGCCCATGGGGAGCCTGCCCCAGGCCCCGGCCCAGGTCGCCCGGCCCGAGCTCCTGCCCGACAGCGTCACCCTCCTCGTCCCCGATCCCCAGAGCTCCCCGGAACTCCTGGAGTCCGGGGTTCCCACGGCCACGGTCCCGGTGACGGACACCGCCCCGGTGGAGGAGCCGCCCCAGGTCACGGTGCGGAACCGCAGCGTGAACATCCGCAGCGGCCCGGGGCTGGATTTCCCGGTGGTGGCCGGCGCCCGCCAGGGCGACACCTTCCAGGTGGTGGGTCGGGACGAGGAGGGGGACTGGTGGCTCATCTGCTGCATCTCTGGGCCCGACGACGAGCCCGGTCGGCCCACCCAGCGTGCCTGGATCGCGGACATCGTGGTGACGGCCAATCCGGCTGCGGCCCAGGCCCCTGTGTTCCGGCCCCTCTTCCCCGAGGAGCTGGAGGCCCAGTGGTCCGTCTCCTACCGCTGCGACTCGGAGCGCTGTCCGGTCCGGGCCTGTCAGGGCACCATGGCCGTGGCCGTGACCCGAACCAATGCCCGGTGGCTGGAGCTGGAGCGGACGGTGGCCTGGGAGGGGGACTGCGGCGAGGACTCCACCTGGATCCACCAGATCGACCGGTACACCGGCCAGGAGCGCTACGCCGCGGCCGAGGAGATCTTCACCCTGCGCTACTGGGCCGGCCGGACCCCCGGTCCGGTGAATGCCGAGTATCGCCTGGAAGACGGCCAGGCGGTCGCGGCCTGGTGCTCGCCGGAACAGGAGGCGGAGCTGGAGGAGGCCGAGGGTTGGCTCACCGACTATCGGGGCATCGCCTGCTACGACGCCCAACTGGGCATGCTGTTGGCCATGAAGTACGAGAAGCGCTGGCTCTTCAGCGGTGAGTACGAGGGGGAGGTGTACGAGCGGGCCTATTTCGGCGATCGGGAGCTCTACGAGATCCGGCTCTTGGAGACCAACGCCTCCCTCACGCCCATGGAATGACCTCCAGAGGTTCCCCGGTGGCGGTCGGGGAATGGACGGCCCGCGGGTGCTCGACCCGCGGGCCGTCCATTTTTTATCTCTCTGGGTCTATTTATCTTACTCACTTGTCTCTGGGGCTCTTTGGCGTCCGGCCCCATATGGGGGGCACCGGCGAGGGAGCTCAGGGGGTTCGTTGGAGCTGGGCCTCCAGGGCCTGGATGGCCCGCTCCACCCGACGGAGCACCTGCTCCCGCCCCAGGGCCTCCATGCTCTCGAAGAGGGGCGGCGAGACCCGTTTGCCGGTGAGGGCGCCCCGGAAGGGGCCGAAGAAACTGCCGGCCTTGATCCCCATCTCCTGGGCCGCGGCCCGGAACGCGGCCTGGATGGCATCGGCCTGGAAGGGCTCCACCTGCTGCAGGATCTCGTGCCCTTTGCGGAGGACGGCCAGGCTCTGTTCCGGGGAGAGCTTGCGCCCCAGGAGCACGTTTGGGCTCTCGTAGGGAAGCGCGTCCGCGTCCACGAAGGCCCAGTCCAGCCACGGGGCCGCCTCGTCCAACCGCTTGATCCGCTCCTGGATCAGGGGGACCAGCCTGTCCAATCGGCTGTCCCCGGCCAGGTCCTCCTCGGGGATGCCGAGCTGTCGGCTCAGGAAGGGCAGCAGTCTCCGTTTGAGCTCCGTCGGGTCCATCTGGCGGATGTACACCCCGTTCAGCCACTCCAGTTTCTCGTAGGGGAGGGCTGCGGGCGCGGGGTGGATCTCCTGGAGCTCGAAGCGTTGGATGGCCTCCTCTCGGGTGAAGACCTCCCGCTCTGGGTCGAAGTTCCAGCCCACGTTGACCAGGAAGTTGAACAGGGCCTCGGGCAGGTACCCGGCCTCCATGAACTCCCGGACCAGGGCCAGGTATTCCTTTCCGTCCACCACCTTTCGGCGTTTGCTCATCTTGCCCCTGCCGCTGGGGTCCAGGATCACCGGCAGGTGGACCCAGACCGGGGGTTCCCAGCCGAAGGCATCGTACAGGAGCTGGTGCAGGGGCGCGGAGGGCAGCCATTCCTGGCCCCGCAGCACATGGGTGATGGCCATCAGGTGGTCGTCCACCACCACGGCCAGATGGTAGGTGGGCATGCCGTCGCTCTTGAGCAGGACCGCGTCCTCCAGCTGGCGGTTGTCGGTGACGATGGGGCCTCGGAGCAGGTCGTGGACGGTGGTGGTCCCTTCCAAGGGCACGGCCAGACGCACCACGTGGGGCAGGCCCTGGGCCTCCTTGGCCGCCCGCTCCTCTGGGGAAAGGGAGCGGCAGTGGCGGTCGTAGCCGGTGCGCTCGCCTCGGCGCTGCTGTTCCTCCCGCAGGGCGGCCAGCCGCTCCGGTGTGCAGTAGCACCGGTAGGCATGGCCGCTGGCGATGAGCTGCTCCGCGTGTTCCCGGTAGAGCGCGGTCCGTTGGCTCTGGACGTAGGGGCCATAGGGGCCGCCGATGTCGGGCCCCTCGTCCCAGTGGAGTTCCAGCCAGCGCAGCCCCTGCAGGATGTCGTCCAGGCTGTCGGGCACGTAACGGCGTCGGTCCGTGTCCTCGACCCGGAGGATGAACTGGCCGCCGGTGTGACGGGCCCAGAGCCAGGAGAAGAGGGCGGTGCGCAGCCCGCCCAGGTGGAGGTAGCCCGTAGGGCTGGGCGCGAACCGGGTTCGGGCCGGAGGGTGGGAGTGGTTGGGGTCCTGAGCGGTCATGGAAGCCCTTCCTGCCAGGGAAGTGAAGCGGTTCTCGGGCTGAAAACGTGGATTCCCGGGGGCGTAGGCTACCACAAGGCCCCGGGTCCGTCAACGCGGGCGGGGCCCTGTGGCCGGGCTGCGTTTGCCGCCCTCGCGCCGGGGCGCCCCGGGGGATCCCCGGGGCGCCCCGATCAGAGCGGGCTTGGGAAGCCTTCCTTCCGGCCTACCGGGAGACCGCGGGCAGGAAGATCTTCTGTTCGGCGGTGGCCGTCTGCTCCACGATGATGGAGCCGGAGACGGTGGGGCGGCTCGGATCCACGTAGGTGTAGGTCCCCTCTGTGGTGAGCTTGCGTTTGTAGCTCTCGCCACTGGCCAGGAGCCCGCTGTCGAAGGCGTCGGTGCTCTTCAGGCGGCTGGGCCCCGTGTACTCGGCCGTGGGTGTGATGCTCCGCGCGCCCCGGAGGGGGCTGCTGACGTTGATGAACTCGATCACCGTGCCCGGGGCCACGGTCACCACCGGGGGCTCGAAGCCCTGGTCCGTGATGAGGATCTGGACGTCGGTCTCCTCCACCACCTTTGGGGTCAGGGGCACATCGTGCTGGACCGGCGCGTCCACCACCACCAGGTCCGGGCTCCGGTAGGGCTGGTAGCCCTCCTTGTCCACCTGGAGCTGGTAGGTGCCCGGGGGGGTGAAGAAGCTGAAGTAGCCGTCGTCTCCGGTGGTCTGGGGGTTCACCTGGTCGAAGTCTCCCGCGGGCCACAGGGTGTAGCCGGGGAGGCCGCCGGCGTCGCTCACCTCCTGGACCAGACAGGCCACCTGGGCGGCGTCCACGGCCTGGCCTGTGAGGATGTCAAAGACCGTGCCCTCCGGGTCGATGGTGATCTGGCCGTCGGAGCAGACCTTGATCAGGTTGCACACCACGCAGATCCGCATGTTGCCCTGGATGGGGCCGGTCTTCGGGGTGGTGAAGGTGGCGCTGTAGACCCGGTCGCCGTCTGGGTCCGTCAGCTCCAGGGTCTCGTCCCCCAGGTCCAGGGTCACCTGGGCGTTGGGGTCGCTGCAGCAGATGCGGACGGTCACCGTGTAGGTGGTGTTCCGGCGCAGGAAGACCCGCCAGCCGGTCCCGTCCATGCGTCCGTTCGGGTCTCGGGGCAGGATTACCCGGCCATCTTCGTCCTGGAAGCGCAGGCTGCTGGGATCCCAGAACAGGGTGCTGTCCACGATCACCCGGACCGTGGTGGCTGTGCTGGTCTGGGCGCCGAGCCGGGCCACCGCGGTGATGTCGTACTCCCCGTCGGCCAGGCCGGACACCGGATAGGACCAGCGGCCGTTGCTGTCCGGTGTCACCGTCGCGGTGACCACCGTGGTGCCGCCCGCGTCCTGGATGGTCAGCTCCACCGTGGTGCCCGGCTGGGTCCGGCCCGTCACCGTGAAGGTGCCGGTGCAGACCGTGCTGGGTGTGGGGTAGGTGATGACCGGCGGCAGCAGCGGCACCGTCAGGGTCACCACCGCGGTGTTGTTGGTCGGGTCGTCGTCGTGGGCTGCGGCGATGGTCACCTGGTTGGTGATCACCGTGCCCGGCGCGAGGTCCAGGGACAGGGAGGTCTCCAGGACCAGGATCCCTCCAGCTCCTGGGGCCAGGGTGCCCACGGTGTAGACGTGGCTGCTGTCGATCTCCCCGTGGGGCAGGTTGGGGATAGACCGTTCCCGGAGCAGGCTCTGGGGCCCGGACAGGGTGTCGGTGATCACCACCTGGGTTGCGGTGGCGCTTCCCTGGTTGCGGTACTTCACCAGCCAGGAGGCCCGCCACTCTCCTGAACCCCTGCGGGGATTGGGGACGAGGCGCAGTTGGCCCTGTTTCTCCACCGTGGGATCCATGCCCTCGGTGGGGGGCTCGTCCGGCCGCTCCTGGCGATAGAGGTAGTCCTCGGTCTCGCCGAAGCGGAAGGGGTCGCTGTAGCCCCGACCGTCGCCGATGTAACAGGTGCCGGCACCGCAGTCCAGCACCTTGTTGGCGGGCCGTTCGGACAGGGTGATGCGCAGCCAGGCCGGCGCCTTCTCGTCCGTCTGGGGCCAGCTCACGGGCCAGTTGGTGGGGATCGGAAGGATGTGGACGCCGGGGCCCAGGGCCTGGACGTCGATCTTGTAGTCCACCACGATGTGCTCCCAGCCGGTGACGGGCTGGCTGCTCTCTGGGGCCGGGCACTGGTAGGTGTCGTCCCATGCCCCGTCCCGGTTGCTGTCCAGCCAGACGTTCACATAGGCCACGGCCTCCTGGTTGTCCGGCAGCATGGCCAGGAAGCGGGGGTCGATGGTCACGGCCACGGGGATGGTGGCCACCCGACAGTTTCGGAAGGCCAGGCGATTCCGGACCAGGCCGTCGTCTCGCTCATCCAGGTCGGCGCGGTTGGCCCGGGGCAGGATGTTGTTGGTGGGGTCTGCATCCGGGCCCACGTCCGCGTCCAGCTCCTCGGTCACACCCTTGCCCAGGCGGATGGGCCAGGGGATCAGGTGCTTGGGGCCCTGGTCCGGGCCGGTCGCCGGGTCGAAGACCGTGGGGAACGTCGCCTTCACACCGGGGTAGGCGAGCATGTCCACGCCTGGATGGTTGGTGCTGTCCGGTGCGTCGCCCAGGTCGGCGCAGACCAGGACGATGACGGCCGGGTTGCTCTTTCCTCGGGCCACCACCTGGTCTCCCACCACGGCTGCCCAGTGGGCCACATTGGCCAGGGGGCTCCCGCACGGGACCTGCTCTGTGGGCTTGACCCGGAGGCGGAGGCGGGCCGTGGGGCGATCCGGGCCCAGGCGTACCTTCCAGCGCACGCCCCGGCCGTCGTCCTCCAACACCGCCTCCCCTGCGTCCACCTGGACCCCCGTGGCCCCCAGGCCTGCCGGCAGGGTGTCGGTGATCACGAAGGTCTGGGGGCTGGACAGGCCCTGGGTGCGCAGGACCAGCTCGTAGCCGAACTCCCGTCCCTGGAGGACCTCCACTACAGAGGGCTGGGCACCGCCGGGCTGCTGGGGAGCCAGCACCTCCTGGCCCCGGATCACCCGCTTCTCCAGGACGGCCTCTGGCGGCGTGCCGGGACACTTCTCCCGGGCCCGGAGACGATGTTCCACCTGGGCAAGCTGGGTGGCATCCGCCTTCAGGACCACGGCCTTGTTCACGATCTCCGGGTTTTGGGGAGGCGGGCAGCGGCGCACCTTCACCGGGATGTGGATGGCCACCTTGGCGTTGGGAGAGAGGCTGCCCTTCCACAACACGGTGCCGCTGGGGCCGGCCGCGGCGTTGTACTGGAGCAGCCCGGTTTGGACCGTGGGCTGGAGCTCCTGGACCCTGGGCGGGCCGACCGGGATCACCTGGGCCGGCAGGGGGTCGACCATGTTCAGGGCCACGGGCACGGAGCCGCCCACGTGCTCGATCTGGATGGTGTAGGTGAAGACGTCGCCCAACCCCACCGTCTGGCCGTCCGCGGAGCTGGTCTTCACGGCCCGGATCTGTCCCGGCTCGCCCTGGTCCAGGGGCGGGACGTAGAGGTAGTCCTCGGTCTCGCCCAGCTGCCACATGGCCGGGGCCTGGGGGCCTCGGCCGTCGTGCTGGAAGGGGGCCAGGGGGATGATGGGCTCCTCGCTCAGGGTGAAGCGCACCCACGCGGTTGCCCGGGGCTTCTCGTTGAGGACCTTGAGGGTGGGCACCACGAGCTCCTGGACCGAGGGGTTGCCCGGCACCAGGACGACGAAGTTCTGGACGATCCATTCGTGGGCGAAGGCATCGGGGCGGTTGTCCCCCGCGGGCGTGGTGCAGGCCTTCCGCTCGCCCCACTGGCCGTTCCGGTTGCCGTCGAACCAGACGTTCAGGAACATGCGGCGGCCGTCGGGCGCGGACGGCAGGGCCAGGTTGGAGATCCGGACCCGGAGCCGGGTCTCCTGGCAGTCCACGAAGCGGGTCTCCTTCATCCGGAGCCAGCCATCGTCGTGTTCGTCTCGGTCCATGGCCCCGGCATCCGTGCCGTTGTCCGTGATGTTGGTGACGCCGTCCTCATCCGGCATCTGGTCCGCGTCCTTCTCGCCCGAGACCCGGTAGCCCAGGTGGATGGGGAGAGGGTTTCGGTGGAGTGGGCCGCTGATGTCGGCTCCGCCCACGTCCCACACGGTGGGGAAGCGGGCGGGGACGCCGGGGTAGGCCTCCTGGGCCAGGCCGTGGTGGTTGGTGCTGTCCGGTGCGTCCCCCAGGTCGGCCCGACGGTCTGCAGGAGGGGTGGGGATCGGCTCCTGGGCGAAGGCCGAGGTCCTGGGGGCCGCGGCCAGGGCGGCGGCCGTCAGCAGGGCCAGCAGGAGCAGGATGGCGGTGGGGAGAGGGCGGTGTTTTGGGGCGGAGCGGGCCGCCGGGATCGGCGATGTTATGGGCTGTCTGTCCATTTTGATCGCTACCTCCTTGGGGATGGGCACTCCCACGGGAGCCACAGCCGGGTCGTCCATGGCCTTGGCCCAGGGCTGGGTTCCAGGTGTGGGAGAATGCACGGAGCCGACTATGGGCGGCTTTGCTTTTTTCCCCTTGGACCGCACAATAGTCGGCATACAGCGGGCCCGCTGCTGTCCCCATTCTCCCAGGCTCCTGGTGGGGGCTCTGTGCGGTGCTGCAAAGGGGGTGTGTGTTCTAGGGCACAGACTCCTCTGGGGGGACGAGGCCATGGTCCTGGGGCCCTGCCCGGGGGCAGGGCCCGGCAAGGCCAGGCCGCCGGATCTACGCCAGTTGACGGGTGCATCTCCGTGGGACATGGGACGATACTGCAGGATAGAGAAAGGGCGAATGGTCCAAGGTGGCCGGAGGCCTCACGTCTTGGATGTCCTGGGCCTCTGGGCTTAGGGCCTGCGGTTCGATCCATCCGCGATTCGTCCTGGATCATTTGGCGGGGGAGGTTTTGGTTGAGGCAGGGCAGCGTTCGTAGTATACTGGGAGCAGAAGATGTAAAATCCCGTATACGTTTCCGTGTAATATTTAATGGATAATGGCTTCAGTGTGAAAAACGTTGGGCGGGCGGAAGCATCTGTGGACCGAGGAAAGCCGAGCAACCAGAGGTGATGTAACCATGCCATACGACGACGGACGCTATCGCACATCCCAGGATCCGTATGAGTTCATCCGGGTGATGATCGTGGAGGATCACCCTCTGTTCGGCCAGGGGCTGCGCCGTGTCCTGGAGGGGGAGGAGGACCTGCGGGTCATCGCCGAGGTGGACGACGGCGCCATGGCCGTGGAGCGGGCCCTGGAGATGCAGCCGGATGTGATCCTGATGGACATCAACCTGCCCAGCAAGAACGGGCTCCAGGCCACCCGGGAGATCAAGAACCACCCGGCCGGTGCCAGCGTCGGGATCATCATCCTCACCGCGTACCACGACGACGAGCAGCTCTTCCACGCCCTGCGGGCCGGGGCTGCGGCCTACTACCCCAAGGAGGTTCGCCCCAGCGTCCTCCTGCCGGCCATCCGGGCCGTGGCCCAGGGCAACTACGTCATCGGCGACGAGGTGATGAACCGCCCCCAGGTGGCCCGTTGGATGATCCGCCAGTTCGAGGACCTGGCGACCTTCGGCGAATCCCCGGACGAGATGTTCATGCCCCTCAGTCCTCGGGAGATGGAGATCCTCCAGCTCATCACCCGGGGCCTGAGCAACAAGGAGATCGCCCACACCCTGGGCATCAGCCGACAGACGGTCAAGAACCACATGAGCAGCATCCTGCGCAAACTGGCGGTCAACGATCGGACCCAGGCAGCCGTCCTGGCCCTGCGTCGAGGGTGGGTGCGGCTGGAGGACACGGTGATCCGGTAGCGCACCCCAGTTCAAGGCAGAGGGGGCTCCAGAACGGGAAGCGCAGGCTGTGGAAATTGCGCTTCCCGTTCTTTTCTGCCACAATGGAAGGCGGTCATCCACGATGGCTGCCGGCCTGTACCTGTGCGTTCTCGCCATCCGGTCCATGGAAGCCCCATGTCCCAGACCCCGTCCGGCCAGCGCGGCCAGAGCTTCATCGAGTACGCGCTGATGATCATCCTCATCGCGATCGTGTTCCTCTCCATCCTCCTGATCCTGGGAGACGACCTGCGCACCTTCATCAACGACCTGCTGTTGCAGTGGTTTCCCCCGGAAGGGGCAGCCCGGTGGCCCATCCTGTGGATCTAGCGCGCGTTCCATCCCGAGGGAGGTGGGCCCGGCGTCTGGCCCGGGGCCTCCACCGAGCCCTGGATCTCCTCTTCCCGCCCTCCTGTGTGGCCTGTGGACGGCTGGGGTATTCCCTCTGTCCTGCCTGTGCCCAGGCCGTGGAGCCGGTGCCCTCCCCGTTCTGTCCTCGCTGCGGCCATCCCGGCCGGGAGACCCCGCGGCCCTGTCCTCGTTGCGGAGACGGCCAGGGCTTTCCCCTGGTGTGGGTGCGCGCGGCGGCCCTCCACACCGACCCACTGCGGGAGGCCATCCACAGGCTGAAGTACGGGGGCCAGAGGGAACTGGCGGCCCCACTGGCACGTTACCTGGTGGCCGTGTACCGGCAGCCGCCGTGGACGTCCATGACGTCCACCCTGGACGCGGTGGTCCCGGTGCCCTTGCACCCGAGCCGGCAGGCGGAGCGGGGGTACAACCAGGCAGCCCTGCTGGCCCACGCCTTTGGGGAGTCGGTAGGGCTGCCCGTGGTGGAGCCCTGGCTGGAACGGATCCAGGCCACCCGAAGCCAGGTGGGGCTTTCGGCCCGGGAACGCCATCGGAATGTGGCCCGGGCCTTTCGGGCCGCCTCCGCGGCCTGTGGGCACACGGTCCTGCTGGTGGACGATGTGTTCACCACCGGGGCGACGTTGATGGCCTCGGCCAGGGCCCTGCTGGCGGTGGGCGCTCGGGCGGTGTACGGCCTCGCCCTGGCCACGCCCACCCTGGCACCGGTAGACGGCCTGGCCGTCCACCGGTGAAGGACAGGGACGCCGAGGTCTGGGCAGGTGGGGGCGACGACGGCTTTGGGGCGACGGCTGGGGCAGGTGGTGGGAGATCGCTCAGCAGGGCCGAGATTGACAATCCCTGGATTCCACCCTACAATGGGAACACAGCCAGCTCCTCGGCCCCTGTGTCACCGAGAGATGGCCACCCGGAACGACCCATGGTCTGCCCCATTGTCCTGGACTTCCTCCACTCCCAGCTCCTTTGAACAGTCCAACGGGACGTCCGAATGCCCGGGCGGGGGGTTCAGCCCTGTCCTGGGCTTACCCTACGCAGATCTCAACGTGTGGCAGAAAGGAGAGCGAAAGATGGAGTTGACCATCCACGCCCGGAACCTGGAGATGACGGACTGGATCCGCCAGTATGTGGAGAAGAAGGTGAAGCGGCTGGAGCGCTACCTGCCCCAGGCACGAGAGCTCCGGATCGACCTGGTCCACAACGAGACCCGGGCGGCCGCGGATCGTTACACGGCCCAGTTGACCATGTGGGCCAACGGCCAGATCCTCCGCGCGGAGGAGTCCACCGGCGATATCTTCGCGTCCATCGACGCCGCGGTGGACATCATGTACCGCCAGATCGAGCGCTACAAGGGGCGACGGTACCAGAACCGGCGACGGAACGCCGCGGCCAACGCAGTCTACATGGAGACCGCACCGCCGCTCCTGGAGGAGGACGAGGGGGAAGAGGAGGCCCCCCGGATCGTTCGGGTGAAGGAGTTCGTGGCCGAGCCCATGGACCCTGAGGAGGCCATCGAGCAGATGGAGTTATTGGGGCACGACTTCTACGTCTTCTTCAACCCCGACACCAAGTCCCTCAACGTGGTCTACCGCCGCCGGGATGGGAACTACGGCCTGTTGCAGCCCCAGATCGTGATCTGAGGCGCCGAGCCAGCCCTTGGCCCCCTCCTCTTTCCGGAGGCGGATGGAACCCCATCCGCCTCCGGCGCGTCCAGGGGCACGGGGTGGCTCACACGAACTGGATGGCATCCACCGTCCGGGTGATGCTGCCGGTGTACAGCCAGGAGACCTGGCGCAGGGTCAGGGCCTGATCGAACTCCGTCAGCGCGGAGATGCCCTCCGCGGGGACCACCACGTTGTACCACCGGAGACCCGCCGCGGCCGCGGTGTGGAGCACGCAGATACTGCTCACGGTGCCCACCAGCACCAGGTGCCGTACCCGCCAGACATGTCCCAGGAAGTGCTCCAGCCAGGTGCCGTAGAAGCCGTCGTAGCGGTTCTTCTGGACCACCAGATCGCCGGGCTGGGGGGCCAGCTCCTCCACGATCTGCCAGCCCCAGGTTCCGGCCCGACAATGTTCGGGCCAGATGGCCCACTCGGGATCCCCCTCGAAGTGGGTGTCCTGGGTGTACGCGATCCGGGCCCCGGCCTGTCGGGCTCCCGCGAGCAGTTTCTGGATCGGGGGGATGGTGCCCGCGGCGTCGGGAACCACCAGGGTCCCTCCCTCCTTCACGAAGTCGTTCTGCATGTCCACCACGATGACAGCCGTCTCCCCCCCGGGCAGCTCCACCCGCTCCTGGAAGGGAAGTTCGGGCACCTCCACGGTCTTGCCGGGGACAGCAGGCACAGCCATGGCACACCTCCCATCTGCTGTGGTACGTGCGCTTCGTCTCCTGGGGTGGACACGGTCCACCGGGCCTTTGCCCATCTCCCAGTTTATCGGCTGCCGAACCGGCCGTCAACACAGGCCCGCCGGGTGCGTTCGGGATGCCGTCCGGGGAACAGGGCCCCATCCTCTCCCTCCGGGCCCGGCACAGGCGCGGAGATGGCCTCCTCCCCGGGTTTTCCGGCTGTGGTGGGGCCGGGGCGGGTTCGTGGGCCAAGTGGCTCTGTGCTAGAATAGAGGAGGCTCGTGCTGCTCTCGAGATCCACGTCCGGGTCCTCGGACCCTGGACCGAGACGGAGGGAGAGACCCTTTTGCGTCGACTGCTCACCCCTGCCCAGGATCGCTTCCTGCGGGAGGAACGGGAACTCCTCCAGAGCCTCCAGGTCCTCCTGGCCCGCCTGGGCGCGCCGGAGGAGGACCTGGCACACCTGCAACAGGCCCTGCGTCAACTGGAGGAGACCTTCCTGCTGGTGGTCGTGGGCGAGTTCAACGCGGGCAAGAGCGCGGTGATCAACGCGCTCCTGGGCCACCGGTACCTGCCCGAAGGGGTGATCCCCACCACCCACCAGCTCCAGCTCATCCGCTACGGCGACTCCGAGGGCACGGCCGTGGAGAACGGCCTGGCCGTGGTCCAGGTGCCCGTGGACTGGCTCCAGGAGGTCCACCTGGTGGACACCCCGGGCACCAACGCGGTGATCCGGGAACACGAGCGCATCACCGAGGAGTTCATCCCCCGCAGCGACCTGGTCCTCTTCGTCACCAGCGCGGACCGGCCCTTCAGCGAGAGCGAACGGGCCTTTCTGGAGAAGGTCCGTCGCTGGGGCAAGAAGGTGGTCTTTGTGGTCAACAAGGTAGACCTGCTCCCAGGGCCGGAGGAGCGGGCCCAGGTCCTGGACTACGTGGCCGCGAACGCCCGTCAGCTCCTGGGGCTGGAGGCGCCGCTCTTCCCGGTGAGTGCCCGGGATGCCCTGGCCGCGAAACAGGCCGCCCAACGCAACGGCCGTCCCCTGGAGGCCCAGGAGGTGTGGGAGCACAGCGGCTTCCCGGCCCTGGAGGCCTTCATCCAGGGCCGGCTGGACCAGGCGGAGCGCCTGCGCCTGAAGCTGGAGAGCCCCCTGGGCGTCGCGGCGGTCCTGCTGGGGAAGTACCGGGCCGTGCTGGCCGAGCGCAAGGCGCTGCTCCAGGAGGACTTCGAGACCCTGGACGCCATTGAGCAGCAGCTCCAGGCCTATCAGGAGGACATGGAGCGGGACTTCCGATATCAGCGCAGCCGGGTGGAGACGGTTCTCTACGAGATGGCCGAGCGAGGGGATCGCTTCTTCGACGAGACCCTCCGGATCACCCGGGTCCTGGAGCTGGTGAACGGCGAGCGGCTGCGGGGCGAGTTCGAACGCCAGGTGGTGGGCGATACCAGCCGGGAGATCGAACAGCACGTCCACGAGCTCATCGACTGGCTGGTGGAGCGGGACTACCGCCAGTGGCAGGCCGTGATGGAGTACCTGAACCGCCGGGCCGCCCGGCACGCCGACCGCCTCATCGGCCAGGTCCAGACGGAGTTCGAGCTGAACCGGCGCAGCCTGCTCCAGAGCATCGGCCGCAGCGCTCGGGAGGTGGTGGACTCCTACGACCGGGAGCAGGAGGCCCTGAAGCTGGCCCAGGACGTCCAACGGGCCATCGTCCAGACCGCGGCCGTGGAGGTGGGGGCTCTGGGCCTGGGCGCCCTGTTGGTGGCCGTCCTCCAGACCACGTTGCTGGACATCACCGGCCTGTTGGGGGCCGGCGCGGTGGCCGCCCTGGGGCTCTACGTCCTTCCCTACCGACGGCAGAAGATCAAGGCCGCGCTTCGGCTGCGCATCCAGGAGCTGCGCAGCCGGCTGGACGAGGCCCTGACCCGACAGTTCCAGATGGAGCTGACACGGAGCGTCTCCCGGATCCGGGAGGCCATCGGGCCCTACACCCGCTTCGTGCGGACGGAACGGGAGAAACTGGTGGAGCTGGAACGGCAGATCGCCCAGATGGAGGATCGTCTGGCCCACCTGCGCCAGGCCGTGTCCACCCTGTAGCCGGGGCCTTGACCCCCTCAGGGGACTGCCCCTTTCGTGTCGAGAAGCCCGACCCGTCGCCATGGCGGAGAGGACTGTGTCCCAACTCCCTGGCCTCCCACCCCGGCCCAGCCAGACAGCCATGTGGATGAACGAGCCGCTGCCTCGGGTCTCCCTGATGCCGCTGGAGCCGGAGCTCCACACGGACGCGCTGCAGCGGGTCTACGAGCTGACTCCGGGCTACTGGCAGATGTACCACCTGCCAGCCGTTCCCCAGGGCCAGGCTGCCCGGGATCTGGCCGCGGCCCAGGAGGACCCCAGGCGCCATGCCCTGGGTATCCTCCTGCCCAACGAGCCCGGCAACCCCGCGGCAGGGGCCCAGCTGGTGGGCCTGGTGGACTTCCGCCTCCACTGGCCGGGTCCGGAGCTCGTCTACCTGGGGATGATCCTGGTGGCCGAGCCCTTCCAGCGCCGGCGGATCGGCACCGCGGCCTGGCATCTGTTGGAGCCCTGGCTGGTCCAGGAGGCCGGCATGGCCCGAGCCCGCCTGGGGGTGGAGCAGTTCAACATCCCGGCCCTGAAGTTCTGCCAGAGCCTGGGCTTCGCCCTCACCGGCGAGTCCCATCGCATCCGCTCGGGGAAGCGCCTGGTGCGGTTGCTCTACATGGAGAAGGAGCTGACCCCATGAACCCTGAGGACGCCGTCCGTGCCTCCTGTGCCGGCGGTGCCATGGCCAGCCACGGCGCCGACGACGCCGGAACCCGCCGTCCATCCGCCCCCGGATCCGCGCCGGGGAGCTCTCCACCCCCGGAGCCCCGCTATCTGGGCAAGCCCACCGCCGGGCCCACCCGAGCCCTGGACACCTTCCCCGCACCCCGACACGTGACCCGGGTGACCTTCACCAGCGACGAGCTGACCACCTTCTGCCCCATCACCGGACAGCCGGACTTCAACACCATCACCATCGAGTACGGCCCGGACCAGCGGTGCATCGAGTCCAAGAGCCTGAAGCTCTACCTCTGGAGCTACCGGGACGAGCGGGCCTTCTGCGAGGCCCTGGCCGCGCAGATCGCGACGGACATCTACCGGGTCACCCAGGCCCACTGGGTCCGGGTCACCATCCGGCAGCACGTCCGGGGAGGCATCGTCACCGAGGCCGTGGCCGAGCGACGCCGGGACGACGAGGAGGCATCGACCGCGCCATGAACCCCGCCCCTTCTGGCTCTGGAGCCCACGCCCTTTCCCCAGAGGCCTTCGCGCGTGCCGTGGCCCGGATCGCGGACCAGATCCGCGCGCTCACCAACGCGAACCTGCACTTCACCCAGGACCCCTACCAGATCGAGCGCCACCACACCCTCCTCTCCCTGGCCGGGGAGCTGGCCGCCCTGGTGGACGCCCGGCCGGCAGAGGCCATCCAACGCCACTTCCACCAGGACCTCACCTACGTCACCCCCCATCCCGTGGTGGACGTAGCCGTCTTCGACCGGGCCGGCCAGGTGCTCCTCATCCGCCGGGCAGACTCCGGCCTCTGGGCCATGCCCGGCGGCATGTGCGAGGTCAACGTCTCCCCCGGGGAGAACGCCCTGCGGGAGGTGTGGGAGGAGACCGGCTGCGTGGTGGCGCTGACCGCCCTCCTGGGCCTCTTCGACAGCCGGACGGAGCGGGCGGATCGGACCTTCGCCCATCTCTACCATCTGCTCTTCGCGGCCCGTCACCTCTCGGGCGTCCCCCGGGTGACCCAGGAGACCCGAGAGGTGGCCTGGTTTTCCCAGGAGGCGATCCCCTGGGATGCCATGCACGGAGGACACGGGAGACGCCTGGCCCACGCCCTGGCCTGGCACAGGGATCCGGCCACCCGGCCCCATTTCGACCCGGTCGACTGGACGCCCCACACCAGCTGGCAACATCGGACCCTGCCCGGACAGCGCCATGAGGACTGACCCCATGCCCCATCGGGACCCTCGGCTGGCCCGGTACCAGCGCCAGATGGTCTTCCCCGGCATCGGCCCACAGGGCCAGGAGCGCCTGCAGGCAGCCCGGGCGGTGTTGGTGGGCTGCGGTGCCACCGGCTCCCATCTGGCCGAGATGATGGCCCGCTCCGGCGTGGGCCACCTCCGCATAGTGGACCGGGACTTCGTGGAGCTCACCAACCTCCAGCGCCAGACCCTGTTCGACGAACAGGACGTGGCCGAGAGCCTGCCCAAGGCCGTGGCCGCTGCCCGCAAGCTGGCCCGGATCCACAGCCAGATCCAGGTGGAGCCGGTGGTGGCGGACGTGAACCCGGACAACGTCCTGGAGCTCCTGGCCGATGCCACCCTGGTCCTGGACGGCACGGACAACTTCGTCACCCGCTACCTGCTCAACGATGCCTGCACCCGCCTGGCCCTTCCCTGGATCTACACCGGCGTGGTGGCCTCCCACGGCATGACCGCCACCCTGATCCCCCCAGGAGCGGAGGTCAAGCTGCCGGGCCAGCGCTCCACCACCCCCTGTCTCCGTTGCCTCCTGGGGGAGATCCCCGGGCCGGGCACCACGGAGACCTGCGACACCGCGGGGGTGGTGATGCCCGCGGTGGCCACCCTCGCCGGCATCGCGGCCGCCGAGGCCCTGAAGCTCCTGGTGGGTACCGGTGACCTGAACCCGGGCATCGTCTACGTGGACCTGTGGGACCACACCTATCGGCTGTGGCAGGCGCCGCCCCGCCGGCCAGACTGCCCTGTGTGCACGCGACGGCGCTTCCAGTTCCTGGAGGCCCAGGAGGGCACCGTCACCACCACCCTGTGTGGACGCAACGCGGTCCAGATCCGGGTACGGGGCCGCCCCACCCTGGACCTGGAGCGTCTGGCCCAGCGTCTCGCCCCGGTGGCCGACCGCGTGCGACGCAACGAATACCTGCTCAAGGCCCAGGTGGACGGCTACGAGCTCACCGTCTTTCCCGACGGCCGGGCCATCGTCCTGGGTACAGAGGAGCCCGGCGTGGCCCGCAGCCTCTACGACCGGTACATCGGGAGCTGACCCGGAGGGGCCAGCGCGAGGAGAGAGAGCATGTCCCAGGCCACCAGCACGGTCCCCGGCCCCGAGGTGGAGGCCATCGTCGGCGGCTACCACGGTGCCCCCCACCAGGTGTTGGGCATGCATCCGGTGGAGGTGGACGGCCGGCCCTGTCTCGCGGTGCGGGCCTTCCGGCCCCACGACGTGGCGGTCCGGGTCCTGGATGTGAAGAACCGGCGCCGCTATGCCATGCACCGGGTCCATCCCCATGGCCTCTTCGAGGTGGTGCTGCGCCACCGCAGGAGGCCGTTCCCCTATCGGCTGCTGGTCACCGGACCGGACCACCCGGAGCAGGAGGTGGAGGACCCCTACCGTTTCCGGGACTTCTGGCTCACGGAGTTCGAGATCTACCTCCACGCGGAGGGCAACTACCTGGACGCCTACGAGAAGCTGGGCGCGCACCTGCGGACGGTGGACGGGGTCGAGGGGGTGAACTTCGCGGTGTGGGCGCCCAACGCGGAGCGGGTGAGCGTCATCGGCCCCTTCAACCGCTGGGACGAGCGGGTCCACCCCATGCAGAGCCGACCGGGCGGCCTGTGGGAGCTCTTCATCCCCCATCTCGCCCAAGGAACCTACTACAAGTACAGCATCCGCTCCCGCCTCTTCGGCTACCGGGTGGACAAGGCCGATCCCTACGCGTTCCACGCGGAGAAGCGCCCGGGCACCGCGTCCATCGTCTGGGACATCGACAGGTACTCGTGGAACGACCAGGAGTGGATGGCCGAGCGGCCCCGGCGCCAGGCCTTCGACGAACCCCTGAACATCTACGAGGTCCACCTGGGCAGTTGGCGGCGGCGCGTCGGGGCCGAGGAGGGCTTCCTGGACTACCGGACCCTGGCCCACGAGCTGGTGGCCTATGTGAAGGAGATGGGCTACACCCACATCGAGCTCCTGCCCATCACCGAACACCCCTACGACGGTTCCTGGGGGTACCAGACCACCGGCTACTTCGCCCCCACCAGCCGCTTCGGCACGCCCGAGGACTTCATGTACTTCGTGGACCACTGCCACCAGCATGGCATCGGCGTCATCCTGGACTGGGTGCCGGCCCACTTCCCCAAGGACGCCCATGGCCTGGCCTTCTTCGACGGCACCCACCTCTACGAGCACGCGGACCCACGGCTGGGGGAGCACCGGGACTGGGGGACCAAGATCTTCAACTACGGTCGGAACGAGGTGCGCAATTTCCTCCTTGCCAGCGCCCTCTTCTGGCTGCGAAAATACCATATCGACGGCTTACGAGTGGATGCCGTGGCCTCCATGCTCTACCTGGACTACAGCCGAGGACCCGGCGAGTGGATCCCCAACCGATATGGGGGGCGGGAGAACCTGGAGGCCATCGACTTCATCCGCCAGTTCAACGAAGTGACCCATGTCCATGCGCCCCAGGGCGCGCTCACCATCGCGGAGGAGAGCACCGCCTGGCCCATGGTGACCCGGCCCACCTACGTGGGCGGGCTGGGCTTCGACTACAAGTGGAACATGGGGTGGATGCACGACACCCTGGAGTACTTCCAGAAGGATCCCATCTACCGCAAGTACCACCACAACCTGTTGACCTTCAGCCTGGTCTACGCGTTCTCCGAGAACTTCATCCTGCCCTTCAGCCACGACGAGGTGGTCCACCTGAAGCGCTCCATGCTGGACAAGATGCCCGGCGATCTGTGGCAGAAGTTCGCGAACCTGCGGGCCCTCTACGCCTACATGATGGGCCACCCGGGCAAGAAGCTTCTCTTCATGGGCGGGGAGTTCGGCCAGTGGCGGGAATGGAGCGAGGACCGGGAGCTGGACTGGTTCCTGCTGGACGAGCCCCTGCACCGACAGCTCTGGGAGTACACCCGGGCCCTGAACCGCTTTTACCGGGAGCATCCGGCCCTCTACCAGGTGGACACCCACGGGGAGGGCTTCCAGTGGATCGACTTCAACGACGTGGAGCAGTCTGTCCTGATCTTCGAACGACGGGCAGCCGATCCGTCGAACTTCCTGGTGGTGGCCTGCAACTTCACACCGGTCCCCCGTCATGGATATCGCCTGGGCCTGCCCCAGCCCGGTACCTACGTGGAGGTCTTCAACAGCGACTGGCCCCAGTTCGGCGGCAGCGGCGTGGCCAACGGTGCGGTGTGCACCGAGCCCATCCGCTGGCACATCTACGAGCAGTCCGCAACCGTGGACCTGCCGCCCCTGGCCGTGATCTTCCTCCAGCTCCAGGAGCAGGCCGGAGAGGCTCCGCAGAGGTGACCGATGAGGGCAACCATGGAACCCTACCCTCGCCCCCTGCAGGTCGAGCGGGATCCGGACGCCAGCCCAGAGGCCCTGGACATGATCCGGGCCTTCGAGAACGTGCTCCCGGTCCTCCAGCGCTTTCTGAGCTTCCGGGGCGCGGCCCTGTTCGTGGGAGAACCCCAGGGCCTGCGGCCGGTGAGCGGCTATCAACTGCCCTTCTTCCGCCACGTCATCGGCCGCCACCTGCCCTGGAACAAGGCCCAGATCGGGATCATCCAGGCCACCCGGCGGGAGCTGGTGCTGGAGGACGTGGACGCGGAACCCGGTTTCGTCAAGCTGGATCCTCGGGTCACCATCCGCTCCTGGATCGGGGTGCCCATCTTCCTGGAGGAGGAGATGCGGGGGCTCCTCTCCATCATGCACCCGGAACCCGGGCGCTTCACCGCCCAGGACGGCGAGCTGGCCTACGTGCTGACCCAACAGGTGGCCATCTCCGTGGAGAAGGAGCGCCTCCTCCAGGCAGAACAGCGCCGACGCCGGGAGGCGGAGGCCCTCCGGGACGCCACCACAGCCCTCACCCTGGACCTGGAGCCCGAGGCCATCCTGGTGGAGCTCCTGCGCCGGCTGCGGCGGGTGGTCCCCTTCGAGAGCGCCGGTGTCCTCCTGCGGGAGGCCCGGGACCGGGTGCGGGTGGTCGCGGCCCTGGACGTTCCCCATCCGGAGGAGGTGGTAGGGCGCACCTTCTCGGGCGACAACACCCTGTTCCAGACCATCGTCCGCACTGGCCGGGCCGTCTACTACCCGGATGTCCAGGCTACCGGGGCCTTCCACGGCTGGGGGGGCACCCACTACGTCCGGAGCTGGATGGGGGTGCCCCTGCGCCACCGGGGCGCGGTCATCGGCTACATCACCCTGGACCACAGCCGGTTCAACGCCTACAACCCGGATGACATGGCCCTGGCCCAGGCCTTTGCCAATCAGGTGACGGCCACGGTGATCAACGCCCAGCTCTTCCAGCAGGTCCGCCACGCGGCCGAGGAGAACCGCCGCCGGGCCGACGAGCTCACCGCGCTGGACCGTCTCCAGCGCGCGCTCCGGGACGCGGTCACGGTGCAGCAGGTCCTGGAGGCCAGCCTCCAGTGCCTGGACATCTTCCAGGCCCAACATGCCAGCATCTCCATGCCCGATACCCAGGGCACCCTGCGGGTGGTCCACCAGCTGGGGCCTGTCCAGGCACTGGACATCCCGCCCATGGAGTTGGGACAGTCCCTGGTGGGGCGGGTCTACGCCACCGGCGAACCCTACCTGACCAACGACGCCTTCGGGGAGGCCCAGGCCGCGACAGGGGCCCTGGAGGTCTGGCGGCGCCAGGGCTTCCAGCGGGTGCGGGCCCTCTTCGCCCCCCTCCGCACCGGGACCGAGATCGTGGGGGTCATGACCCTCATGGCCGGCGAGGGCCGTTACACCGAACAGGAGCTGCGGCTCTTCTCCACCATGGCCGAGATCGTGGGCAGTGCCCTGGCCCGGGCCCAGCTCCTGGAGACCCTGGAGGAGCGGGTGGCGGCCCGCACCCAGGAGCTCCAACAGGCCTACGAGCAGCTCCAGGAGTTGGACCGGCTGAAGTCCCGCTTTGTGGCCAACGTGAGCCATGAACTGCGCACCCCCCTGACCAACATCAAGTTCTACCTGGAGCTGGTGGAGCGGGGCACGCCGGAACGTCGAGCCCAGTACATGGCCACCATCCACCAGGAGGTGGACCACCTGCAGGATCTCATCGAGTCGGTGTTGGACCTGACCCGGCTGGAGGAGGAACGGGAGACGGGGATGGCCTCGGCCCAGCCCGTGGACCTGGCCCAGTTGGCCCAGGACGTGGTGGCCCGTCTGGAGCCCTTGGCCGGGGAACACCGGGTGACCCTCCAGGTGGACGTGCCCGCGGCGCCCGTGTGGACCTACGGCAGTCCCACCCGTCTGGCCCAGGTCATCAACAACCTGGTCAGCAACGCCATCCGCTACAACCGCCCCCAGGGCCAGGTGGCGGTCCGGGTGTCCTGGGACGAGGGCCACCACACCGCCCTGCTCCAGGTGGAGGACACGGGCATCGGCATCCCCCGGGAGGAGCAACAGCACATCTTCCAGCGCTTCTACCGGGGCTCCCAGGTGAACCATCGGGTGACCCCCGGCACCGGACTGGGCCTCAACATCGTCCAGGAGATCGTGGCCATCCACGGTGGCCAGGTGGAGGTGGAGAGCGAACCGGGCCGGGGCAGTGTCTTCACCGTGCGGCTGCCCGCCTCTCGGGCGGGCCCGGTTGTGGAAAGTCGAGGAGAACAGGGGTGAACGAGTTCACGGTGTCCGGCATCTCCCTCCCCGACCGAGCGCCCGAGCCGCCTTCGGGCGGCACGGTCCTGGTGGTGGAGGACAACACCGCGATGAACCAGGCCATCAGCGAGATCCTTCGCCTGGAGGGATACCGGGTGATCTCGGCCCACGACGGCGTGGAGGCCCTGGCCATGCTGAAGGAGGAACGGCCCGACGTGGTCATCAGCGACATCATGATGCCCGCCATGGACGGCTACGAGCTCCTCCGGCGAACCCGGCAGGACCCCCGCCTGCGCACCCTGCCCTTCATCTTCCTCACCGCCCGCTCCTCCCCGGAGGATCACCGGACGGCCAAGCGGATCGGCATCGAGGACTACCTGGTGAAGCCGGTGGATGGCCAGGATCTCCTCCTGGCAGTGGGCAACGCGCTGCGCCGGGCCCGGGACATCCAGGCCGAGATGAAGGATCAGGTGGACGGCCTGCGCAACCGGATCCTGGCCACCCTCCAACACGAGTTCCGGACCCCCCTCACCTTCATCCTGGGCTACGCGGAGTACCTGGCCAACTCCACGGAAGAGCCCCAGGAGGGCATGGATGTGGAGGTCCTGCGAGAGGCGGTCCAGGCCATCCTGGTGGGCGGCCATCGGCTGCAGGATCTGATCGAGAAGTTCCTGCTCCTGGCGGATCTCCAGCACCGTCGGGATCTGGCCGACGTCTCCACGGTCCTGGATCCCTGGGGGACCGTCCAGGAGGTGGCGGCCCGGATGGCGCCCCAGGCGGAGGAGGCCGGCCTGGCCATCGAACTGCACCCGCCGGAGACCCGTCTGCAGGTACTGGGAGTGCCGGACCTCATCGGCAAGGCCGTCCAACATCTGGTGGAGAATGCCCTGCGCTATCGGCGTCCGGAAAGCCGTCGGGTGGCGATCCGACAGACCCAGTACGAGAACTTCGTGGGCCTCGCGGTCCAGGACGAGGGGCTGGGGATTTCCCCGGCCCTCCTGGAGCAGTTGAGTCGACCGTTCGAACAGGCCCACCGCGAGAACCAGACCCTCTCCGGAGCGGGGCTGGGCCTGGCCATTGTCCGACACATCGCGCGGCTTCACGGGGGAGGGCTGACCATGGAGAGCCAAGAGGGCCAGGGAAGCACCTTCACCCTGTGGCTGCCACACCTGAAGTGAGGGGGAGGACGTGGACACCTTGGCCGTGTGCGGAGGACGATTCCCGGCCCCCGACGCGGAGAGCGCTCCCTTTGTGGCCGGGACGATCCTCTGCCGGGAGGCATGGATCCGAGAGGTCCACACCCAGGGGCCGGGGGCGGTGGCCGAGGAGACCCCGGTCCTGGACGCGACGGGCTGTGTGGTCCTGCCCGGATTCGTGGACGTCCACATCCACGGCAGCGCGGGGGTGGACGTGATGGATGCCTCGCGGACCGGCCTGGCCCGGCTCAGCCGTTTCCTGGCCCGGCACGGGGTCACCGGCTTCCTGCCCACCACCATCACCGCCCCGCCGGAGGCCCTGTTGGCCGCGGTGGAGGCCGTGGCCCGCTTCATGGAGGCGGAGCCCCCGGGGGCTCGAGCCCTGGGTGTCCACCTGGAAGGGCCCTACATCAGTCCCCGCTATCCCGGCGCCCAGCCCGTGGAGCACATCCGCCGGCCCGATCCCCGGGAGCTGGCGGCCCTGGCCGCGGCGGGCCCGGTGCGCCTGATCACCCTGGCCCCCGAAGTGCCCGGCGCCCATGGGCTCATGGCCCAGGCCCTGGAGGCCGGCATCGGCGTGGTCATCGGCCACACTGCCGCGACCTACGAGGAGGCCCAGGAGGCCATCCGCCGGGGCGCCAGCCAGGCCACCCACACCTTCAACGCGATGACCGGCCTCCACCACCGACGTCCCGGGGTGGTGGGCGCGGTCCTCCACAACGACGCGATCTACGCCCAGCTCATCCCCGATACCGTCCACGTCCACCCCGCGGCCATGGACATCCTGGCCCGCTGCAAGGGGCCCCAGGGCACCCTCCTGATCACCGACGCCATCCGGGCCGCGGGCATGCCCCCGGGCACCTACGAGCTGGGCGGCCAGGAGGTCGTCGTCTCTCCGGAAGGGGTCTGTCGTCTCCCCGATGGGACCCTGGCCGGCTCCATCGTCACCATGGACCAGGGCCTGCGCCATTTCCTGGCCGCCACCGGCTGGCCCCTGGAACGGGCCTGGCCCGTGACCAGCCGCACCCCGGCCCAGGCTCTGGGCATGGACGGGGTGATCGGACGCGTTGCCCCGGGATATCGGGCGGACCTGGTCCTGTTGGACGCCCATCTGGAGGTGGTGGCCACCGTGGTGGGGGGCCAGGTGGTGTTTGACCGAAGGCAGGAGGCGGGGTAGGTCTGTGGCCGGTGGGTGGAGGGCCCGGGCCCGCCTCCCGTTGCTCCGGATGCCGGGCACCTGGTTGGCCATCCCAGCGCCCGGTCTTCCCATCCGAGACACACCCTGTACAGGAGGAGATCGCCGTGCCCTTGCCCAGCCGCGAGGAAGCTCTGGCCCTGTTGGAGGAGTGGGTGCAGTCCGAGAACCTGCGCCGCCACATGCTCTCGGTGGAGGCCGCGATGCGGAGCTACGCCCGCCACTTCGGCCAGGACGAGGAGCTGTGGGGCCTCACCGGCCTGCTCCACGACCTGGACTACGAGCGCTATCCCGAGATGGACGACCCGGAGAACGGCCATCCCCGGGCGGCCCTCCGTCTCTTCCGGGAGCGGGGCTACCCAGAGCCCCTGATCCACGCGGTGGCCGCCCACGCGGTCTTCCTGGGCGTCCCCCGGGAGAACCTGCTGGACCGGGCTCTGCTGGCCTGTGACGAGATCACCGGTCTGATCCTGGCCTGTGCCTACGTCCGCCCCGACCGGGACATCCGCCAGGTGAAGGTCCGTTCCGTGAAGAAGAAGTGGAAGGATCGCCGCTTCACCGCGGCCATCGACCGGGAGGAGAACATGGCCTACATCCAGGAGCTGGGCGTGCCCTTCGACGAGCACGTGGCCCGGGTTCTGGAGGCCATGCAGGGCATTGCCCAGGAGCTGGGACTGGCCGGCAGGTCCGACTGAGTTCCGGAGCTCGCCCTAGGGCTGGAACTTGTACCCCACCCCCCGCACGGTGACCAGGTGGCGGGGAGCGGTGGGGTCTTCCTCCAGCTTCTGGCGCAGGTGGCGGATGTGCACGTCCACCGTTCGCTCGCTGTTGATGTCGCTGTCGTATCCCCACACCGCCTCCACCAGCTCGCTCCGACGGAAGGGGCGTTCCGGGTGGCTGGCCATGTAGCGGAGCAGGCGAAACTCCGTGGGCGTCAGGTCCACGGGCTGCCCTCCCCGACGCACCTGGAACCGGCCCACGTCGATCTCCAGATCGCCGAAGAGGAGCCGCTCCTGGGGGGTGCCGGCCAGGGCCAGCTCGCCGTAGGCCCGCCGCAACAGGGCCCGGACCCGGGAGACCAGCTCCCGGAGGCTGTAGGGCTTCACCACGTAATCGTCCGCGCCCAGCTCCAGACCCAGCACCTTGTCCACCTCCTCGTCCCGGGCCGTGAGCATGAGGATGGGCTGGCGCTTTCCCTCCTGGCGCAGTGTCCGGCAGATCTCGAAGCCCGAGATGTCGGGCAGGCGGATGTCCAGGATGATCAGGTCCGGGTTGGTGCTCCGGGCCAGTTCCAGGGCTTGCTGGCCATTGGCGGCCCAGTCCACCTGGTAGCCCTCCTGGCGCAGGGCATATTCCAGGCCCCGGGCCACGGCCCGTTCGTCCTCCACCAGCAGGATGCGTCGGTGCTCCATGGCGTGGTCCTCTGTGGTGTTTCCGGGATCGTGCCCCACTCCATTATAGCAGAGGGCCTGCCGATTCCAGAGCCGGGGGATGGGGCCAGCCCAGGGTGTCTGTCAAGCCGCCCACACCGGCGCCCCCCGAGCTGCCTCAGGACGCACGGAACGCCCTCGGCCCAGGATGCCCGGTCTCGGCGTTCGGAGCCGTGACGCGGTGCACAGCCGCGGCGTCGCCCCTCCCCCAGGGGATCGCCCACTGCGGGGGCTAGGTGGAGCCGGAGTGGGCCAAGGCCTGGCGCATGCGGGCCACGTGTTCCCGCAGCGCGGTCTCGGGATCCAGGCCCCGTCGTCGGGCCAGGGCCACCAGGCGCCAGAGCAGGCGCCCCAGCTCCTCCTGGCTGCTTCCTTCGGGAAGCCACGCCTCCAGCCCGGGATCCGGGTGGATGTCCCCTGGAGACAGGAGGCCGGCCTTCTCCGCCTTGGCCTGGAGCTTTCGGGCCTTCTCCAGCGCGGGCAGGGCCGCGGGGATCCCGTCCAGGGGGCTGTGCTTCTGGCCCTTCTCGGCCCTCTCCTGGGCCTTGATGGCGTCCCAGTTCGCGTAGAGCTCGTCCAGGGTGCGGATCTCCGCGTCCCCGAAGACGTGGGGGTGGCGCCGGATCAGCTTGTGCACCGCATTGCGGAGGATGTGGTGCATCTGGAAACGGCCTTCGTCGGTGGCGATCTGGGCCAGCATGACGATGATCAGCAGGAGGTCGCCCAGCTCCTCGACCGTGTGGGCGTCGTCCTCCTCGTCGATGGCCTCCAGAACCTCGCAGGCCTCGTCCAGAACCGCGCCCCGCAGGGAGCGGAGCGTCTGTTCCCGGTCCCAGGGGCAGCCCTCCGGCGCGCGCAGATGGGCCACGATCTCCTGGAGATGGGAGAAGCTGCTGCCGAAGTCCAGGGGAGGCACGTAGAGGCTGGTCATGTGGTCGAAGTCGTCCCGCCGGTCCAGGGCATGGAGGGGGAAGAGGGCCGTCCGGCCTCCGGCGGTCCCGGCCCCCTGGACCAGGGTGACCGGATGGTCCGGGGGATAGGCGTTGAGCAGGGTGAGCTTCACATCCGAGGCCAGCCACCGGGCGTGGAGCTGGCCCACCAGGGTGGGGAGCCCCACGTCCAGTTGGGGATGGTGCTGTCGGGCCAGGAGCATGGCGTCCACCACCTGGCCGCCGTCCATGGGGTCGACCTGGACCGCGGCGAAGGCGGGCTCCAGGAAGCTGGCCGCGTGGAGGACCTGGGCGGCCAGGCCCTGCTCCTGGGCCTGGTGGAGGAGCCGGGGGGTGGTGGCCTCGCCTACCCAGGGGTCGCCGGGAACCGCGTAGACCACGGCCTCCTGGGCTGCGGCGGCCACCACCCGTTCCACGATGGCCCCATAGACCTGGGCGAACTCCTGGTGGGCTTCGTAGAGGTCGTCGCAGCTCTGGAGCCGAAGGGGCTCGGACTGCAGCAGCTCTGCCACCGGGTGGCGGCCGGTGCGCAGGATCACCCGACGTCCACTGTGGAGCGCCTGCCATACGGCCAGCGGTACCTGGCCGGGGTCGCCGGGCCCTAGGCCCACGATGAGGATGTCCGCAGCGGGCACGGAGATGGGCGGTAGGGTCATCATGGCCTCCGTCGATGGCGGGCAAGGGCTCTGCGAAGACCGTGGCACGGGATCGGGAGGCCGGAAGTCACCCGTATCGGGCGAAGTCCAGCAGCTCGGCAAAGGAGCCGGTGGCCAGGCCGATGACGTGGTCGCCCCCGCCGTAGTAGACGTAGATCCGATCCCCCACCCGGATGTTGGCACAGGAGAAGACCACATTGGCCACGTCCCCCCGCACCTCCCACAGCTCCTCGGGCCAGAGGATGGCCTCTCGAGGGCGGTGGATGACCCGGGCGGGGTCCTCCAGATCCAGCAGGGCCACGCCGATGCGGTAGATGCGCTCCTCGTTGTAGCCGTGGTAGAAGAGCAGCCAGCCGTGTTCCGTCTCGATGGGCACGCCGTTGGCCCCAACGGCCACGCTGTCCCAGAGGTTGCCTGGGCGAGGCCCCAACACGGGGGCCATGTGGGCCTCCTTCCAGTGGACCAGGTCGTCGCTGTACGCGATCCAGATCCGCGGACGTCGGCGGTGCAGGAGCGCGTAGCGTCCCTGGATCCGGCGGGGGAAGAGGACATGGTCCTTGTTGTCCTCGTTGCGGACCAGGGGACCTATCCGCTCCCAGGTGATCAGGTTGGTGCTCCGGGCGATCATGGGGGTGATGGTGGCGCCGTGGAACCGGTGGAGGCCCCGGCCTGGCCCCAGGTAGCCGTAGGCGGTGTAGCACATGTAGAAGGCCCCCTCCAGGCAGGTGACCCGGGGATCCTCCACTCCCCGGCGCTCCAGGGGATCTCCGTTGGGCTCCAACACGGGATGGCGGAGCCGGTTCCAGCGGACGCCGTCCGCGCTCACCGCGTAGCCGATGCGGCTGACCCAGTCCTGGCCCTGGGCCCGGTAGTGCATGTGGAACAGGCCGTTGTGGTGGATCACCGCTGGGTTGAAGACGTTGACGCTCTCCCAGGGCGAGGACGGATCCGGCAGCAGGATGGGGTTGGCGGGATGCCGTTGCAGCCTCATGGTGTTCTCGACGGTTCGTCTTGCTCGTTGATCTCTTCCCGGAGATGGCTCGACCCCACGGGGGCGGAGCTGAACACCTCCGGCCACTCGCCATGGCCCGGGAAGCCCCCCGTGGGCCTCGCCGGCCCTGGCCCCGAAGCTCGGGACCAGCTCGAGCCGGTGCGCGCCGGGGTCCTGCCCACAGTGCGCCCTGGCTGTTGCCGGGATCGGGGCTGGGCAACTGTTCCATTGTATGGGACCCAGAACGTGGATGCAACTCCGTGAAGGACCGGATTCCGAGAGGCCCACCGTGCCGTTGCCGGCTCCTGACCCTGGCTCGGCACCGGCCTCCTGGCGCCGAGACGCGGGGAGGCCAGGGGGTCAGCCCTTCAGGCCGGTGGTGACAATGCCCTCCTCGAAATAGCGTCGAAAGAGCATGAAGAGGAGCAGGATGGGCAGCGTCAGGATGGTGGCCGCGGCCATCTGCGCGCCGGGGTAGTCCCCGTACTCGCCTTTGGTGAAGACGGCCAGCAGCACGGGCAGGGTCATCAGATCGTAGTCCCGGACCACGATCAGGTTCCACAGGAACTCGTCCCAGCGGGCCATGAAGTTGAAGATGGCCACGAAGGCGGTCACCGAGGCAGAGAGGGGGATCATGATGCGCCAGATGATGGTGAACTCCCCGGCGCCATCCATGCGGGCTGCGTCGATCAGGTCCTGGGGGATGGTCTTGAAGAACTGGGTGAAGAGGAACACGCCGGTGGCATCGGTGAGGAAGCGGACGATCATGCCGGCGTAGGTGTTGATCAGGTTGAGCCGGAGCACCAGCAGGAAGGTGGGGATCAGGAAGAGGATCCCCGGGAAGATCATCTGGTACAGGATGGCGTTGAAGAGCGCGTCCCGGGCCCGGAACTCCAGCCGCCCCAGCGCGTAGCCGGTGATCGCCCCGATGAAGACGATGGCCGCGGTCTGCACCGAGGCCACGAAGAGGGTGTTGAAGAAGGCCCGCAGGAAGGGCCGCTGCAGGGCCACCCCGCCCTGCAGGACGAGCCGGTAGTGTTCGAGGGTCAGTCGGGTGGGCCAGAAGCGGGTGTAGATCTCCTCGGTCGGCTTGATGGAGGCCAGAAACATCCAGACGAAGGGGAAGAGCCAGAAGAGGGCCCCGGCCGTGAGGACGGCGTAGATGGCCACCGAGGTCAGATGCCGCCGGTTCTTGCGGCTGCGGACCAGGCTCCCGATCATAGGGCCACCTCCCGTTCGATCAGACGGCGCACCACCCCGGTGGAGGCGAAGCTCAGGGCCGCCATGGAGATGGCCATGGCCGAGCCCAGCCCAGCCTCCAGGTTCTCGAAGGTCTTCTGGTAGATGAGCAGCATGAAGGTCTGGGTGCTGCCCAGGGGGCCGCCACCGGTGATCAGATAGGGCTCGGTGAAGATGCCGTAGGAGAGGATGGTGGCGAAGACGAAGACCACGGTGAAGGAGGGGTTCAGCAGGGGGATGGTGATGTGGAGGAAGCGCTGCCAGGCGTTGGCCCCGTCCACCGCGGCGGCGTCGTAGAGCTCCCTGGGGATGGCGTTGAGCCCGGCCAGGAAGATCAGGCCGTAGTAGCCCACGAACTTCCAGACCACCACCATGGCGATGGAGATCATGGCCAGCCTGGGATCCGTGAACCAGGGAACCCGCACGTGGAACAGCTTCCAGATCCAGGTGTTGATCAGCCCATTGCCCGAGAGGAGCAGCATGAAGACCACCGAGTAGGCCACGCCGGCCATGGTGTAGGAGGCCAGGTACGCAGCGATGTAGAAGCCCCGGAAATGGCTCACCCGCTGGAGCATCAGGGCCAGGAGCAGGGAGGCCACCGTCACCGCGGGCAGGAAGACGATCCAGAACTTGGCGGTGACCCAGAGGGCGTTCCAGAACTGGGAGTTCGTCACCACCTGCTGGAAGTTGCCCAGCCCCACCCACTCCTTCCGGGGCGAGACGATGTTCCACTCCTGGAAGGCGATAATGAGCCCCCAGACAAAGGGGTAGACCCAGAAGACCAGGTTGTAGATCACGTAGGGGGCGACCAGGAGATAGGCGATCCAGTGGATGCGGCGTGGCCGCTTGGCCGGCCCGGCGGACACCCGCTCCTGGGCCGAGATGGAGGTTGCCATGCGTCACCTCCAGGGGAACTGGGACAGAGGGGGCCGTCCGGGATCTCTCCTCGGCCCGAACGGCCCCCTGTGGAGGCTACTTGCTCAGGGCCAGGTAGTCCTCAATGGCCTTCACCGCGTCCGCCATGGCCTGTTCCGGCGTCTTGGTGCCGAACCAGATGGGCTCGATCATCTCCCGGCCCATGAGCCGCTGCACCTCGATGGTGGCCGGGGTCAGGGCCGGCGGTACCGAGTAGGGCACGCCCTCCGCGTAGGCCTTCACCTTGGGGTTGGCGTCGAAGTACTCCGCGAAGAGGGAGTTCGTGGTCAGGTCCTCCCGCACCGGCGGCAGGTTGGTGGCCTCCAGCCAGGAGACATCGTGTTGCACGTCGGAGAAGTACCACTTCATGAACTCCCAGGCCGCCTCCTTGTTCCGGGACTGGGCGAAGAGCACCATGCCCTTGGTGTCCGCGAAGGTGTAGACCGGCTGGCCCTTGGGGTAGGCGTCCGGCACCGGCGGCGTGGTCACCACGTACTCGAAGTCCGGGAACTTCTCCGCGGTGGGGATGATGGACCAGGGGCCCCGCACCGAGCCGGCCACCAGCCCGTTCTCCAGGGGGTTGGCGAGGGACTCGGTGGGCGCGCACTCGTTGCGGAACATGTCGTTCATGAAGTTGAGAACGGCCATGCCGTACTCGTTGTCGAAGAGCACCTCCCCCTTCTCCACATCCAGGTAGGGCGCACCCTGGGAGGCCGCGTAGTAGAGGGTCAGGAAGCCGAACCAGCGGTCCCACCAGTTCTTGGGGCTGGGGAACATGATGGCGTACCGCTCCCCGGGGATCTTGATGGCCTCGCACAGGGCCTTCACGTCCCCGTAGGTGAGGGGCGGCTCATCCATCCCCGCCTCGTTCAGCAGGGCTGTGCCCCACCAGTAGCGCATGGGGTTGTTGTACAGGGGCAGCACGTAGTAGTGGCCCTGGTAGCCCCACCCTTTCTCCAGGATGCTGCGCATCTTCCGGGTCTCGGCCAGCTCCCAGAAGTCCGGGAACTGCTCGTCCAGGGGGACGATGGCGCCGGAGGAGACCAGCTGGGCCGCGAAGCCGGAGAAGATGTTGGTGCTGATGTCCGGGGCGGTGCCGGTGGCGATGGCGGTGAGGAGCACCTCCTCCGAGCTGGCGCCGGCGGGGATCACCTGCCAGTCGATCTGGATCGCCGGGTGGGTGGCGTTCCACTCGTCCACCACCTCCTTCCAGAAGGCCTCCTGCAGGGGGTTGGGCGCGGTCCAGAAGGTGAGGGTGACGGCCTCCTCGGCCGAGGCTTCCTCCGGGCCTGTCTGGGCCGCAGGGGGAGCGGGCACAGCACAGGCGGCCACCAGGAGGCTCAGGACGGCGAACAGGGCCAGGAACACAGACAGACGTCGCATGTTTTGCCCTCCTTTTGTGTCCTGCGTCTGAGCGGCACCAGGGATCTCGACCTTCCGGATCCCGGAAGGTCCGCATCGATGTCCACAAGCCACTGAACACGCTGAGGAAACAGATCGCTCGCGAGGGCCACACGATCGCTCTCGGCGCCTATCACCTCCCTTCCTGAGCAGGTGGGACGGGATCTCCGTCACCCGTCTGGGACGGGCATCCACAGGACTGGCGGATGATCACGTGGGTGGCCACCCGGATGCAGACCTGCACATGTTCGTCTGCAGGGTGTTCGATCCGGTCCAACAGATGACGGGCGGCCTCGCGCCCCATGGCCTCGCCGTGGACCCGGACAGTGGTCAGCGGGGGAGCCTGGTGGGCGGCCCAACGCACGTCGTCGAAGCCCACCACAGCCATTGCCTCGGGCACCGGACGACCGAACTCCCGACAGGCGGCCATGGCGCCCAGGGCCACCGCGTCGTTGACGGCCACCACCGCCGTGATCTCCGGGCGACGTTCCAGCACGTCCCGCATGGCGGTGTGCCCGGTCTGAAAGGTGGTGTCGGGCATGAAGCCCGTCTCCGGTTTCAGGCCCGCCTCCAGGCAAGCGCGGCGATATCCAGCGGCCCGTTCTCGGCTGCTCACCCACTCCTCCGGGCCCGACAGGAAGATCAGGGCCCGGTGTCCATGTTCGTGGATCAGGTGGCGGGTGAGCCGATAGACGCTTTCCTCGTTCTCGTGCAGCACACAGTCCAGATCGCTCTCCGGGAGGAGGTTGTCGAAGAGGACCAAGGGGACGCCATGGTGATATAGGCTTCGGATGAAGGCCGGGGGCAGGTTGGGACCCACCAGGATCAGGCCATCTACCCGCTGTTCCTCCAACATGGGCAGGACCCGGTGGGGCTGGAGGGCCTCCTCGTCCATGAAGGTGGTGATCAGGTGATAGCCCCGGCGTTGACACTCCCGATCGACGCCGACGAGAGGATGGGAGGCCGTGGTGAAGTGGGTGGGCGCGTCTCCGCGCAGGGCCACAAAGCCAAGGGTGCCTGTTCTCCGGGCCGTGCGGCGACGCACCGTTCCGTGGGGTCGGTATCCCAGCTCCTGGACCACCTCCAACACCCGCTGTCGGGTGGCTGCACTGATTCCTCCCTGGGCGTTCAGAACCCGGGAGACCGTGGATACCGAGACCCCGGCCCGCTCGGCGATGTCCCGGAGCGTTCGTCTTCTGGAGCTCTCCCTGGGGGTGGATCTCTGTTCCATGTGGTGGGCCATGGCGTGGTGGAGCGCACGGAGAGGCGCCGGCCCCCTCCGGCCGGAAGGGCTTTGCGATGTTGCGCAATTTTGCAATTATATTTTACGCAAAATTGCGAGCCCTGTCAATCCCCTGGGCCAGCCAGGGGGGATGTCTCCGGCGGGTTTGCGTACGGGGCTGTGGGGTCGGTCACCGGTGCACCCCCGCGGATGTGGCATGTGGGACATGTGCCGGGTCCGTGGCGGTGGTGGGCACGTGCACCCCCCGCGGATGTGGCATGTGGGTCCCTCCCCTCACCGGGGGTGGGCCAGGGCAATCGCGTGAAAAATGGCCAGTTTTCCGTTCTTATGGCAAGGTGAGGGGGCCGGAGCGGATCCAAGACCTACCCACCCTCCAGGAGGAACGCCCATGTCCCCAAAAGAAAAGACCGGAGCCTTCATCACCTACTTTCAGGAGCTTCCAGACCCCCGCCATAGCCGGTCCCAGCGTCACCGATTTTTGGACATTCTGGTCATCGGCATCTGTGCGGTTCTGTGTGGGGCCG